>JBAYGD010000041.1:0-3833 GCA_041666865.1 Candidatus Omnitrophota bacterium | reverse complement strand
TTCGCAGCTTCTGCGCCAGGCTCTCCACTTTGCGGATCGCGATCTTTCCGCAGTCGATCCAAAGCCTCGGCACCCCGTGGTCGCCGGGGATCACCAGGTCGGGCATATAGTGCATATCGACGGAGGCTTCGATCTTCAGCTCGGGGTCGTAGTACAAAACATACCCGAGGAGCTTCATGATCACGTGGGCGTGGAGTTCGAGGTCGGATTTGACGAGGATGAGCTTCTTTTGAACTTTGGGGAACTTCAGATCAAACGTGTATTTCTCGTTCATCGCCTGCCGCCGGCAAGCCCGTTCATCAGGCTTTCTTACTACTCGACGTCGCTTCGACCGTCTTCCGGTACTTCTCGATTTCCTGGTCGAGGGTCTTACGGAGGCCTTCGAAGGTCGTCTGAAGATCTTTCGAGGATTTTTCAAACTGCGCATTGAAAGTCTGTAGCATCCGGTCGGCAGAGGCAGAAAGGTCCTTGGCAGCCTCACCGGCCTGCTGCTGCATCTCCTCGGCCTTCCGGTTCAGTTGGTTCGTCGCTTGCCCCGCCTGCTCGCCGATCGACGGCTGCTGGGCAGCCACGGCGTTCACGACACCGGCGGGCACGGCACCGCCCCGCGGTTTGGCAGCGGGAGCCGGCGGCGCTTCGGGTTCAGCCTGCGGAGCGGAGGCCACACTCGGGCACCGCAGAGGGCACTTCCCGGTTAGCATGCAGTGGCCTAAAGCGAAAGCCAGAAGGCAGCACAGAATTGCCAAGCACAAGGTAATCGCTTTTGACATGACGCTCTCCTTTACGAACACCCCATGCTGTTGCCGCAGTTCAGACAGCGGTAGCAGGAGCCGTTTCTGACCGTCACATGGCCGCAGTTATTGCAAAACGGCGCGTCCCCCATCATCCCCGAAAGTTGTTCGTCGAGCGCATCCGCAACCGCTTCCGAGCCGTCATGCGTTCCCTCCGCCACAGCGGCAGCCACTGTGCCCGCGCAGCACGGCGCCTGTCCCTTGGCCAAGGCCAGAGCGACCTCGTTCTGATGAATCTGCAGCGTCGCGGCATCGGGCTTCACCTGCACGAAGTCGGTACGGCCGAGATACTCCATTCCGAGCAGGCGGAAAATAAAATCGACGATGGAGGTCGAAAATTTGATGTTCGGATGATCGACCGCCCCCTGGGGCTCGAAGCGCGTAAACGTAAAAACGCTGACAAACTCCTCGAGCGGCACCCCGTACTGCATCCCCAATGACACGGCGATCGCAAAGCAGTTCATCATCGAGCGGAAGGCGGCACCCTCCTTGTGGCAGTCGATGAAGATCTCCCCGAGACGACCGTCCTCGTACTCTCCGGTCCGGACATAGAGCTTCTGCCCTCCGATCTTCGCTTCCTGCGTGAGCCCACGGCGCTTTTTGGGCAGCCGTTTGCGCGTCAAAACCGGCACGGCGACGGGAGTCTGCGACGGCTGAGCTTCCACGGCTTTCGGGTCATCGCTCTTCCGGTCCTGCGATTTTGTGTTGAGCGGCTGAGAGTGCTTGCACCCGTCGCGGTAAAGCGCAATGGCCTTCAGCCCAAGCTTCCACGATTCAACGTAGATATTTTTGATTTCCGCGGCAGAAATTTCGTTCGGTAAATTGACCGTCTTCGAGATCGCGCCCGAAATAAAGGGCTGCGCCGCCGCCATCATCCGCACATGCGCCATCGGCTCGAGATAACGCTTGCCGTGTTTGCCGCATTTATTGGCGCAATCGAAAATCGGCAGGTGCTCGGGCTTCAAGTGCGGAGCTCCCTCGATCGTCATCATCCCACACACGACGCGATTGGCCTCCTCGATCTCGCCTGAGCTGAAACCGGCGGCTTCGAGAAAATTGAAATGCGGCTGCGAGTATTGCTCGGTCTTCAGGCCCAAACGCTTGAAGGCCTCCTCGCCGAGCGTCCACTTGTTGAAAGCCGAAGCGATATCAAACGTCGCGGGCAAAACCGCTTCGATCTTGTCGAGCTCCGCGTCTTTGAGGCCTTTCGCTCGCAGAGTTTCACGGTTGACCCACGGCGTCCCTTCGAGCCGGGAGGTCCCCTGCACGTAATCGATCATGTCCTGGATTTCCGACGGGTTGTAGCCGAGGCGCTCGAGGGCCAGCGGAACCGACTGGTTGATGATCTTAAAGTATCCGCCCCCCGCCAGTTTCTTGAATTTCACCAGGGCGAAATCGGGTTCGATCCCCGTGGTATCGCAATCCATCAAAAGTCCGATGGTTCCCGTGGGAGCAATCACCGTCGCCTGGCCGTTGCGGTACCCCGACTGCGTCCCGAGTTTCAAAGCCTCGTCCCAGTCTTCATGCGCCGCATCGAGGAGATATTCCGGACAATGCTGGGGCGAAATCCCGTAGGCCATATTGCGGTGACGCTGAATCACCTTGAGCATCGGCTCCCTGTTTTGCGCAAAGCCGGCGAACGGCCCCTTGGCCGCTGCAAGCTCGGCGGAAGTCCGGTAAGCATGGCCGGTCAAAATGGCCGTCAAGGCGCTTGTGACCGCGCGAGCCCGGTCGCTGTCGTACGGAATCCCGCTGACCATCAGAAGGGTTCCGAGATTGGCATAGCCGAGCCCGAGGGGCCGGTAATCATGACTGTTGCGGGCGATTCCTTCCGTCGGATAAGAACCGAAATCCACCAGGATCTCCTGCGCCACCATCAGCGTCCGGATCGCGTGCCGGTAGCCGTCGACATCGAACACGCCGTCGGAGCCCAAAAACTTCATCAGGTTGATCGACGAAAGGTTACAGGCCGAATCGTCCAGATACATGTACTCCGAGCACGGGTTGGAGGCGTTGATCCGGCCGCTGTTGGGGGCCGTGTGCCAGCTGTTGATCGTCGTATCAAATTGAATCCCGGGATCCGCGCAAACCCACGCGGCCTCGGCGACCTGGTCGAGAATATCCGCAGCCTTGAAGGTCTCGCACACCTCTCCGGTCGTCCGGAAACGCGTACTCCAGTCGGCGCCCGAGAGGGCCGCCTGCATGAACTCATCGGTCACGCGGATCGAGTTGTTGGAATTCTGCCCGGAAACCGTCCGGTACGCCTCGCCGTTGAAGTCCGAAGGATAGCCCGCGTCGATCAGCGACTTCGCCTTTTTTTCCTCGCGCGCCTTCCAATTAATGAAGTCGACGATTTCCGGGTGGTCCATGTCGAGGCAGACCATCTTCGCCGCGCGCCGGGTCGTACCGCCCGACTTCGTGGCGCCCGCGCCGCGGTCAAACACCTCCAGAAAGGACATCAAGCCCGACGAAGTCCCTCCTCCGGATAATTTCTCCTGACGTCCGCGAAGGATGGAGAAATTCGAGCCGGTGCCCGAACCGTACTTGAACAGGCGAGCCTCCGCCTTGAGCAAATCAAAAATCGACATCAGATCGTCTTTGACCGCCTGGATGAAACACGCGGAACACTGGGGCTGGGAGTAGGCATCGGGGGTCATCCGGAGGGTTCCCTCGGCAGGATCCCAATACCAGTTGCCGCCGCTGCCTGAAATGCCGTATTCGTGGTAGAGTCCGCAATTGAACCAAACCGGGGAATTGAACGCGCCCCTTTGCGTGATCATCAGATGCAACAGTTCGTCTTCGAAAACCTGCGCGTCCTCGGGAGTCTTGAAATAGCCATTGAGCGTTTCACCGGCTTTACGGATCGTGTGAGCGATGCGGTAGACCACCTGCCTGGCGCTGGTCTCGTGCGTTGTCGGGGCGCCATTCGACTCGTGTCCCAGGTCCAAATCCCGTTCGGATTTGGACGTACCCATCACTCGTCCGTTCGACTCGTGTCCCAGGTCCAAATCCCGTTCGGATTTGGACGTACCCATCACTCGT
>JBAYGD010000040.1:0-7317 GCA_041666865.1 Candidatus Omnitrophota bacterium | reverse complement strand
TTCCCCGGCCATCACCCCGTCCACTGTCACCTTCATGTCCGGGCGCTCCGTCAGCCCGTACATCTGCGCCACCGCATACACCTCCACCTCATAAATTCCCGACTCATCAATTGGATATTGATTTGAAATTTTCCCGCCCCCCCACAGCGTCACATACGTTCCGCCGTTCCACGCTCCCCCCGTCGCCGTCATCGCCTCCGCTTCCTTCACCACTCGCGAGCGCTCATACGGGATCTCTCCGACTTTCCGTACCCGGATCTTATCGATCCCGATCGATTGCGCACCCGCAGTCCGAAAAGCCCCGATCTCAAGGCGGTGCATGCCGCTCGTCAGTTCGATGCCGTTCATCGGATAGGACGCGAACTGCCAGTCGTTCTTGCTAATGTCAAACGCCTCCTGAACGACAGCTCCGTCAACCGACAGCCGAAGCTGAGGGACAACGGGATTCTGCTTGTCGTCGCCCATCGCCAGAATCTCTATTTCATAGATACCGCTTTCCGTAAAGTTGTAGTCGACCGTTAGTTTCCCATCTCCCCAAACCGACACAAATGTTCCGCCATTCCACGTCCATCCCGAAGCCTGCATCTGCTCAGCCTCCAAGGTAAACGTCAGCCCGTCAGAGCGGAACGTGGTCGAATCCGTCCGCCGCGTCTCGTTGAATAGGTCCATGTCCCGTGTGAATTGGTTTAAGGGGTGACGGGCCAAAACCGAAGATCGATCATCCCCCGAGTCTTCCCCAAGAACCTCTTCCACGGCAGAAAGGAAGGCGTCATAGCCGTCACGAACGGCTTGCAAACCTGTGCAATCGTACGCAAAAGTCTGAGAGGCGGTCAGCACGTATTCGGTCGCAATGCCGGAGTATAAATGATCCGCGCCGCTCGGGCCGTTGAGCCCTTGCGACGGGTGCGTGTGGGCAACCAAAGAGGCATGCTCGAGAAGTTCGAGCGCGGGAGAGCTGACGGATATTTCGTCCCGATTGCCGGAGGAGAAAAGGACGAGCTCCCCCTCCAATACGGCAATCCCGACTTCAAAATCCAGGCGGGTCAACGCCTTCAAATCTTCAGCGGTCAAATCCTTAATGACGGCCGCCGTCGCGTATTCGGGGCGAAGAAGATCGACAGCATCCTTAAAATCGTAGCGTTCGCACTCATAGTTTCCGGAAGGTTCAGAGGGGAGCGCCTCCGCAACTTCGGAGCCCGCAGGCGACAGAGCAGAGTTCTCTATCAAAAAATCCGTGCTGGTCGCGGAGACATCGGAATCCGGCAAGCTTTCACGATCCTCAGAAGAGTCCGGAATCCGGGTCTCTTGCGCCGACGGCATTTCTCCGGCAAGGGGAATCAACCCAGGGTCCCCCGCAACAAATTGTTCGAGTGAAAAACAGAGGAGAAGCACGAGGCAAAACGTTTTAACCGCCGGCGTGTGTGTCGTCGAAAACGCCGCCCGCCACTTTGAGTGTTGCGTCCGATTGGTGTCCATGGCCGTTTCCTTTCGAAAACTGAAATGAAAGCACTAATCGGACTTTACTCGCCGTTTCGAGTTCGGACAATACTCCGCACGGCACAAATCGGGCGGGAGTCTATTAATAATAGACTAGGATCTAGTATACTTATAACCGTTCAGACGCTCCTGGTGAAGAAGGCCGAGGAGGCAAAGAAAGGTTTCGGAAAAACAATTAGCGCCGCTTGCGGAGACGAGGAGATCGGCTCACAACCTGTGAGATCTGGGAGCTCCGAGCGAAGCAGGCGCGTTTTGGAGAAACCTTTCTTTGCCGACCCTTTGCCACCGGTGGAAACTGAACGGTTACTGAGATTACTGGCCCAGATAGGGCCGGAGGGCTTGGGGAAAGAGGATTTGGCCGTCTTCGGTTTGGCCGTTTTCAAGAAGGCAAAGCACCGTGCGGGCGAGCGCCACGCCGGAGCCGTTTAAAGTGTGGACCAATTCGGGCTTTTTGGCGCCCGCGCGGCGAAACTTGATGTTCATGCGGCGAGCCTGAAAATCCGCGAACCAGCTGCAGCTCGAGACCTCAAACCAGCGGCCCGTGCCGGGCCCCCAAACCTCGAGGTCGTAACACTTGGCCGCCGAAAAACTCATGTCGCCGCTCCCGAGCAAAACGACGCGGTAGGGAAGCTCGAGCTTCTGAAGAATGGTCTCCGCCTCGCCGACGAGGGATTCGAGCTCTTTGAGGCCGTCTTCGGGCCTGACAAATTTGACGAGCTCAACTTTGTCGAACTGATGCACGCGAGAAAGCCCCTTGGTGTCCTTGCCGTAGGATCCGGCTTCTCGGCGAAAGCAGGGCGAGTAGGCCGTATATTTGACGGGCAGGTCGGATTCTTCCAGGATCTCGTCGCGAAGCAGATTAGTGACCGGGACTTCAGCCGTCGGCACAAGGAAAAGATCGTCGTCTTTGAGGCGGTACATCTCTTCCTCAAACTTAGGAAGCTGGCCCGTTCCCGTCATGGATTGGCGGTTCACGAGAGCCGGCGGCCAAATCTCCTTATAGCCGTGCTGATTGCTATGGGTGTCGAGCATCATATTGATAAGGGCCCGCTCGAGACGGGCGCCACCGCCCTCATAGACCGGAAACGCGGTTCCTGTAATTTTGCTGCCCCGGCTCATGGAAAGCCAGCCGTGCTTTTCGGCCAGCTCCAGGTGGTCCTTGGGCTTGAAGCTAAACGTCTTCGGCTGACCCCAGGTGCGGACGACCTTATTAGCGGAATTTCCAGGTCCTACAGGAACATCGGAATGCGGTATATTTGGGATGACCTTCAGAATAAGGTCCATCTTTGAGTCGGCATCCCCCACTTTTTGATCAATTTCCTTGATTTTTTGGGATATCGACTTCATGCTTTCTATAATGGCCTCCGCCTCCTGCTTTTGGCCAGAGCTCTTGAGGCGGACGATTTCTTCGTTGGCCGTATTGCGCTTGGCCTTCAGCTCATCGGCCTCCTTGAGGAGGGAACGGCGGTCTCCGTCCAGGCGGAGAAGCTCGTCAAGGCCGGTGTGAGCGTTCTTGGCAGACAGCCCGCTCCTTACCAGGTCGGGGTTTTCGCGGATCCACTTAAGATCGAGCACGGGAGCGGTTAACCCTTCTTCTTGGGGGCCTCATCATTGCCGAGGTCCAGTTCGGGAGCGCCGTCATCATCGACTTCTTCCCCTTCTTTTTCGACGACGCGCGCTACGGCAGCGATCTTTTGCCCTTCTTTGATCTTCATGACACGCACGCCCTGCGAATTGCGGCCGCAGGTGCGGATCTGGTCGACGGGGCATCGCACGATCATGCTTCCGGTCGTGACCATGATGATCTCGTCTTGGTCCTCGACCGTGAGGACATTGACGATCTTCCCGTTCTTCGCCGTCACCTTGACGTTGATGATCCCCTTGCCGCCGCGGGACTGAATGCGGTATTCTTTGAACTTGGTCTTTTTTCCGAAACCTTCTTCGGTCACGCTCAAGGCGGTGGCATTCGGGTTCACGATTTCCATGGCCATGACCTCGTCCTTTTTGGCAAGATTAATGCCCCGGACCCCGGAAGCGGAGCGGCCCATGTCGCGGACCATTTTCTCCTGAAACCGGATCGCCTTGCCGTCGCGGGTGGCCAGAAAGATCTCGTCCTTGCCGGAGGTGATTTTGCAGGCGACGAGCTCGTCCTTTTCGCGCAGGCTGATCGCGGTGATGCCCGTCGAACGCGGACGGGAATACTCGATCAGATTCGTCTTCTTGATGACCCCGTTGCGGGTGATCATCACGACAAAGCGCTTGTCGTCAAACTCCTCGACCTTGAGGTAGCTCGAGATCGACTCTCCGGGCCCAAGCGACAAAATGTTCACGATCGCCTTGCCTTTGGCCTGCCGCGAGGCCTGCGGAATTTCATAGGCCTTGCGCCAGTAGACGCGCCCCGTGTTCGTAAAGAACATGATGGTGTCGTGCGTCGAGCTCAGGAACATGTGCTCGATGAAATCGTCGTCGTCGCGGATGCCGGCCCCCGTGACGCCCGTGCCTCCGCGGCGCTGGCGGCGGTACATCGAAACCGGGATCCGCTTGATGTAGCCGGCGTGGGACATCGTGATCACCACATCTTCTTTGGCGATCAGGTCCTCGATCTCGATTTCTTCTTCGGCCGCAACGATCTCGGTGCGCCGCTCGTCGCCGTATTTTTTGGCGACTTCCTGGAGCTCGCCCTTGATGATATCGAGCACCTTCTTGCGGCTCTTCAGGATGCTGCGGTACTCCTCGATCCTCTTGATGAGCTCGAGATATTCTTCGTCGATCTTGTGGCGCTCAAGAGCCGTCAGCTTCTGGAGCTGCATTTCGAGGATCGCCTGCGACTGGACCTCGCTCAGCTTGAAGTTTTTCATGAGGCCGGCCTTGGCCTCTTCGGGGCTCTTCGACGCGCGGATCAACTTGATGATTTTGTCGAGATTCGCAATCGCGATCTTGAGGCCTTCGAGGATGTGCGCGCGCTTCTCGGCCTTGTCGAGCTCGAACTTCGTGCGCCGGACGATGACTTCGACCCGGAACTCGACATAGTGCTCGAGCATCTGCTTCAGGGTAAGAACCCGCGGCTGGCCATCGACCAAGGCCAGCATGATGACGCCGAAGGTCTCTTGCATCTGGGTGTGCTTGTAAAGCTGGTTCATGATCACCTGCGGAACGGCGTCTTTCTTGATCTCGATCACGACGCGCACCCCGTCGCGGTCGGATTCGTCCCGGATATCGTGGATCCCCTCAATGCGCTTGGACTCGACCAGGTTGACGATCGACTGGATGAGGTTGGCTTTGTTGACCTGGTAGGGAATCTCGGTAATGATAATGGCGTCTTTTTTCTTGTCGGACGTTTCGATGCACGCCTTGGCGCGGATCACGATTCTTCCGCGGCCCGTCTGCTGGGCCTGGCGGATTCCTTCGCGGCCGAGGATGAGCCCGGCGGTCGGAAAATCCGGCCCCTTGATGATCTTCCCGAGTTCTTTGATGGTGATCGCGGGATTGTCGATCAACGCCGCGATGCCGTCGGTGATCTCACGAAGATTGTGGGGAGGGATGTTCGTGGCCATGCCGACCGCGATGCCGCTCGAGCCGTTCACAAGCAAGTTCGGAATCCGGGCCGGCAGAACGGCCGGCTCTTCCAAGGATTCGTCGAAATTAGGCACAAAATCGACCGTGGCCTTGTCGATGTCGTTCAGGAGTTCGCTCGAGATCGAAGCCAGCCGCGCTTCCGTGTAACGCATGGCCGCGGCATTATCGCCGTCGAGGGACCCGAAGTTCCCCTGCCCGTCCGCCAGGGGGTACCGCAGCGAAAAATCCTGCACCAAGCGCACCAGGGTGTCGTAGACCGACGTGTCGCCGTGCGGATGGTATTTGCCGAGCACTTCTCCGACGATTCTCGCCGATTTCTTATAGGGCTTGTTGTGGGCGAGCCCCAGATCATTCATCGCGAACAGCACGCGCCGGTGGACAGGCTTCAGGCCGTCGCGCACATCCGGGAGCGCTCGCCCGACGATGACCGACATCGCATAGTCGATGTAGGACTTCTTCATCTCGTCTTCGATCGGAGTCAGGATGATTTTTTCGTTGATCGCGTAAAGATTGGTTTCGTCGGCCATCTTGAATTCCTCTTCCTCGAGTTAAATGTCCAGGTTGCGGACGGTCTTGGCGTGTTTTTCGATAAACTGGCGCCGGGGCTCGACCTGATCGCCCATCAGCACCGTAAACATTTCGTCGGCCTCGACGGCGTCGTCGAGCGTCACCTTCAGCACGGTCCTCTTCGCCGGATCCATCGTCGTTTCCCAAAGCTGATGCGGGTTCATTTCTCCGAGACCTTTGTAGCGCTGCAGCGTCATCCCGTCTTTGCCGCGCTTTTTCACCCAGGCCAGGACTTCGGCCAGGGAAGCGACTTCGCATGTTTTGGTTTCGCCGGCCAGTTCGAAAACCAGCCCTTCCTTGCCGGCGTAATCTTCGAGCGAGAGGTCGAATTTCGCGAGCCGCTTTTCGACTTTCACGAATTCGTGGGCCTCGGGAATCTCGATCGTTTCGTAAGCATCTTTCCCGTCGTCTTCTTCGTCCGGCTCAGCAGCCCCGCCGCCCGCCTTGGCCTGCAGCCCCTTCGCTTGGGCCGGGGTCTTATCCTTCGGCTCTTCGTCGGCGCTCGCCACAGCGGCTTTCGGTTTCTTGCCGAACTTCGCGTCAAACGACGCCTTCTCTTTTTCGGAATACAGGAACGTCTCGAAGTGCTCTTCGAGGTTGCGAACGAGGTACTGCGGATATCCCTTGGCCTTGTCGCGGGCCGCCAGATACCGCGGCAGCTGGATGTTTTTGCGGTAGAGCGACTTCTCCAAGTCCTCGTTGGCCTGGAGGAGGTCGAGGAGCTCATGAAACTCTTTGTCGGCGATGGCCTCTTTGCGCTTGGGCCGCTTGAGGACGATGCCGTCGCTTCCGAATTGGAGCAGCGTTTCGTTCATTTTTTCTTCGGTCTGGATGTATTCCTCGCGCTTTCCCTTTTTCATTTTGTAGAGCGGCGGCTGGGCGATGTAGATGTGGCCCATTTCGACAAGCTTGCGCATCTGCCGGTAGAAGAAGGTCAGAAGCAGGGTCCGGATATGGCTGCCGTCCACGTCGGCGTCGCACATCAGGATGATTTTGTTGTAGCGAAGTTTCTCGATGTTGAATTCGGCCTCGATCCCCGTCCCCATCGCCGTGATCATCGTCCGGATTTCTTCGTTGGCTAGAACCTTGTCGATGCGGGCCTTTTCGACGTTGAGAATTTTCCCGCGCAGAGGCAGGATCGCCTGAAACCGCCGGTCCCGGCCCTGCTTGGCCGAGCCGCCGGCCGAATCTCCCTCGACTAGATAGATCTCGCAGTTTTTCGGATCGCGGTCCGAGCAGTCCGCGAGTTTTCCGGGCAAAGACGACGACTCGAGCGCGCCTTTGCGCCGCGTGAGCTCGCGCGCCTTGCGGGCGGCCTCGCGCGCGCGCAGGGCGAGCGTCGCTTTCTCCACGATTTTGTTGGCCACCGGCGGATTTTCCTCGAAGAACGTGCAGAGGCTTTCGTAGACCACCGAATACACGATGCCCTCAACCTCGCCGTTTCCGAGCTTGGTCTTGGTCTGACCCTCGAACTGGGGGGTCGGCACCTTCACGCTCACAACGGCCGCGAGGCCCTCGGTCGTGTCGTTGCCCGAAAGCGTTCCTTCGATCCCTTTGAGGAGGTCCTTGGACTTGGCGTATTGATTCAGGGCACGCGTGAGGGAGGTCCGGAAGCCGCTCAGGTGAGTGCCCCCCTCGACCGTATTGATGTTGTTGGCAAACGAAAAGATCTCTTCG
>JBAYGD010000039.1:0-10518 GCA_041666865.1 Candidatus Omnitrophota bacterium | reverse complement strand
CGGATACGCGCTCAGCTCCCGGTCGAAGCCCTCGAGAAACTTCAGGTAATCGAGAAGCTGGAGGTTGTCCTGCTCGAAGGCCTTCTTTTTCTCGACAAAAGCACGGGCGTCTTCGCTGAGCTTAGCGGCGGCGAGATTACGGACCGAATCTTCGATGCGGTCCAGCACGCGGCGCAAATCGTCCCCGCGCCCCGTGGCATCCAAAAAAGCTTTTTTGTTCTGCTCATAAAGTTTCGGCGTCTCGATCCCGGCGTAAGTGACGTTGAAGCGGTCGTTCAGAATGGAGGAAATCTCGCCGCCCGTCAGATCCCCGGCGGCCAAGTACTCCTCAAGGATTTTTCCCTTCAACTCCTTATCGGGAAAGGAGCGAAACAACAGGCTATCGAGATCGCCCGCGCCTCCCTCGAGAAGCACGAGGGAAAGCTGGTACTTCTCGCTGAAATAATCCACGAGAAGGCGCGTATTGGTTTCCGCGTCGATATTTGCGTGGGCGCTTTGAATCAAGAGGATCGCCTTGTCCGCGTTGGCCGAACCCTCCGGCAAAAACATTTCTTCCACGCTGCCGAGGTCCTCGGGAAGCTTCAAGTCGGAAAGGATACGGAAAGGGCTGGGGGCCACGGCAAACTGCGCAGTGATGCTTTCAGATGCAGGAACTTGAGCGAAAGCATTTCGATATGGATTTGCAGAAGTATCCAAAAGGATAAAACAAATGGACACAAAAAATGCGATCCACTTCCTCAAGGCTGTCACACGTTTTTCAGATTGCCCGTAGAACACGATAGTGCCTCATTGACACGGTATAGAGAATAGAAGCAAAACCTAGCGTCTTGCCTCACTAACTAAAAGGTACACTTAAAGTTATCGTAATGCAAACTTCAACGGGGAAAAATTTATGTCGGAAGATATTGGAAGGAAAGGAGTTAGAGAAACTCCTAATTCTATCTTTAGAAGCCCTGCGATTTTAGATACTTGACGAGGCGACCGGGATGAACGGTCATTTTTTGCCTAACAGGCGGTTTGATGGCTGAGGTAAGAACTTTCAAGTAGCGGGTGATCAGGTCAATCTCGAGATTCACATGATCGCCAACTCCCTTGCGGCCGAGTGTGGTCTCCTTGAGGGTATGGGGGATGATGGTAATCTTGAAATTCCGGGCCGCGAGCGATTGAACGGTCAGGCTGATGCCGTCGACGGCAACCGATCCTTTCTGTGCAAGGCACGACAGGATCGCCTTCGGAGCCTCGAAAGTGATGAGCCAGTTTTTCTTTCTTTTTTCGATGTGCGCGATCCGCCCCGCGCCGTCGATGTGCCCGGTCACGAAATGCCCGCCGATTTCGTCGCCGACCTTGAGCGAGCGCTCCAGGTTCACGCGGTCTTTGGGCCGCAGAGCGCCAAGCGTCGTCGCCTCGAGGGTCTCGCGGACCACGTCGGCGGCGAAACCTTTTGCCGTCAGTCCCGCCACCGTCAGGCACACTCCGTCGACGGCGATGCTCTCCCCGAGCTTGATGGGTTTTTCTTTACGCTTAAAGCGGAAAATAAAGCGAATGGAGGTTCCGCGCAGTTCTCTTCGAATGACGATTCCCTGATTGGTCACGATTCCAGAATACATAGAGCTATATTACACTTTTATCTGCCAAACCGGAACATTTAAACGCTGCCGGAAGGTTTCCCCCTTGAGAAGCTCGGTCTTTCGGGAGGGCAAATCGCCCCTCTCGGTGAGGTGTTGTCTGTGACGGGCAATCCAGAGGCCCGTTCCCAAATGGAGAGCGTGTTTCCCATAAACCGCGTTGGCGCTATCAATGACCCGGTCGACGGCTCGAAGCGATTCGAGCCTCGGGACATCGTCGAAAAGGCCGTATTGGACCGTCCGGTCGCTTTCGAGCTTCGAGAGCACGACGCCGGTCAGACGGTAGTCGAAGCCCGGACGGAAAATCCGGTCGAAAAGCGATGCCGCAAGCCCGGCCGCTTCGACCGTTGAGGCGGTGCTCCGGTCCCAGGCGGCCTCGAGGCCCACCGTCTCGAACTCGCGGTCGCGTAAAAAAACCGTCAGAGACCGAGCGCGCAGCCCGTGGCGGCGGAGCTTGATAAAAGCAGACTCCAGATTCCTGAGAAGCTGGGCCCGGACAAAATCCCTGTCTCCCGAGGGAGGGGTGAACGTCTTGCATTTGCTGATCGAGGCGTAATCGTCCTTGGGAGCGGTTTCGACGGCGTACACGGACTCGCCGCGAAGCTCATGCCACAACTCCGCGCCGGTCTTGCCGAGAAGTCCGCGGGCCCAGGCTTCCGGCCGCAGGGTGTAATCCCGCACAAAGCGGACCCCGTTTTTGCGCAGAAGAGCGACCGTATTGGGTCCAAAACCGCACACCCTCTCGAGATCCATCCGGTCCAAAATCCGGTCAAGCTGGCTTGTCCGAAACACGGTAAATCCGTCGGGCTTCTTCTCTTTGGAGGCCATTTTGGACAGGATCTTCGATGCGGCCAGCCCCGCCGAGACCGTCAGAGCGAGCTCTTGCCGGACTTGTTCCTTGATTTTCCAAGCGATTCCGGCGTATCCGGTCCGGTGCAAGCGCCTTAATCCCGACAAATCGGCGAACGCTTCATCGATCGAATATTCCTCGACGGCCGGCGTAAATCGCCGAAGGATCTCGAACATCCGTCTGGAATAAAGACTGTAAGTTTCGTAATCGCTCGGAAGGCAAACAAGGTCACGGCAAACCTTCCGGGCCTCGAAAATACGCATCGGCCTTTTGACGCCGAGGGCCTTCGCTTCATAACTCGCGCAGGCGACGATCCCCCTCTCGCGCCCCGTCACGACGGGCCGCCCCTTGAGCTCGGGCCGGAGGGCCTGCTCCACCGAGGAAAAAAAGGCGTCGCAGTCGACATGCAGAATGGAAGCGGGGAAAAAATTAATGGTACTTGCGGACATTCGCCACCACCACGCCGCCGATCACGAGCTCGTTTTGCGGACGGATCAGCGGATACTTCGGATTTGCGGCGCGCAAAACCACCTGGCCCTTGTGCTTCTCGAAAAACTTCATCGTCCACTGTCCGTCAACCTGGGCCACCACGATATCGCCGTGGGCAGCCTCCCTGCCGCGTTCGACGATGACCAAGTCCCCGGGGAAAATCCCGGCCCCGGTCATGGAATCCCCCGTCACTTTGACCAGATAACTGGCGGCGGGTTTTCGGATGAGAAACTCGTCCAGGGAAAGCGTGTCCGTCAGCTCTTCCTCGGCCGGAGAGGGAAACCCGGCCTGAACGCTTCCGAGCAAACGGATCTTTCCTTCCAGCAGCTTGCCCGGCGAAAGGCGACCTCCGGCATCCTTTCTGAAAATCCCGCGTTGGACAAGATGCGGGATCAGGACCGAAACGCCTCCCTTGGAACGGTATCCGAAGAGGGTCTTCATCTCAGAAAAAGTAGGTGCGCGCTTCGCGTCGCGGTAAAAATGACGAAGCTTCGCGAGAATACTCTGAAAATCGATCGATCGGGCCATATTCCGAGTATAAACGGACGAACGTCCGTTTTCAAGCACGAAAAAAGGGGCAGGCTTACAAAGATAGCCTGCCCCCTGTTGGATTAAGCGATCACGGACGTGCAGGCGGGACAACGCTTCGCCTTGACGGCGATCGTCGAACAGCACTGCGGGCACTCTTTGGTCACCGGAGCAGCCGCAGGGCCCGTCGCAGCAGGCTTCGTCGCAAAGCGATTCACCTGCTTGACCAGCATGAAGATCACGAAGGCCACGATCAGAAAGTTGATCAGCGTGTTGACGAAAAGGCCGTAATTGATAGTCGGCGCGCCGGCGGCCTGAGCCTGGACCAGCGAAGCGTACGGTTTCCCCGACAAATTGATGAAAAGACTGCTGAAATCGACCTTGCCCAAAAGCAGCCCAATAGGCGGCATGATGACGTCGTTGACAAGGGACGTCACGATCTTGCCGAAAGCGCCGCCGATGATGATACCGATGGCCATGTCCAGCACGTTGCCGCGCATGATAAACGCCTTGAACTCTTCAACTGTTTTCTTCATGGGTCCCTCTCCTTTTTTGTTTACAGAACATTATTTTCTCACGATTTAATTCGGCGGGACGATCTTCTTGATTTCCTCGGTGAATGCGGCCAAATCACAGGGCTTTTGGAAATAACAAGAAACCCCCTCCGCCACGATCCATTCTTTGTAATGGGGGTCCTCCTTGGCCGTCATGACCGCGACCGGAATCTCCCTCGTTTGCACCGACCGGCGGATTTTTTTCAGAATCGAAAGGCCGTCCCCCCCGGGGAGCATAAGGTCCAGAACGACGAGGTCCGGTTTGCTCTTACGGACCATCTCATAGGCCTGAATGCCGTCCGCCGCATGATGGGTCTCGTAACCGGCGCCTTGAAGCCGGACGCACATGAGCTGCGCGAAATCTTCTTCGTCTTCGATCACAAGAATTTTTTTCATGTCGTTCCCCAAAAAAAACGACCTGCCAGATACGACAGGGCGGCAATCGAAGCCGAACAGGGAATCGTCAGAATCCATGCCCAGGCGATCTTCCCGGCCACTCCCCAGCGCACCGCGCTCATCCTCCGCAGGGAGCCGACCCCCATAATGGCCCCTGTAATCGTATGCGTGGTGCTCACGGGCACCCCGAACATCGATGAAGCAAAAAGGGTAATGGCCGCTCCGGACTCTGCGCAAAAACCGTCCACAGGCTTGAGGCGAGCCACCTTCTGCCCCATCGTTTTCACGATCCTCCAGCCCCCGCACATCGTTCCGGCGGCGATGGCAAAATAACAGGCAAGCACGACCCAAAAGGGCACGTAAAAATGATCTCCGAGCAGGCCCGCGCTGAAAAGAAGGCTCGCGATGATCCCCATCGTCTTTTGTGCGTCATTGCCTCCGTGTCCCACACTATAGCAGGCTGCTGAAATCAGCTGACCTTTCCGAAAAAGATGGTCCACCTGGGCAGGTGCGCTTTTCCTGAAAATCCAGTACACCGCGACACCAATGAACGTTCCGAGCAAAAGCCCCACCAGCGGAGAAATAAAGATGAACGACACCGTTTTCAGAATACCGCCCATCACGAGCGCGCCGGGTCCCGCTTTGACGAGTGCCGCGCCGATCATTCCGCCGATCAGGGCGTGCGAGGAGCTGGTGGGCAGTCCGAAATACCAGGTAATGAGGTTCCAGACGCACGCCGCCATCAAAGTGCCGAAGATCACCGCACGGTCAATGACGGCGATGTCGATGATCCCCTTGCCGATCGTATTGGCCACATGCAGGCCGATAAAAAGGAACGCGACGAAGTTGAAAAAAGCCGCCCATAAAACCGCGTATCTCGGAGACAAGACCCGGGTCGAAACGATGGTGGCGATGGAATTGGCGGAGTCGTGAAAACCGTTCAGAAAATCGAAAGAAAGCGCTAGGAGGATCAGCAGCCCGATGGAGAAGGTCATGGTCTAGGCATTCTTGACAAGGATCGATTCGACGACATGAGCGACGTCCTCGCAAATATCGAGGATGGTCTCGGCGTCCTGGTAGATTTCTTTCCACTTGATGACAAAAATCGGATCCGCCTTGAACTTTTCGAAAAGTTCGGCGAGCATTTTGTCTCTCATGTCATCGCCGACGTTCTCGAGGCGGTTGACTTCCCCGCAGGAATCCATGATGGCCTTGGTCTGCTTCATGTTGCGCATCCCCTTCACCGCATAAGCGACCGCCCTAACAGATTGCTCGATCACTTCGGAGAAAGCCACTAGATTCTTGTCGGTCCCGTCGAGATTGTAGACCCTCAAGCGGTTCGTGATCGTATTCATCATGTCGATGATGTCATCGATTTCCTTCGTCAGCTTGTGGATGTCCTCGCGGTCAAAGGGAGTGATGAAGGTCTTGTCGAGGCGGTCGATGATCTCGCGGGCCACCGTGTCTCCCTGGTGCTCGATGTCCTTCATTTTTTGGAGGGTCGCGTCGTCGAGCCGGTTGCGCGTTACAACCTCCCGGAAGTGGCAGGCCGCGTCGATGGCAAAATTGGCCTGCTTGTCGAAAAGCGAGAAAAAATCCGATTCTTTGGGAAGCAGTCTGGAAAACATTTGCACTCCTTTGCTTGGGCGAACGCATCCGGAATCACCACGGACGGCCCGCAAAAAGATGCCGCTGCGACTTGGGGACAATCGTGAAACGTTACTATACCCCATCGCCTCAAATACATTCCATCCTTTTTTTAGAGATGCATTTTCCCGGCATTTATGTTTTAATCCCTTCCATGAGCGAGACAAGGCCCGGCAGTAAGGCGCACCTCTTCCTGCACTTCGTGTTTTTCCTTGCAGGCCTCGCGGCGGGAGCCCTGATGGTCCTGGGGGCGGGCCCCCTAGCCTCCGCCGGACGGACCCTTACGGATTATGCGGCCATACGGATGGGAATCCTCCTCGATACGGATGTTCTTCATTTGCGGTCCGGCGACACCCTTCGGGGCCGGATTCTTTCCGAAGATTCCAACGGAGTGAGGTTCGAAGTCAACGGAGGCGTCGTCAAATTTTCGATGCAGGACATTCTTCAAATCGACCGCGATGATTACGCGCGTTATCTGAGGAGACTAAGGTGACGGAAAAATCCTTCCGGGTTTATTTTCGCCTGGCCTGCCGCTTTCCGGTCACAGTCCGTCGCGAAACGGCCCCATGCAGCTTCAAGGCTTCGGCGTGCGATCTGAGCACCAACGGTTTGAGCTTTGTCACGGATCAAACTTTTGCCGCCGGCGAGCACCTCCACCTGCGTTTCAAATTACCGGGGACTTTCGGGGCTCATGAGGCCTGGGCCGTTGTCCGCCGCCAGGCCCCCGGCAAAGACATCCCCGAAGGTTCTTTTATGACGGGCGTTCAGTTCACCTCCAGAACGGCAGACGCGGTCGTCCGCGCAATTTCCGATTTCATGACCCGGAAAACGAGTTTTGCCAGCCTGCGCTTATGGACCATGGCGGCCGGCCTTTTGCTCGCGCTCATCACCTTCTCACGGTGTGCAGGGATTTCGCTCGAGCATTATTATCTGGGAACCACGGCCGGGAAAGGTTGGTTTCTCCCTGACTTCCGCTGGGACGGCTATTGGAGGGTTTACGTCCTCGCGCACGTTTTTCTGGGAATCACCTTGATCATTTCTTCGGTGGGAGTCTACCGCCTGAGGAGTTGGGCGCGCAAGGTTTTGGCCTGGGCCTGCCTTTTGGGGCTTGCGGGGCAAGCCGGGCGGCTCTATCTCAAAATCGGATTTCTCAAGCTCGATGCGGGGTTTCAGCTCTTTTATGCCGGGGAGATCTTCTGCCTTCTGGTGTTCGCGCTACTCGCCTTCTTCCTTTCCAGACGTAAAACGGCCGAGCCCTTCGACGTTTATCTCAAAAATCTCGCCACGCACCTGAAATACTAGAGCGGCTTCTCCCTCCAAGTTTTCCAGGCAGACAAGTATCGTTCGAGCCGGCGGCGTATCGCCGAAAAATCGCCCTTTTCGAGCAGGTCCCTTTGAAAAACGCTCGACCCGATAGCGACAGCATCGGCGCCGCTCTCGAAATATTCCGGAAGATTTTCCGGGGTCACGCCCGAGCACGCCATGAGGGGAAGTCCCCGGAAAGGCCCCCGGAGCTCGCGAAAGTACGACGGCCCAAAAAGCCTCGCGGGAAAAACCTTCACCATGGCGGCGCCTGCTTGAGAAGCTTCGTAGATTTCTTGTGGGCACAGGGCCCCTGGGAAAACGGGGATTTTGTTCCGGACACAGTGAGCCACCACCTTCCGGACAAGAACAGGCAGAACAATGAAGGTGGCACCGGCATCCAGCGCCTCATGCATGGTTTCGAGGGTCAAAACCGTTCCCGCTCCGACGATGAGCTTCGAACCGGCGCATTGGCGCAGCCGCCGGATCAAGGCGGCGGCCCCTTCGGTATTCATCGCCAGTTCCACCGTCTCGAGGCCGCTTGCCAGAACGGCCTCCGCAAGCGGTTCGAGCTCCTCCGCTTTGACTCCGCGAAGGATCCCCATCACGGGGAGTCTGCGGAACCGCTCGAGCTCCACGGCTACTCGGTCTCCGAACTGCTGGCGAAGCTGTCGTAAAATTCCCGGTAGTTGTCCTTCTTATCGCTGTTGCGCAGGGCCAGAGCGGTTTTCGGGTGCTCGTCGAGAATCCCCGCAACCGCGTAGGGAATGAGATAGCCCCATTCGATTTTCTCCCTCAGTGGGATGAATTCCTTCGAGATCAGGTCGAGGACCGGGCGGATATCAAACTTCGGATTTTTGAGAAATCCGAGCAGGAGCTCGAGGGGGCAATTGCCGGCCGCGCGCCCAAGGCCGTAGACCGTCCCATCGACGTAATTGGCGCCGTGGATGATCGCCTCGATCGTGTTGCCGAACGCGAGCTGCTGATTGTTGTGGGCGTGGATGCCGACTTCCTTGGATTTGAGAATCGCTTTCGCCTTCTTGACGAGGTAATCGATCTGCTCCTGGTAGAGGGCCCCGTTGCTGTCGACGATGTAGATGACCTGAGCCCGGCATTCCTTTTCAAGCTGCTCGAGACACTCGTTCAAATCGGTCTCGAGGACCTTGGAGATGGCCATGAGATTGACCGCTGTTTCATACCCCTTGTCGGCAAAGTGGTTGGCCAGAAAGATCGCTTTGTCGACGTCCTTGACGTAACAGGCCGTGCGGATCATATCGACAGGGCTTTCTTTTTTGGGTTTGACGTCGTCGAGATTGACGCGGTCGACGTCGACCATCACCGAGATCCGGGTTTCGGATTCGATCCCGTCGATGACGCGGCGGATGTCGTCGTCGTCGCAAAATTTCCAGGCGCCGTACTTCTGGGGAGAGAAAAGCTCCCGGGAATTCTTGTAGCCGATTTCCATATAATCGACTTTGGACGCCGAAACCGCCGCAAAGCAGGCCCGGACGAAATCGAAGTCGAAATCGTGATTATTCATCAGGCCGCCGTCCCGAATCGTGCAGTCAAGCACCTTCAGTTTTTCGCGGTACATAAAATGATTCTCCTTGGAGATCCTGTCTGAGGCATCAAAAAAAGGGAAACGGACCCGCTACTTCGCCGTAATTTCTCCGAGCGGGTAACTGGGGGACATCTTCCAGATCTTCTCGAGGATCTTCTTGCGGTCGCCTTCGTTGATGGCCGTTTGATAACGCCGTTTGAGGGCCGCGATTTTCGCGCGCCGGTTCCGCTTGCGCTTGATCTCAAACCGTCTTGTCCTGGCTTTTCCTGCAACTGACATAGAGTTCTCCCTTTGAGTCCGTTGAATACGTAATGAGGGATTATATCCCCTGATCGGAAAATATCAAGAAAATCCATTGGGGCCGTCAATCCCAGGAGGGAAAGGTGCCCCGATTACTGCGCAAGCGGGAACGTGACCGTAAAGCAGCTTCCCTTTCCCAATTCGGAGGATACGCGGATCTGGCCGCCGTGGCGTGCCACCAATTCCTTGGTGATGTAAAGCCCCAGACCGCTTCCCGGAACGTCGCTGCGGTAAGCGCCCTCGAGCCTGCTGAATTTCTGAAAAAGCTTTGCAAGATCTTCCGTTCCGATCCCGGGCCCGGTATCGCGGACCTCCAGGTCAAAGCGGCCCTCGGCCGCAAGGAGGCGCGTCTTGACGGTCACGCCGCCCTCCTGGGTGTATTTGATGGCATTATTGACGAGATTCATGAGGATCTGGATCATGCGGTCGCGGTCGACGACTGCCGTTTTAAGCAGGGGGTCCTGCTCGCTCCGGAGATAACATTGATTCATGTCCGCGGCGGGCCTTTGGATTTCGAGCACCTCGTCGATGAGCCCGTGGATATCGCAAGGAGCAAAGTGGAAAATGGCAGGCCCGCTTTTTTCGAGCTGCTGCAAGTCGAGAATGCCGTTCACGAGCGTCGTCAAGCGGGCCATATTCGTCTTGATCCTTTGAATCAGTTTCATCTGCCGGGGATTCAACCCCTCGGTATCTTTCAGGAAAAAATTCTCGAGCCCAAGCTGGATCGCCGTCAGAGGCGACCGGAGCTCGTGGGTAATCGTCATCGTGAGGCGGTTTTGGAGCTCGGAAAGCTCCTGGAGCTTCTGGTAGGCCTTTTCCAATTCCTCTTTTTGGCGGAGCGTCACTTCAAAGAGCTCCTTGACCCGCAGATGGGCCCGCACCCGCGCGATCAGCTCCGCCTGGTCCACCGGCTTTGAAAGAAAATCGGTCGCCCCGGCTTTGAGGCCTTCGACCTTGCGGCTCGTCTCGTTCAAGGCCGTCGCGAGGATGACGGGCACGTGGCGTGACGACTGACCGGCCAGGATTTCGCGGCACACCTGAAAGCCGTCTTTTCCCGGCATCATGACGTCCAAGATGACCAGATCGATCTCGAGCGTGTTCATGAGGCCGAGGGCCTCGTCTCCATGGTGGGCGCACACCACTTCAAAGCCTTCCCGCCGGAGGTGGCTCGAAAAAATTTCGAGGTTCCACTCTTCATCGTCGACGACCAGAATTTTGAATTTTCTCTCAGGCCCGTCCTTCATGTTCCCTCACCTTCCTTTCCCT
>JBAYGD010000038.1:0-12275 GCA_041666865.1 Candidatus Omnitrophota bacterium | reverse complement strand
TCGAGGAGGGCCTGGTCACTCAGGGGCTTCTTCGGTTCTTCCTTCGCGATCAGCGCGCGAATTCTCTCCATGATGCTTTTCTGCGATTCGGCCTCTCCGGTCGTCGACTCCAGCTTTGACGAAAAGAAGCTTTTATAAGGGATAAGCCCCTGCGGCGTGCTCATGTATTTCCCCTGGATGGCACGGCTGACTGTCGATTCGTGGATGCCGATTTTCTCCGAGATGTCCTTGAGCCTGAGCGGGTGCAGGTGGGAGAAGCCTTTTTCAAAAAATTCCGCCTGTGATTTTACGATTTTGTCGGTGATCTCTGACAGGGTGGATTTTCGCATCTGCATGGCGCGCATGAAATCGATAGCCGCCTGGAGTTTTTCCTGGATATAGGCCCGTGTCTTTTCGTCGGTGCCTGGGCTGCGCAAGAGACGCCGGTAGGTCGGGCTGATCCTTAGTTCGGGGAGCCCGTCTTCATGAACCTCGACTTTCAAGGCCTCTTTGTCGTCTTCTTCCGAAAAGGTGACCGTTGCGTCGGGGATGACCGTTTGAGACTGCCCGCCGTAAAAAGTCCGTCCCGGCTTGGGGTCCAGCCGGCCGATCAGCTCGGACGCGGACTTGATGTCCGAAAGGTGAGCGTCAAGGGCCTTAGCCAGGCCCGCCAGGTCGCGCTTTTCGAGAAGGTCAAGATGCTCTGAGACCATACGGACTGCCAGCGCGGCGTCATGGTGGGGGAGCCGGTCGAGCTGAAGGAGGAGGGCCTCCTTCAAGTTTCGTGCTCCGATGCCTGGGGGATCGAGCTCCTGGATCTCGGCCAGGACCTTTTCTGCCATTGCCTGGGGGTAGCCGGCTGATTTGGCGATTTCATCGAGAGTTGCCTGAAGGTATCCGTCGGTATCGATATTGCCGATGATTTGTTCCGCAAGGGCGGTTTCTTCGGGTGACAGCTCCAGAAAGCGGATTTGCCAGGTCAGAAAGTCGGCGAGGGCCTCCGGCTGCGTGAGCAGAGATTCCTGATAGTCCCTGAGCTTTTGCGTCGAGCCCGGGTGAGGGACGCTCAAATTTGAGGCCTCGTTGTTTTGAGCCAGGCTTTCGTCGTACTCCATAAGTTTGTCGAAATTTTCACGGAAATCCAGTTCACCGGAGGAGCTCGGCGCTTCGTCGGACTTCGGATCCGCGGTTTCCTGCGGCTGGGCTTCCGTTTCGGGCGCGGTACGGTCCGTTTTTTCCTCCAAGACCGGGTTTTCGGCGAGGGCCGTCTCCACGGTCTGCTGGAGTTCCGCCAGAGGAAGCTGCAGAAGCTTCAAATACTGCCGAATCTGCGGGGACAGGACGAGTTTTTGAGACTGCTGCTGGACCATTTTGGGGTGCATCATGCCTCACGATAGCACTTTTCGGCCCGGAAGTAAAGTTGTGTAAGCACCCATGATCCTTTGAGTTAGAAAAAGATTGACACCTCCTATGGAACTCCGTAGAATGCAAAAACTCTATGCAAACGAAGGAAATCATGACATCTGTGAGCGACGACACAGCGGCGAAGGGGACTGAACAGAACCCCCCGGCCTCCGGTGCGTTGGAGTCCAATCCTCTTCATAGCGGGCTTCGCAAGAAGAGCATCCCCGCCGGGTTGTGGACGAAGTGCCCGAGCTGCGAGCACGTGATGTTCAACAAGACCCTCAAGGAAAATCTCTCCGTCTGCGACAAGTGCCAGTATCATTTCATCGTCGGGGCGCATGAGCGGATTTATCATCTTCTGGACCGCGAGACCTTCGAGGAGTTTGACGGCGATCTGATTTCCCTCGACCCCCTCGACTTCAAGGCCGTCAAGTCCTATAAGGAAAAATTGAAGTACGATCAGAAAAAGACCGGCTTGCGGGAAGCTTGCGTGACCGGGGCGGGAAAGATGGGCGGCCACGAGGTGGCCTTCGGCGTCACGGATTCCCGCTTCATCATGGGGTCGATGGGCTCGGTGGTCGGAGAAAGGATCACCCGCCTGATCGAATATGCGGTGGAAGAAAAGGTTCCTCTCATCATCGTTTCCGGCTCGGGGGGAGGGGCTCGCATGTATGAGGGTGCGATCAGCCTCATGCAGATGGCCAAGACTTCGGCCGCTCTGGGGCGCCTTGCAAAAACGGCGATGCCATTTATTTCGATTCTGACCAATCCCACGATGGGCGGTGTCATGGCGAGTTTTTCCTCTCTGGGCGACGTCATCCTCGCTGAGCCCAGGGCTCTTCTCGGATTCGCGGGGCCCCGCGTGATCGAGCAGACGATCCGCCAAAAGCTCCCGGATGATTTTCAGACGTCCGAATTCTTGATGGAACACGGCTTTGTGGACCGCGTCGTGGACCGCCGCCAGCTCAAAGAAGAGCTGGTTCGGCTGCTGGAGTACGCTTCGTAATGGTTTTTTTGAGGTCCCAAAACTTATGTTTTGGGACAATATCCCCGTAGACGAGCATTAAGCGAGTCACGGGGAGTACTTGCGCATTAGGCGCAAGTATAAGCAGATCAAAACTTGACGTTTTGATCTATTGGAGGAGCTTTGGCGACCGTCAGCCTCAGAAACGTCAGCAAAAATTACCAGGAAGACGTCCCGGCCGTCAAAGAGGTCAACCTGGAAGTGGCTGACAAGGAATTTGTCGTGATGGTCGGCCCTTCGGGCTGCGGCAAATCCACGACCCTTCGCATGATCGCCGGCCTCGAGGAAATTACGTCCGGCGAAATCCTGATCGACCACCAGATCGTCAACGACCTTCCCGCCAAGAACCGGGATATCGCCATGGTGTTTCAGAATTACGCGCTTTATCCTCACATGAGCGTGTACGACAACCTGGCCTTCGGCCTCAAGCTTCGGCGTTATCCCAAAAAGGAAATCGAGCGGCGCGTGATCGAGGCGGCCGAGATCCTCGGAATCGGGAGCCCCGCGATGCTCAAGCGCAAGCCCAAGGAGCTGTCCGGAGGCGAGCGGCAGCGGGTTGCGGTCGGCCGCGCCATCGTTCGTAAGCCGAAGGTGTTTCTCTTCGACGAGCCGCTGAGTAATCTCGACGCGAAGATGCGCGTCCAAATGCGCATGGAACTCCAGAAGCTCCACAACCGTCTGCAGAGCACGATGATCTACGTGACCCATGACCAGGTGGAGGCGCTGACCCTGGGCGACCGGATCGTCGTCATGAAGGACGGCAAGATCTACCAGATTTCGGACCCCGTCAACATCTACGAAAACCCGAACTCCAAATTCGTTGCGGGATTTATCGGGTCTCCGCCGATGAATTTCCTGCGAGGGAGCATCGTTTCCCAGAACGGAAGCTTCTTTTTCCAGGACCGCGGGATTAAACTGCGGCTCTTGCCCCAGCATCACGCCAAGATCGGGGTTTACCGCAATAAGCCCGTGATCTTCGGGATCCGCCCCGAGGACGTGTATGACAAAATTTTTGCCCAGGACGCGCGGCCGGAATTTACCATCACCGCGACGGTCGACATGGTGGAGCCGATGGGCTCCGAGATCTATCTGTATCTGAACGCGGGCAACAACGCTTTCGTGGCCCGCGTCTCGAATCAAGACACGGCAACGATGAATCAGGACCTTCAGGTGGTCTTTGACATGAGCAAGGCTCATTTCTTCGACCCGCAAACGGAAGAGGCGATTTTCTAATCGTGATGGGCTCTGTGGCCCGGCGGCAGATCAGTTTTGCCGCGGCCCTATTCGTTTCGTTCGGCTTGACCTACCGGGCGGTGGTTTGCCTTGCCAGCCTGAAAGAGACGATTGTCCCGGAAGTTTACCTCAATGAAATCGCCGTCCTCTTGGCGGCGTTTGTGTTTCCCATCCTCGGCGGTTGGATCGCCCTGCGCATCATCGGCGGGCTCGTCTTTGCCGGTTTCGGCGTTCTCGTCGTCCTTTTTGTCCGGGCGGTGACGCACGCGGGCGTCTTTGCCTGGTTCATCGCCGAATACGCCATGCTCTGCTATGTGCTCTACCGCATGGAGTCGATCTTCGAAAATCATGTCGCAGCTTTCGAAGTCGAGCGCGAAAAGCACCAAAACCTCACCAACGATCTCAACTTGTCCTACAAGATCAAGGGCGAGGGGATTAGTATCCTTTTTGAGAAATATTCCACGTACTACAATCTCAGGAAGCTTGCGGAACGACTGGCCACGACCATTTCGGTCGCGGAGCTGCTCCAGATGGTGGTGGATTGCTCGCTGGATTTCGTGCCGGTGGGGGACATCGCCCTGATTACGCTCGCCGAGCCGCGGGAAGAAGGGTCTCTGTCGGTGGCGGCCTTGCGCCGGGCGGTCAAACCGGTGCGCGCGCGAGGAGCTTCCGAGAACCGTCAGGGGGATCTCTTCGATCATTGGATCCTCAAAAACCGCCGCCGGTTGATCGTGACCGACTCCCACCAGGATTTCCGTTTTGACGTGATCGAGTCCCAGAAGATCGAGGCGCTTCGAAGCCTGGTCGCGGCGCCCATCGTCAACGAAGGACGGGTGATGGGGACTTTGCGCGTCAATTCTTCTAAGTCGAAGGCTTTTACGAACGACCATCTCCGGCTCCTCGACACGATTTCGGTGCTGGCGTCGTCGGCCATTTCGAACGCCATGCTCTACGAGGAGACCGAGCTTTTGGCGATCCGTGACTCTCTCACGGGCTTGTATGTCCGCAGGTATTTTTTTGAGCGCCTCAAGGACGAGCACCGCCGGGCCCTTCTCACGCACCGGCCGCTTTCGCTTCTGATGTGCGACCTGGACCATTTCAAGGCCTGCAACGACCGCTACGGGCACGGGGCGGGTGATTTGATCCTCATCCGGTTTGCTGAAATCCTCGCGCAGACGGCCGAGCAGGCGATCGTCTGCCGCTACGGAGGCGAAGAATTCTCCGTCCTCTTGCCGGAAATCGCCAAAGAGGACGCGTCGGCCCTTGCCTTGCGGATCTGCCGGGCGACGGAGGCGGAATCTTTCATGATCCGGCGCGAACCGGTCCGCATGACGGTTTCGATCGGCGTCTCGGGTTTCCCCGAGGACGCTCTGGATATGGAGACTCTCGTCCAGTTGGCCGATCAGGCTCTCTATCAAGCCAAACGGAAGGGAAGGAACCGGGTATGTTCAAGCGGATCCTGATCTTTTTCTTATTCCTGATGCTGTCGGCCGTGCTCTGGATTCAGGGTCGCCAGCTCATGTTGAACGTCTATGTGTTTTTCCCCCTGCTCGTTTTTCCGGCCTATTATTTCTACGAGACCCGGGATGATGCCGCGATCCTTGTTCTTTTCGGACTTTTGACGGCGCTCTTTCTGCTTTTTTTTATTCCCGCGCCGTCCTGGGAGATGGTCGTTTTCGGCGCCGGTCACCTTGCGTTTGTGGCGCTGGTGTGGGCTTATTGGGCCCGGTGGCAGGGCGCGGTTCGCGCCGAGATCGCCCGGCGCGACGCCGCTGTTTCGGAGCTCGAAACGCTCCGAAAAAAGCACGAATCCCGCCTCGAGAGCCTGCATCACCTCGAAAAGCAGGTGGGCGGCCTCCTGGACCTGTTCGAAATCGCCCGTGACTTCGGCGAGTGCCTCAGCTTCGAAAAAATGGCCGAGATCCTGCAAAAAAAGGTGCTCCCGGAAATCCGGTTCGAACATCTGATTTTGTGGGTCTTTGAGCGCGAAAAAGACCGTGAGCGAGAAATGGACGCGCCCTCGGCGGAGGTCCTCTTCTTTGTGGGGGAGCGCGGCGTGGAGAGCGGGTCGCCGGGCCAGATCTCGCCCGAGCGCCTACGGCGCTTCGAGGAAGTTCGGGCCAACTCGCAGATGGTCCAGAGCGAGTCTCAGTGGGTGTTCCCTCTTGTCGTCGACGGCCGCTTGGCGGCGTGTCTGGGGGTAGAAGGGGCTGCGGCCGAAGACCTCGCGAAGTTCGAGGTCTTGAGCGCATACCTTGCCCTTCAGGTCAAGAAGGTTCAGCTCTACGAAACGGTCCGCGAGCTGTCGATTCGTGACAGCCTGACCGGAATTTTCGTCCGCCGACATTTTGTGGAACGTTTTGAGGAGGAATTGCGTCGCTGCATCCGTTTCAAGCTGCCTCTGGCCGTATTAATGTTAGACATCGATCACTTCAAACGATATAATGATGATCACGGTCACATGGCGGGCGACAGTACGCTCAAACAGGTGGCCTCAATCCTCAGACAAAGCCTGCGCAAGGTGGACCTGGTGGCCCGGTACGGAGGGGAGGAGTTTGTCATGGTAATCCCCGAGACCCGCCGCGAGGGCGCTTTTGAGGTGGCCGAGAGAATCCGGTCGGGTGTTGCGCGTCATAATTTCAAGGTTTTCCATGAAGAGACCCGGGTGACGGTGAGTGTTGGGATTGCGCTGTACCCAGCGGATGTTGAAGCGTCAGAGCAGGCGGTGGAGCATGCCGGACTTGCCGCGGAATTGATTCATTGCGCGGACCAGGCGCTTTACCGGGCAAAAGAAGAAGGTCGAAACCGCGTCATATTGTTTCATGATTTGTAATTCGAGACTCCGAATGAAATCGAAATGCTTGCGGACGGTCGCCCTGTGGCTCGCGATCGTCCTTGTCATGCCTGGCGGTCTCGCCCTGTCGGAAGACCGTCCCGATTCCGGAAAAAAAGACGTCCCCGCTGTCGATTCCTACGCCCCGAAGAAGC
Organism: Candidatus Omnitrophota bacterium; assembly: GCA_041666865.1. Lineage (GTDB taxonomy): Bacteria > Omnitrophota > Omnitrophia > Omnitrophales > Aquincolibacteriaceae > JBAYGD01. The sequence continues at coordinate 5,647 of JBAYGD010000038.1, read as the reverse complement.
CGCAGGTCGAAACCGTTGCCGATACCCTGGAATACTCCCGCGACCAGAAGAAGGTGATCGCAAAGGGCAACGTCGTCATCCGGTATGGGAATACCCAGCTCACGGCCGATTACGCGGAGGTCGAGACCGACTCCAAGCAGGCTTACGCTTATGGGCACGTGATTGTCTTCCAGAATGGGAAGGAAACGACCAAAGCGGAAGAAATTTATTATGATTTCGAGACCGAAACGGGCAGTATTCCGAAAGCGCGGCATCTCGCGCCGCCCTGGTTCCTGCGTGCCGATGAAGTCCAGCAGACCCGGCCGGGGGTGAAGACGGCCTGCCGAGGCGGCTTCACCACTTGCAATATGGACGATCCCTACTATGAAGTCAAAGCCAAGAAAATGATCATCTATGAGAACGACAAGATCATCGCTCAGGACGTTACGATTTACATTCACAAGATTGCCGTCTTCTGGCTTCCTTATCTGATTGTGCCGATCGACTGGCTCGAAGTTCCTGTCTCGGTCTCCGCGGGATACTATTCGCGGTGGGGCTATTACATTCTGTTCAGCAAGCGCCTGCATTTTACGCCGAATGTCGGCGGCCGCCTCTACCTCGACTGGCGGTCGAAGCGGGGCTTTGCCTCCGGGTTTGATCTCGACTATGATTACGGCCCCCGCGCGCGTGGCATCGTGGAAACCTATCTGGCTTTTGACGAAGAGGCTCCTAATGCGAAAAATGACGAGGATCCTTTCGGGGAAACCCGCCGCAAGGACCGAGGGCGCATCACCTGGCGGCATCGCACCGATTTTGATGATTACTCCTACCTTCTTCTGCGCTATAACCGCCTGGCCGATGAGTACTTTCTACAGGAGTTTTTCGAGAAGGAGTTCCGCAACGAGGTGGAGCCTCAATCGTACATGACCTTTACCAAGAACGGGCCACGCTACGGATTTTACGCGATGGGACAAAAGAAGATGAACGATTTCGAGCGCATCGTGGAGAAGCTCCCTCAAGTACGCTTCAACTGGCGCAACCAGCCCCTCGTGAAGATTCCGAAGACCGATTGGATGACCTATTACGAGAGCGAGATTAGCGCAGCTAACTTCTACAAAGCCTTCGGGCGCGACGAGAATTTCAACCACACGAACCGCGTCGAGCTCAATAACGCGTTCATGCTGCCGCTTCAGTGGAACGGGATCAAGTTCACTCCGATGACGAACTGGGACAACACGTATTACAGCCGGACCCGGGACCATGCCGACGCCAAGTTGCGGACCATTCTCTCGGGGGGAGCGGATCTGAGGACCCAGGCTTACCACCTTTTCCCGGTGACCTTCCACGCGCTGGGAATGGAGATCAACCAAATCCGGCACATCCTCGAGCCGAGCGTGACCTATCAGTCGACCTGGTCCTCGCTCAGCACCGAGCAGCTGGTGGAGTACGATCACCGGGACATGATCGACAGCTCGAACCGCGTCCGGCTGGGCCTCGAGAACCGGTTTCAGACCAAGCGGGTTGTGCGGGGCCGGGTTCAGAGGGTCGACTTCCTGAGCTTGAACAGCTATCTGACCTATGATTTGACGCCCGACAGCATGGTCCGGGACGGCATTTTTGCGCCCTTCGACGACGGCAAGTATTCCCGAAAAGACGGCACCTTCACCCTTTTTAGCCAGGAGATCGCAGTGCGCCCTTACAATTGGCTGCAATACGAGCTGCGCGCCGATTTCGATACCCGGCGCGCGGAGCTCCGCGCCGCCACGCAGGACGTCAAGGTCCAACTGCCGAAACAAGTCAGCCTCGTCTTCGGCCACCGCTTCGCTCAGCGGTTTTTGGATCAGCAGTCGGTCAATCAGTTCGTCTTCGACGGAACCTGGACCGTCAACAGCCTCTGGGACCTCGGCGGATACATTCGCTGGGACACGCAGACCATGGAGCTCGAAGAGTGGCAGGTCAAGGGGAGCCGAAGACTCGCCTGCGAGTGGGTGCTCGATTTCGGTTATAACGTCCGCAACTCGGATATCCAGGACAACAACAAAACGCTGTTTTTCGATTTCTATCTTGCCCCCTTGCCGGAGGTCGGGATCAAGACCGGGCCTAATCGCGCGTCTTTTGGCGCGCCGGTCATCGGCGACACCATCGCCGGCGCGAACGCGGCCTACAGCATTTCTCCGACCCCTTACGATTCGCGGGAGCGGCGGCTATGAACATCGCCATCATCGGATCCGGGTACGTGGGCCTCGTCACGGGGGCGTGTTTCGCCCACCTGGGGCACCGTGTCGTCTGCGTCGACAACAATCCCCGAAAAATAGCTTCCTTGCGCAAAGGGGTTTCTCCTATTTATGAGCCGGGCCTCGAGGAAATGATCCGGGAGAATACGCGCCTCAAGCGTCTTTATTTTACCGCCGACATCGCCCGTGCGGTGGAGGAAAGCAAAGTCCTGTTTATTTGCGTCAATACTCCGCCGAAAGAAAACGGGGAGGCTGATCTGTCTTATGTCGAGAACGTGTCCCGCGAGATCGCGGCCAATCTGAAGGAATACCGCTTGATCGTGGAAAAAAGCACGGTCCCCGTTCAGACGGGCGAGTGGATCGAAAAGACCATCCGCGAAAACCAGACGCGCAAGGCCCTTTTCGATGTGGCCTCGAACCCCGAGTTTTTGCGCGAGGGATCGGCGGTCCACGATTTTCTCAATCCGGACCGCGTTGTTCTGGGTGTCTCGACCCGCAAGGCCGAAAAGATCCTCCGTGAGATCTATGAACCTCTCAAGGCGAAGCTGGTGGTGACCGGCCTCAAAAGCGCCGAGATCATCAAGCACGCATCGAATTCTTTTCTGGCCACCAAAATTTCCTTTATCAACGCCGTCTCTAGGATCTGCGAAGCGGCGGGCGCCGACGTCGAGCAAGTGGCGTACGGGATGGGGCTCGATCCGAGGATCGGCCCGAGTTTCCTGAAGGCAGGGATCGGCTTCGGCGGATTTTGCTTTCCTAAGGATCTGATGGCCTTTCACCGCATGGCCGAAAAGCTCGGGGTCCATTTTCCGCTCCTCAAGGACGTGCTGCAGATCAATGAGGAGCAAAAAAGTTACTTCATCCAAAAGATCGAAAAAGCGATCTGGAACCTGCGTGACAAGAGGCTCGGGGTCCTGGGACTTTCGTTTAAAGGCGACACCGACGATATCCGCTTTTCGCCCGCGATCGACATCGTGAAAGTGCTTCATGCCGAGGGGGCCGCGATCCGCGCCTACGATCCCGAGGCCATGCCGGGGACGAAGGCGGTTCTGACCGGCATCACTTACTGCAAAAATCCTTACGAGGCCGCGCGCGGCGCCGAAGCCCTCCTGATCTTAAGCGACTGGGACGTTTTTCGCCAGCTCGACTACGCCCGCATCAAAAAATTAATGAAGCACCCCGTCCTTTTCGACGGGCGAAACCTGCTCAAGCCGTCGGCGATGCACAAGCTGGGATTCCGGTATCACGGAATCGGATGCCTGCCGCCTTCCTGACGCCTTAGGCCGCAAGGAGAAGATATTCCGATGAAAGGCGTCATACTTGCCGGAGGGTTGGGGACGAGGCTTCATCCCCTTACGAAGGTGACCAACAAGCACCTTCTCCCGATCTACCAGAAGCCCATGATCTATTATCCCATCGAGACCCTCGTCCGCGCGGGAATCAAAGACCTCTTGCTCGTGACCGGCGGGAACTCTGCCGGGGACTTCCTCAAGCTGCTCGGAAACGGGCGACAGTTTGGCCTCAAGCACATCAACTACACCTATCAGGAAGGGGAGGGCGGGATCGCCCAGGCCCTGTCGCTGGCAGAGCATTTTGCCGGCGGCGACAAAATCGTCGTCATCCTTGGAGACAACATCCTCGAAGACGATCTGACCCCCTCGATCGAGCGCTTCGAAAAGCAAGGGCGCGGAGCGAGGATCCTTCTCAAGAAGGTCTCGGACGCGGCCCGCTTTGGGGTGCCCGAGTTCAAGGAGGGGCGGATCGTGGCCATCGCCGAAAAACCGCGCAAACCCAAAAGCCCTTACGCAGTCGTCGGGATTTATATGTATGATGCCCAGGTCTTTGACGTCATCCGGACGCTCAAACCGTCGGGGCGAGGAGAATTGGAAATCACGGACGTCAATAATTTCTACATCCGGCAGAAGACCCTCGAGCACGACACCGTGAAGGGCTTTTGGACGGACGCCGGGACCTTCGAATCGCTTTATCGCGCGACCTGCCTCGTCGCCCGGAAGGTCCGGCCATCATGAAGCATCTTCTCGTTACGGGTGGCTGCGGGTTCATCGGCTCGAACTTCATCCGCCGATTTCTGAAGACTCACGGGGATTGGAAGATCTTCAACCTCGACAAGCTCTCCTATTCCGGGAACCGCGAGAATACGCGCGCTCTTGAATCCGATGAACGCTACGAATTCATTCTCGGCGACGTTTGCGACGCCTCGGCCGTACAGCAGGCGATGAAAAATGCCGATGCTGTCATCCATTTTGCCGCCGAGACCCATGTGGACCGCTCGATCGAGTGCGCCTCCGAATTCTTGCACACCAATGTTCTCGGAACCCAAGTTATGCTCGACGCCGCGATCCGCTGCCGGATCCGGCGTTATATCCACATCTCGACTGACGAGGTCTACGGATCCATCGCACAAGGGGCTGCAAAAGAGGACGCAGTGCTTAAGCCCAACAGTCCTTACTCGGCTTCCAAGGCGGCCGCGGACCTTTTGGTGCGCGCTTACCGAAAAACCCACGGTTTTCCGGGCATGATCGTCCGGAGCTCGAACAATTTCGGGCCCTATCAATTTCCCGAAAAGGTCATCCCGCTTTTCATTACGAACCTGATCGAAGGCAAAAAGGTTCCGCTCTACGGAAGCGGTTTGAACGAGCGCGACTGGATTTTCGTCGAGGACAATTGCCGCGCAATCGAGACGGTCTTCGAAAGAGGGGAAGAAGGGAAAACCTATAATATCGGGGTCGGACGGCCCACAAGCAATTTGACGCTGACCCGGACGATTTTGCAGCTGATGAAAAAGGACGAATCGATGATCCAGCCGGTCGAGGACCGCCGGGGGCATGATTTCCGCTACAGCATCGACACATCTTCCCTCGAGAGCCTTGGGTTCAGGCCCGAATGGGAATTTGAGAAGGGCCTCAAGCACACCATCCAGTGGTACGAGAAGCATCCGGACTGGTGGAGCCCTCTCAAAAAAGACAAGTTTACGGTCAAGTAGGGCCCATGAGCGCCGAACGGACAGCGCGCCCGAGAATTCTCATCACCGGCGCGGCCGGAATGCTCGGGAGCGATCTCCTGGAGATTTTGGGCGCCCGGTTTGAGGCCAGAGGGCTGGACTTGAGGCCGTCGAGCGCCGGACCGGGGGCCGTGGTTCTATGCGATTTGACGGAGCCGGGGTCCGTGCGGAAAGCTTTTGAGGATTTTCGCCCCGGGATCGTTTTTCACGCCGCCGCGATGACGCATGTGGACGGATGCGAAAGAGACCCCGAAACGGCGCGGCGCGTCAACGTGGAAGCCACCGGGAACGTCGTCGAAGCCGCAAACCGCACGGGCGCGGCCGTCGTATTTTTCAGCACCGATTATGTTTTTGACGGCCGCAAGGGTGCTCCGTACACCGAGAAAGACCGTCCGTGCACCTTGAGCTGTTA
>JBAYGD010000037.1:0-12599 GCA_041666865.1 Candidatus Omnitrophota bacterium | reverse complement strand
TTTTTTGAAGAGAAGCATAAAAAGTACTATCGCTGCAGAGAGTGTTCGGCGATTTTCCTGGATCCGGCCTGCTATCTTTCAAAAGAAGCTGAGCGAAAAAGGTACCTGGAACACAATAACGACGTCGAAGATCCCCGGTACCAGAAGTTTGTGGACCCAATCGTCTCGGAGGTCAAAAGGAAGTTCGGCCGGGAGCGACGGGGGCTTGATTTCGGGGCCGGGCCGGGGCCGGTGATCACCAAGCTTCTCCGCAACGAAGGGTACTCCCTTGAATTGTACGATCCGTTCTTCTGGAATGATCCCGGGAAACTGGACGCGAAGTATGATTTTATCACCTGCTGCGAGGTCATCGAGCACTTCCATTTCCCCGCCGAAGAGTTCCGGCGGCTGCAATCTCTTTTGGTGCCGGGAGGCGCACTGTTGTGTATGACCGAGCTTTACCGCGAAGAGATCGATTTCAAGTCGTGGTATTACAAAAATGATCCCACCCATGTCTTTTTTTATCACCCGGACACCCTCGAGAGGGTCAGGTCCCTTTTCGGTTTTTCCGGGCTCACCATCAAGGGCCGGCTCGTTCAGTTTGCGCTTTGAGCCCGCTTGAAAAAAGTTCTGCTACACAAATCAGCTCTGAGTTTCTATAATGCAAGGTTACTCCTCCGTTCACAAAGGACCTTCTGACATGTCGATGGATTTACTGCAAAACGAAATTTTGAGGCGAAGGACCTTCGCGATTATTTCGCACCCGGACGCCGGAAAGACCACGCTGACCGAAAAGTTCCTCCTCTACGGGGGCGCGATCCAGCTCGCCGGTTCCGTGACGGCGCGCAAGCAGGAGCGCGAGACGTCTTCGGACTGGATGGAAATGGAAAAAAAACGCGGGATTTCGATCAGCTCGACCCTCCTTCAGTTCGATTACGGCCCCTGGCGCATCAATCTCCTCGATACGCCGGGCCACAAGGATTTTTCCGAGGACACCTACCGCGTCCTGATGGCGGTCGACGCCGTGGTGATGGTGATCGATGCCGGAAAAGGGATCGAGGCCCAGACCCGCAAGCTCTTTGAGATCTGCCGCAGCCGCAGGATCCCGATCTTTACGTTCATGAACAAGCTCGACCATCCGATCCGGGACCCTCTCGCGCTGATCGACGAGCTCGAAAGCGTGCTCGGGATCCGCGCGTATCCGGTCAACTGGCCGCTCGGAAGCGGAAGGGATTTCCGGGGAGTCTATGACCGGCTCCGCGCCGAAGTTCATCTCTTCCAGAAAGTCCCCGGCGGCGCCTACCGGGCCCCGGTCTCGACGCACGGCTTCTCGGATCCCGAAGTCAAAAAAATGGTGGAAGAACACGATTACCGGCACGCGGCCGAAGCCCTCGAGCTTCTCGACTCGGCGCACTCGGATTTTTCGCCGGAGGAAGTGCTCACGGGTGAAACGACTCCCGTGTTTTTCGGAAGCGCCGCCAATAATTTTGGGGTCCAGCTTCTGCTGGACGGGTTCATTCAATACTCCCCGGCTCCGGCGGAGCGGAAAGCGGGAGACCGGACGATCGAACTGACTTCCAAGGATTTTTCCGGGTTCATCTTCAAGATCCAGACCAACATGAACCCTCACCACCGCGACCGCATCGCTTTTTTGCGCATTTGTTCCGGCCAATTCGTCCGGAATATGGACGTGTTTCATTCACGGACAGGAAAAAAGATCAGAATCACGGGCTCCCACACGCTTCTGGGGCAAAGCCGCGAAACGGTGGACACCGCCTACCCGGGAGACGTCATCGGCTTCGCGGTCAAATCGGATTTCAGGGTCGGGGATACGATCAGTGAAGACCCCTCGGTCGTCTTTAACGAAATCCCGCGGTTCGCCCCCGAATGTTTTGCCCAGATCTACAATCCCTCGCCGGCCAAGTACAGGCCCTACCGCAAGGGGGTGGAGCATCTACTGGCCGAGGACATTGTCCAGGTTTTCAGCTGGATCAAGCCGGCCAATCCCAACACAGTCCTTTTGGGGGCCGTCGGGCCTTTGCAATATGAGGTTTTGCAATTTCGGCTTCAGGAAGAATACGGCGCCGAATCCCGCCTTGAAATGCTGCCGTGGCAGATCCTCCGGTGGGTCGAATGCGACCTGACCACTGACGAGCTGGCCGATGCCCTTTCCTACGGCATGGCTTTCGCGCAAGACGAACAGGGCCGAAGGGTTCTGCTTTTCCTGAACGCATGGGCCCTGAACAATTTCCACGAGAACCACTCGAAGATGACCCTTGCCGATTCTCCGAAATGTTAAGGGTGTCGGCATCCGCCTCTCCTCCTGTTAGCGGCAAAGCACGCGGAAGAAGTCCCCTGCAAGGGACGTGGTTTACGCAGAACCGATCCGTGATGATCTTTTTGACTGCTTTTGCCGCCCGCGTCATTTTTTATCTGATTTATCAGCGCTATGACGCCGGCTTTATGACCCATGAGATCGGCATTAACCATTGGCTCCTCATCGCTAAAAATCTGGCCTCAGGACACGGGTATACGAACCATGCGCTTCTCACTTACTTCCCCTCGCCGTCCCTTCAAGCGACCGCGGCCCGGGGGCCGGTTCCCGTCCTTATGCTCAGTTTGCTCGTCACCCTTTTCCCGGGATCCGATCTCGTTTTTTTCGCGTATGCGTGGACGCTCTCCGCTCTGACCGCGGTCCTTCTTTACCGCCTGTCACAACGCATCCTGGGTTCGGAGCGGCAAGCGGTTACCGCGGCGATTCTCTTTTGCTTCTTTCTACCCGAAATGTATATTTCCACGGCGTACGCTTCGGCCTCCGAAGGCCTTTTCACTTTCCTTTTATTCGCTTATTTTTACACCGCGATGCAGGGCATCGAAAAGCGGAGCCTCCCCAACGCCTTGATGGCGGGGATCTTAGCCGCAGCGGCGGCGCTTACGCGGCCGATTGCGTTGCTTTTTCCGATTTTTTTCCTCTTTCAAGCGGTTCGCAAACATCAGCAAAAAGCGGCGATGCTGTCGGCGATCTTCCTTTCGGCATTCATCGCCTGCATCATTCCATGGGCCATTCGCAATCAAATCACCTTTGGGAAACCGGTTTTTTCCACCACCTTAAACGGATACAACTTGCTCCGGCACAATTATGGGCTCGCGCAGAAGGATTACAGCTTGCATACCGCCGAAGACTTTGCGCCCTACGCGAAAAAGACGATCGCGGCTTCCGGCGAACGGCTGGAAAGCGTCAGCGAGACCCGCCTCGACGAGATCTTTCAAGAGGAAGCGCTTCGGGTGATCCGCCGGTACCCCGGTCGGTATTTGCGCGCGTGCCTCCACCGCGCCGGTTGGCTGTGGTATAAGATTGGCGTAGAAAAGCCGGTTTACTTCGCGCAAATGATCCCTCTCTATCTTTTCATGTTCCCGGGCATTTTACTCGCTATTTTCCGGCGCCATCCCTTACGGGCCTTTGTCCCGTATTTCGCTTGTTTTTTCTTGGCCTACGCATCGGTCAATGCCCAGTTCCGGTTCATCTGCCCGCTGATGCCCTGTGGAATCATGTTCGCCGTTTACATGATTTTCGAACTTTACAAACGTATCTTTCAGAAAGGGCGCGGGGGGACATAAAACGGGCGCAGTTTCTTTCGTTTTTTCGTAGTATAATCACGCCATGGAAAAAATCTCCGGTGCCAAAATCGGTTCGGGGTATACTTATGTCGAGAACGCGCAGAGCCTCGCCCGTTTGGTTCAAATGCTGCGTGCCACAGCCCGCGCGGCGATGGATACCGAGGCCGCCAGCCTCCATCATTACTGCCATAAAGTCTGCCTGATCCAGTTGAGCTTTTCCGGAGCCAATTATATTATCGATCCCCTTGCCGGCTTTTCCCTTTCGGAGTTTCTTGAAGTGTTAGCTCAAAAAGAGCTGATCTTCCAGGGTGCCGACTATGACTTGCGCATTTTAAAAAAGTCTTTCGGATTCCGGCCGAAAGCCCCCATTTTTGATACCATGCTGGCCGCCCAAGTGTTGGGCTATCCGAAGATAGGCCTTGCGGCGCTGGTCGAACGTTTTTTTGGGGTGATCATGTCGAAACACGGGCAAAAAGCAGACTGGTCCAAGCGGCCTCTGCCCGAGCGGCTGCTCACCTATGCCTCGGATGATACAAAATATCTGGAACCCATCGCGGACGCCCTGACCGAAAGCCTCCGGCAACTTAACCGGATCGACTGGCACCGGGAATGCTGCGAACGAGTGGTCAAAACCTCCGGGCTTCCGGATCGGAATGAGGAGAAAGAGGCCTGGCGCGTCAAAGGGTCTTCACGGATGGCTCCCCATGAACTTGTGTTTGTGCACAAGCTCTGGAAATGGCGGGATGAGGAAGCCCTCAGTAAAGACCTCCCGGCTTTTTATATCTTGAAGAATGAAGACCTTATCGCGCTGGCCGGATGGCGGGCCAATAATCCGAAAATACCGCTCCACCAGGGCCCCTCCTTTTTGAAGAGGTTCACCGGTGAAAATCTTGCGCGCTTGGAAAATGCGATCCGGTCCGCAGAAAACACTCCCCGGACGGAATGGCCGCTCCCCAAAAAGAGAACGGAGTGGACCGGGAAGCTGCCCGATCAGGAAAAGTTAGAGCCGTTGCTGGCCGCGTGCAAAACGCTTGCGAAGACCCTTCAAATCGAACCTTCTTTTCTGGCCTCCCGCACCGCGCTAACGGCGGTAATCCAGCACCGGCCGCAATCGGCCGAAGAGATCACGGAAGTAAGCGGCATGATGCGGTGGCAGGCGGAGCTCTTGATCCCTGCGATCAAGACCCTGCTTTTTTAATATTTCTTGCTGTCGCGTTTTTCCTGTTTGTCTTTTCGTTTTTCCATCAGCGAGCGCTTCGGGGCTTTCTTCTGCGACCCTTTTTCTTTTCCCTTGTCCTGTTGTCCCATAAGTCCTCCTTGAGGCTGTGTTGGGGGTAAAAAATCATGCGGGCTTACCCGGAACGGACACCCGGGCGTCATTATGGGGTCTACCGAAGACAAAGTACAGGCTTGTCATGAAGGCCTTTTACTTTTTGGGACTAGACTTCTATCAAAAAAGTTGTAGCCTGAAGCTATGGTGAACCCATCGCACCAGTCCAAAGACCCTTTGCACGGAGTGACGCTCGAGATGATGCTGAACCGGCTTGTGGCCCATTACGGATGGGAAGAGCTTGGCAGGCGGGTTCGCATCAACTGCTTTCAGAATCTTCCGAGCATCACCTCCAGCCTCCGGTTTTTACGAAAAACGCCTTGGGCTAGAACAAAAGTTGAAAAGATTTATCTCGGCATGCCGGGCGTCAGATGAATAGGAAGTCAGGAACCCTTGGCCACGCCAAGAAGGAGGCCCTTGTGTTTGGCGCATCCCCCAAAAGACGCCGGTTCAGAATGATCATCCCCGCCTATCCGGCGTTCAATATTTATTCCCGGGCCGCAAGAAAGACCACGGCGTTAGGGCCTGTATGTGTGGCGACAGCCGTGGGAGAACTGGGAGGATGGGACGTCGAAGTCATCGACGAAAACAACCTTCGCCGATACGGGCCAAAAGGCGAGGCGGGCGGAGCGGATCACGCGTTCCTGCAGCAGGCAAGGCCCGCGGATATTGCCGGGTTTTACGGCGGGCTGACAAGCACGATTCCAAGGCTTTACCGGATCGCCCGGTTTTATAAGGAGCAAGGAGCCGTCACCGTCGCAGGAGGGCACCACTTTACTGCGGAAACGATTCCCGAGGCTTTGGGCTCGGGGATCGACTATGCGGTCATCGGCGAAGGCGAGGAAGCCATTCAAGAACTGCTACGGGCCTTCGAAAAAGGCTCGGAAGTGAGCGGGATCCGCGGAATCGCCTACCGGGACCAGGGACGGGTCATTTTCACCCCGCCCCGGGAGCCCATTGCCGATTTCGACCGCCTGCCGATGCCCAACTTTTCCCTTGTTCGTTACGCGAAGATCAAGACCTATCCGGTGGAAAGAATCCGCGGATGCGCCATGACTTGCGAGTTCTGCGCTGTCAGCGGCCGCCCGAGGTGCGCTCCGGTCGAACGCCAGATGGAAAACATACGGCTGCTTGTCGAGACTCAAGGCGCTAAAAAATTTTTTGTCGTCGACGATCTTTTCGGCCAGCAACGGGACGAGACCTTGAGGTTCTGCCGCCTTCTCAAAGAGTATCAAAGCAGCATCGGAAAAAGACTATGGTTCATGGTCCAAATCAGGCTGGACAAAGCAAAGGATCCCCAGTTGCTTTCCGCGATGTATGACGCCGGCGTGCGGGTGGTCGCGATCGGCTACGAGACTCCCATCGAAGAGGAGCTGATCGCCATGAACAAACGCATCCGTCCCGATGAAATGGTATCCATGACAAGGACCTATCACCGCTTTGGGTTCCTGGTGCATGGCATGTTTATTTTCGGTTATCCCGCGCAAGACGAGGAAAAATTTCAAATGGCGGCCGCAGAAAGGATGAAGCGGTTCAAGGCGTTCATCAAAAAGTCGAAGCTCGACACCATCCAGGTCTTGCTGCCTATCCCCTTGCCGGGGACGCGCCTCAGGCAGCGGCTCCAGACACAAAACAGGATCTACGAGACCGAAGATGTCGGCTGGGAATATTACGACGGCAATTTTCCTCTTTTTGAGCCCGATGCCCCCATGAAAGTCGAAGAGATGCAGGAAGCGATCAGAAAGATCATGGGAATGATCTATCAGTCCAAAAATGTTTTGCTGGGGGTTCTGGACATCTTCGCCTTCCCCTCGCTCCTTTTCTTTTTACATGATCTGCAGTCGGGATGGCGGGGCTGGTTTCACTCCTGGCGGAATCACTGGATGCGCTTTGGCGGGTGGCTCACGGTGCAAAAATGGTCGAACCAGTTCAAAAAAGATAACTTTAACGATAAGCTGAAAAGGGCGAGGGAACATACGCAAGCCCGTGAACTTTCGAAAGGTCCTCTATGAAATGTCCGGCCCCTGATCGAGCGTTTGAAACTTTTATCAAAATCAATCCGGGAGACGATTGCCTTCAGGTTTTGGGGCAAAAGGTCAAGCCGCTGATCGAAGAGCTGACGCTAACCAAAAAAATCGGATGGTACTGTTTCCTGGTTCATGACCGAAACAGCGGTGTTCCGACCGCTCCCGACGATGACTCCTCGTACTGGCACTTACGCCTGGAGCTCGCGCCCCAAATCGAGCCGGAGGCGTTGGCTTCTTCACTGCCTTCCTATTGCCTCATGACCCGGAAGATCTTCTTCGGAGACGAAATCGGGGGCATCGACAAAAATTTGCTCAAAAACGGAAACGTCATGGACGCATGGCGGATCCTCGGCGAGCAGTCTGAGTGGATGCTTAGAATGCTGGATATTCATACGGGGGAAGGACTTCCTCTCAGACGTCAAGTGGCCCAATTCTTGCATTATTTCGCAAATATGGCTCAAATGCATGTAAAATAAGCACTCACTCGTCGAAAATACGATCGGATCAGGCCCTCTAAGGGTTTTATAACGTTTCTCACTCCATCGTAAGGCCTTTGCCCCGAGCGAGTTGTGTCACCGGGCGTCTCCCGGGCATCTTTCCCGTATCTATTGTGCATGCGATCTGTTAAGATACTTCCTATCCGCCGGTTGGGGATCTTCTTGGAGAAGACGCTCCGATGGCAAAATGTGGCGAGATTTACCGACCCTCCCTGAAGCTTATTCGCGCCTTCCGCGCCCAATCAGGCGGTTTTGAGTTCCCCAAGGATCATCATGTCTACCGAAGACGCGGTTGAAGTGACCGGGACTGTCCAGGAAGTTCTGCCCAACTCCCAATACCGGGTGATCCTCGAGAACGGCCATAAAGTCCTTGCCTATGCCGCGGGCAAGCTGAAATTCCGCCATATCCGAATTTTGAGGGGGGATACCGTATTGATGCACCTGTCCCCGTATGACCTCGATCGCGGACGAATTATTTGGCGAGACAAATAGTCCGGAGGATACGATCCATGAGAGCTCCCATCGCAAAAGATGATCTTCTTTTCCATTTCGTTCACGGTTTATGCCGTGTCGCACAAGTTTTCCCGGCAGACCGGAAGGCCGAGCTCAGCTACTCACTTCTCCCGGTGGCCGTAAGCCAGGCCAAGGTCCGTTTTCTCATCCCGCAAAGCTCGATGGAGGAGTCCGGTTTCGGCAAACTGATCACGGCCCGTGAAGCACGGGACATCCTGGACTTTTTCAAGACCGGAACCAAAAAAGATTCGCAATGCAATCAGGCCTGGATGCAGGCGTCGCTCATCCGGTCCGAAGCCCGCAGCAGAGAGCCGATCAAAGACGCCCGCAAGCGCCAGCGCCTCGAGCATTCGGTCCGCGGCCTCGCCGGAGCCATGGCCCTGGTCCTCAAAGTCAGCCCGTCAAGAGCCCTCGGACAGATTCGCAAGAACCTGGGGGCAGTGGCCCGCATCAATCCCCTCGTGCTTACGGTGCTGGAAAATTCCGACACAGAATAACAAACCAACCACGGTCCTTCCGGGACCCTCAACAAGGAGACAACATGGGTTTTCAACAAGGCGGTAACTTCGGTGGCAGATCCAGGGAAATGTTCAAGGCAACTTGCGCGGAATGCAAGAAGGAATGCGAAGTTCCCTTCAAACCGAGCGGGGACAGGCCTGTCTACTGCAAGGATTGTTTTTCCAAGCGTAAGGACAGCGGTCGTTAAGCGCTAAAACGCGGTACGACATCCGGGCATGGCCGGGACCCGACTCAAACAGCGGTTCGTTTCGCTTCCGCATGCGATAGAAGCTTATGCCGTCCGCGGCTTGAGTTTTGTCTTCGGCCTGCTCCCTTTTTCTTTTTCGTGCTGGCTCGCCAAAAGGGCGGGAGATTTGTTCTACGTTCTTTTGTCGAGCCGCAGGAAAATCGGCTGTGGAAATCTCGAGCGTGTCTACGGTACGGACCTTCCGGCACCGGAGAAAAGAAGGATCCTCCGGCAATCCTTTCAGAACACGGCCCTTTCGATCCTCGAACTGTTTTTGATCAAAAAGATGAAGCCGTGCGCCGAGCAGCGTTTCACCTTTAAGGGCCTTGATCATCTGAAGGCTGCGTTGTCTCGCGGCAAAGGGGTGGTGCTCATCACCTCGCATTTGGGCTCCTGGGAGTATCTCGGGTTTTTGCCCTATTTGACCGGCATCCCCTGCTCGGTCATCGTCAAGAACCTCAAGAACGCCGCGCTCGACCGTGAGATCGACAACCTGCGGCGGGAAACATCGCTCGTACCGATCCCAAAGCGCCAGGCCATAAGGGAAGCCCTCGACCGCCTGGCAACAAACGAAGTGGTCGCCATCCTGATCGACCAGTGGGCCGGCCCCGAAGGGCTGTGGAACGATTTCATGGGCCTTCCGACCTCCACGACTTCCCTTCCTGCCCGATTAGCCGAAAAAACAGGCTGTGCGCTCGTGGCGGCCTACTGTCTGAGAAAAGGCACCTCCCGGTATGAAATCGAACTGCTTCCCCAACTCCCGTTTCCGTCCGGCGAAGCAAATTGGGAAGCAAGCGCTACCGCGCGGCTTAACGAAAGCCTCGAAGCCCATGTTCGCAAGCACCCCGAGCAATGGTCCTGGGCACACCGCCGCTGGAAGCCGAAACCTTCCACCTCACGCCAGGCACAGCCTTAAGGGCAGCCCGCCTCCGCGATTCGGCTAATATCGAATCTTCTCGCTATTTCAGGCAATCCGTCCTATACTCGCCCCATGACAACACATCCAGCTTCAGAACCGCCCGTCCAGGCAAGCTTTTTCGGCCTGGGAATCGCTCCGCAAATACTTGAAACCCTTGACCGGATGAAGTTTCACGTCCCGACGCCGATCCAGCAGAAGGCCATTCCCATCGGAATCGAAGGCCAGGACGTCATCGGGATCGCTCAAACCGGCACGGGAAAGACCCTGGCCTTCGGGATCCCGATGATCCAACGCCTGGCACAGCTCAAAGGCCGAGGGCTCATCCTGGTTCCCACGCGCGAACTCGCGCTCCAGGTCCACCAAAGTCTTCATAAGATTTCGTCGCAAACCCGTTTTGCCGTCTTGATCGGCGGCGCCTCCATGAACAACCAAATCCAGGAGCTCCGAGCGCACCCGAGGATCCTGATCGCCACCCCCGGGCGCCTGATCGATCACATGGAACAGCGCCATGTTTCCTTGGACGATATCGCCATTCTTGTCCTGGACGAGGCCGACCGCATGCTGGACATGGGCTTTGCACCGCAGATCCATATCATCCTCCGGAAAGTCCCCCGGGACCGCCAAACCATGCTGTTTTCGGCGACCATGCCCGAATCCATCATGAAAATCGCCGCTTCCCAGATGAAACTGCCGATTTCTGTCGAGATCGCAAAATCCGGGACCGTGGCCGAAAAAATCACGCAGGAAGTTTTTATCGTCAAGAAGGAAGCCAAGCGCCAGCTTCTGGCGAAGGTTCTCGCTCAATATCACGGAACGATCCTGATTTTTACGCGGACCAAGATCGGGGCCCACAAGGTCACCCGCGCCATTCGCGAAATGGGCCAAAACGCCGCTGAAATCCACGCCGACCGCTCACTGGCGCAAAGGCGGGAGGCCCTCGACGGATTCAAGGCTGGAAAATACCGCGTTCTGGTGGCGACCGATATTGCGGCGCGCGGGATCGACGTCAAGGGTATCGAGCTTGTCATCAACTATGACTTGCCCGACGAATCTGAAAATTATGTGCACCGGATCGGCCGTACGGGCAGGATCGGCGACAAAGGCCACGCAATCGCCTTCGCGACTCCCGAACAGGGCAAAGACGTGAAGGATATCGAGAGGGTCATGCGCACCGCCCTGCCGATCGCCGAGCACCCGGAAATGCCTCTGGAAAACTTCATTCCCCACAAGCCCGTCGTCGTCGCTTCTTTTACGGGCCGTTCGTTTCGGCGCGGCCGACGCTCCCGCGGCTTTATCGCCCCCGGTTTCCGAGGGCGGCGGTAAAAAAACAGGGGACAGGCACGCTTTGGTTTCTTGTGCCTGTCCCCTGTTTTTTTACGCCGCAGCAGCCACTCTGGCTTCTGCGCGGGCTTGAGCCCAGGCCTTCGCCAGCACGGCCCGGATCATGAACTTCCCGTCCGCATCGAGCTGGATCATTTCGAATTGCGCAAGCTGATTAACAACTTCTTTCTTCAATTCCACAGCGTCCCAAGTCGATTGCGGCTTAAGTTTGCCTTGAGTCACACCCGCGGCGTTGATGACTGCCGCAAGCATAATCACCTGAGCTAAATCCCGGGTCAAAGTATCATCCCCGCCGACACCATTGTCATCCACCTGAAATCGAAGCAGTAAATCCTTTAAAATGCCCTGGTCCGCTTGCGGGTCAAAAACCGCCGTGGGAACCGGCCGGAGCTTCTTGACTTCTTTCAAATTCTCGATCAGAACCTTCCGTGGAGCGGCCTCTTGGGCAATCCCGATTTTGTCCCGATTGAGAGCAATCGCCGCAACATGCGATTTATCCAAAGCCTCTAGGAACCGCGCCATAAAACCATTCGGGACCGAAGCCGGCATCACCAAACCGATCTCCAGGCCCACCTTCGAATCCGCTGTCCGAACCGTCGAAAGCTGGTCAAAAATCGCATCAACCGCGTCATTGTATTGTTGAACGGTCAGGTTCGTCCCTTGAACAATCGAATCTCTCATGAGAGATTCATCCAAAATCTTCAGCTGCTGCCGAAGTGCTTCAAAATTCTGCGGATCAACTTGCAGGTAGACCACCATCTCCCCGACGGAGGCTTCATCGGCAGCTTCCCCGCTCAAAATCGCCCGCAATACATCCAACGCCGTCCCCTTCGGCAATTCGGCAACGATCCTCGCAACCGGAATTTGACCCGCCGTGACCGTGAGGCCGCCAACCTCGGTAGTGACCGCAGACATTTGAGGCATTTCGGGGGCGGTAAGACCCGCCGCACGCTCGGCAAGGTAAAAATCATGGGAACGAAAGCCACTTCCATGCCCGCTAACCTCAAGCTGCGCTTCACGAAAATCATGAAACCGAAACGAAACTCCAGGAACGATGCCATTACGCTCCGCATCGAGAAAATCATGGGAACGAAAGGAATCTCCGGGTTCCACATTTCGACCCGCGACCAGATACCGCAGGGATTGACTCAGATAAGCGATCGTCCCGAGAACCACTCGCCCTGCTTTCTGAAGCCACGGCTCCCGCACAATATTCTTGTCGTCATATGGAAGGCCAAGAAACCAAGCGTCCCCCGCCTCACGAAAATCATGAAACCGAAACGAAACTCCAGGGACGATGCCATTACGCTCCGCATCGAAAAAATCATGGGAACGAAACGAAGCTCCAGGGGCAATACCCCCATGCTCCCTTTCGAAATCGAGAAAATCATGGGAACGAAAGGAATCTCCGGGTTCCACATTTCGACCCGCAACCAGATACCGCAGGGATTGACTCAGATAAGCGATCACCCCGCTCACCACCCTCCCTGCTTTCTGAAGCCACGACTCCCGCGTCTCGGCACGAGCCGCTAGGCTTTTTAAGACAAAATTTATCCGCTTAAAGACTTCTCCTGGTTCAGAAATTTTGGCAGCCTCGTCTCCATAAAGGACCCACTCCAGGAGTTGATTC
>JBAYGD010000036.1:0-18691 GCA_041666865.1 Candidatus Omnitrophota bacterium | reverse complement strand
GTTTCCGAATCATTGATCCCCAAAGACGAGCCGCGAAGTGCGCAGAAGCCCGAGCCCGTGATCGAGTCTCCGATGAAACCTGCGTCGGCCGAGCGCCGCGAGCCGATCAACCGGCTCTTGAGGGAGAAGCCTGCTGCTGCCCGTTCATGGACCATCGTTAAGGCCTCTGAATCGAGGAAAAGCAGTCTGGTGGCAAGCCGCCCGCCGTGGAACGGAATTTTGAAGGGCGTGTTCGAAGCCCTTCGACAGGTGTTGACGTGGGTTTTGAGTTTCCTGGGACTTGTACTGCAAGTCCTTTTGAAAATATTATCCAGCGTGGATTTGGGAAACCCAAGGGTTCGTCAGGGGCTTTATTGGATCAGCGTCGGCGGACTGATGGTGGTTGTTTTTCTGGCGATCCACACGCTGAATGTCAATCGGGAAGCGGCCATGAAAGTTCCGGTCAAAACCGTACGGGTCGTCGAAGCGCCAAAGAGCCCGGAGCCTGAAACGGCGCCCGCGGCTGCCGAAGCGCAGACCCCTCAGGAAGCGAAGCGCGCGCAGGCTTTGGCGTCAGAAAGCGCCGCTGCCGCTGTGCCCTCTCAACCCCAGCGGGAGCTGACCGGCTACGGGGTGCAGGTGGCCACCTATGTCAATCAGGAAGATTCCGCTCAAGTGCTAGCGAAGTTCGAGCAGGCGGGGTTTTCCGCGTACGTGAAGACGCAGGCCAGGCCGGAAGGCAAGCACTTCTACAGTGTTTTCCTGGGGCCTTTTGAGACTTACCGAACGGCTCAGGAAGAATTGGCGAAATTCAAGAAGAGAGACGTCTCCAAGCCGTTTCAAGACGCGTTCATCCGGCCGATTTCCTGAAGAAACCGCTCCAGTACCGCCTAACATTTAATATTAGGGGTGGGCGGTACAAGTACCAATTGAAATTGCAAAAACCAATTTCAATTGTCACAGCGTACTAGACAAGGCGAGGCCCGACATGTGGGATGGATTTAATAAACGCAGGTTTCCGCGGGTCAATCTACAGTGCGAAATCTCGATTCAGGCGGATGAATTCGCGAAGCCGATTTCAGCGGTCACCGAGAATGTCGGCATCGGTGGCGTGTGCGTTATTTTAGATCAGCCTCTGGAACGTTATGACCGCTGTCACGTGCGCTTCGGATTGGGGAAAAACCTTCCCAAGATCGAAAGCCACGGCCGGGTAATGTGGACGGTGCCTATGCGGGAGCCTAGGGCAAAAAAGAGCCGCTACGATACCGGCATCGAATTTGTCGATATTGATCCTGCCGTGCAACGCATCCTTCTCGAGTATCTGGAACAGAACGCAAAAGATTTGTCCGAAGTCTAGCTTACCGCGGAGCCTCTCATGGCTGACCAATTCTCTTTCGATGTCGTGTCTCAGATTGATCTCCAGGAAGTTGATAACGCCGTCAATCAGGCCCTTAAGGAAATACGGAACCGTTTTGATTTCAAAGGGTCCAAGAGCTCGATCGAGTTGGATAAGGAAGAAAAGAAAATCAAGCTCATTGCCGACGACGACATGAAGCTCAGAAATCTTCAAGACATTCTTCGCAGCCGGATGGCCGCACGCAAAATCAGCTCCAAAGCCCTGGAATTCAAGGAGCCCGAAAAGGCCTTCGAGGGGACCCTTCGACAGGAAGTGACACTGGTCATGGGTATCGCACAGGATAAGGCGAAAGAGATCGTCCAGCGGATCAAAGAGATGAAGCTCAAGGTTCAGCCCTCGATTCAGGGGGATCAGGTCCGTGTCTCGAGCAAAAGTAAGGATGAACTTCAGGCGGTCATAACTGGTTTAAATCAAACAAGTTGTGGCATTCCAATCCAATTCGTCAATTACCGGTAGTTTGTTTGAAATATTCTGCCGGGCCGCCTTGTAATTTAAAACTTCGTATGCTATATTTCACTCGAGGGCAAAAAAGAGACGCCGTACGTCTTTATATTTCGATTGCAGGTTATCAAAAGTCGCGTCGGAAGATTGCCCATTATTAAGCCAGGCCGCTCAAACATTGGAGGAGGCCCTCATGGAGAAGGAACGCCGGAAGTTCAAACGATTTGATGCGTACATGAGCGTGAAATACCATATGCCGGATCATGAGAAGAGTCAGGGCATCAGCTTGAGCCGCGACCTTTCCCGCGAAGGCATCAAAATGAGTTCCGAGGTGAATCTGAGGGAGGGGACCGTCGTGGATCTGGAGATCAATATTCCTGATGATCCCAAGCCCGTCCATACCTCCGGGAAAATCATGTGGTCCAGGCCCGCCGAGGGCGAGCATGGTTATGATCAAGGCGTCCGGTTTTTGATGATGGACCCGGTCGACAAATTCCGTGTGCTGGATTTTGCCTATAATCATTGGCTCGAAACCAAGGTCAATGATTTCTCGGATCCCGAAGAGACGACCGAACTCGGGTGATCGTCAGCCTTCCTACCGCGGTTTTTCCCAAGCCGTTCAGGATAAGTCTCCCATGCAAGTCCGTTCCCCGGTAGTTCTTTCGGTCGATCAGGGGACGACAGGCACTCGCGCGATCATCTACGGAGCGGGAGGCAAGGTCCTCGCCTCCGCTTATCAGGAATTCCGTCAGCACTATCCCGTTCCGGGCTGGGTGGAGCATGATGCCCTGGAAATTTTACAAACCTCGTCGCGGGTGATGGGCCGTGCCCTGCGTGATGCGCGGATCCGGCCGGCGCGTGTGGCGGCGATCGGAATCACGAATCAGCGCGAGACCACGGTCATGTGGGACCGCCAAACAGGCGTCCCGGTTGGGCGCGCCATTGTCTGGCAGGACCGCCGGACGGCTCCGATGTGCGCGGCTCTCCGGGAGCGGGGAGCCGAGCCTGTTTTTCGCCGCAAGACCGGACTCGTGCTGGATCCTTATTTCTCCGGGACGAAAATCGCGTGGATGCTCAGGCATATTCCGGGGCTTCGTCGGCGCGCGGTCGCCGGGAAGATCTTATTCGGAACGATCGACGCGTGGCTTTTATGGAACCTGACCGGGGGCGTCACGCATGCCACCGATATGACGAACGCGTCCAGGACCCTCCTCTTCGATATCCATGAAAAAAAGTGGGACCGCGAGCTGATGCGTCTTCTGGACGTGCCGGAAGCGCTCATGCCGCGGGTGATTTCTTCGGGGGAAATTGCCGGAACAACTTCGGGTGCCGGAGACTTGCCGAAAGGCATTCCGGTGGCCGCCATCCTGGGAGATCAGCAGGCGGCCCTCTACGGCCACGGCTGCTACGGGATGGGTGAGGCCAAGAACACTTACGGCACCGGCTGCTTCATGATGATCCATGCCGGCCGGAAGGTTCCGAAGGTGCCGCACGGTCTTTTGGCGACGATGGCGTGCGACATCCACGGCAAGCCGGCATACGCCCTGGAAGGGGCCGTTTTTACGGCCGGCGCTGCGATACAATGGCTGCGGGACGGCCTAAAATTTTTCAAAAGGAGCCGCGATTCCGAGGCCCTGGCCCTCAAGGTCCGGGATACCGGGGGGGTCGTCATGATTCCGGCGTTGACCGGGTTGGGTTCCCCCTACTGGAATCCCAACGTCCGTGGCGTGATTGCGGGTCTGACCCGGGGGACGAGGATCGAACACGTGGTGCGCGCGGCCCTCGAGGCCATTGCCCAACAGACCGCTGATGTTTTTGAGAAAGTTGAAAATGGGAGCCCCTTTCGTTTGCGGACGTTGCGCGTCGACGGAGGGGCGACCGAAAACCGCTTTTTGATGCAATTTCAGGCGGATCTGCTCGGAGTTCCAGTCCTGGTGTCAGATCTGGCGGAGTCGACGGCGTGGGGCGTTGCGAAGCTTGCAGGCCATACCGTGGGTCTTTGGGCAGATCCCGAAAAACTGGACCGAGAGCGACGATACTTCCGCTACCGGCCCCGGATGGAAAGATCCCGGGCGACGGCGCTGCGCGCCGCCTGGAAACATCAGGTCCGCAGGCTGTTGTCGGAATTTTAGTCTCCTACCGGCCGGCGCCCTCCTTAACCCTTTGTCTTTTTTGCCGATAGGAGGATTATGGCACTGTTCAGTTTTGGGAGAAAATCCGAAGGGGCGAAGGAGTTTTTTCTCGGCGAGATCCCTCTGTTTTCCGCCTTGACCGTATCGGAGCAGCGGCTGATCGAGAAGACGGGCCGGCTGATCGAGGTCAAACGCTCGGACGTGGTTTATCACGAAGGCGATCCCGGGGACGCTTTTTACGTGGTGATTTCAGGCCGTTTTCGCCTGTTTCGCAAGGCCCGAAGCAACTTTCCCGAAGAGACGCTGATCTTTTTTTACCGGGGCGACCACTTCGGCGAGACATCGCTTCTGACGAACCAGAGTCACAGCGCGTCGGTGGAGGCCAAAAGCGACGGGCTCGTCCTCAAGCTCGAAAAACCGGATTTTCTCAAACTCGTCCATGATATTCCTTCCATTTCGCTTCACCTGAGCCGTTCGCTCGGGCACCGGTTGACCCAGACCGAAGACACGCGCGGGCACCGCGAGGTCAAGACCGTAGCCCTTTATTCGACTTGCGACGAACCCACCGTCCTTCGCTTTTGGTTGGATCTGGCCGAGCGTCTGATCCAGGAAACGCACCGCAGAACGATCGTGGTGGACTTTACCTCGGCTCCGGAGGGTCCGCTGCGTGAAATTTTAGGCCGCCATGAAATTCCGTGCCTCGATCTTTCCGCGGCGGAGCCGAATGAGTCCGACCTGAAAGCGGCGGCGATTACAAGCGCGGCGGGGGTCCAATACCTTCGGGTCTACAGGATCAGCGACGAGGAAGAATGTGAGAGGAAGATCCGTTCGCTTGTGACGTTTCTGACCTACCGTTTCAATTACCTGCTTTTGCGGATGCCGGGCCAGATCGGACACGTGACCTTTCGCATCTTGAACAAGTCCGACATCGTCTATGTTCATTGCGGGCCTTCGGTGCCACACCTTGAGGATTGCGCCCACGCCCTCTCGGAATTTCAGCAGGGGTTCGGATTTGCGAAGAGCGAAATTCGGGTCGTGGTCCCCGAAGACGGGTCCGCGCACCCCCTGTCGCATGAAAAAAAAGAGAGCGTTTTGGGTGCGCCCATTTTTGCCCTTATTCCCGAGCGCGGCAGCAAGCCTGAACGTTACGACGCGGTGATCGGTTACCTTGCCAGGGAGATGGCCGGGCGTTTGATCGGGCTCGCCCTTGGCA
Source organism: Candidatus Omnitrophota bacterium (assembly GCA_041666865.1). Classification (GTDB taxonomy): domain Bacteria; phylum Omnitrophota; class Omnitrophia; order Omnitrophales; family Aquincolibacteriaceae; genus JBAYGD01. Next base: position 13,509 of record JBAYGD010000036.1, on the reverse strand, counting down.
GCGGCGCCGCGCACGGGCTGGCCCACATCGGGGTCCTGAAGGTCCTCGAAGAAGAGGGCATTCGCCCGGACGTCATCGCCGGAGCGAGCATCGGCGCGCTAATCGGGGCGCTGTGGGCCGCGGGGCAAAGCGCCGCTGACATCGAGGGGATCGCCAAGTCGATTAATCCGAAAAACGGCTTTCGTCAGCTGGTTGGTTTCCGGGACCTCGCATTTCCCACAATCGGTTTCCTGAAGGGAAACCAGATCTGCCGCTTTTTGCGCCCTTACCTGGCGGGACGGACTTTTCAGGACCTCAGGGTGCCTCTGAAGATCGTGGCGACCGATTTTTTTACCTCGGAGGAGGTGGTCCTTGATTCAGGAGACGTCCTCGACGCCGTTCGCGCCAGCATCGCGATTCCCGGCATCTTCGAGCCGTTCTACTATCGCGGGCGATACCTACTCGACGGGGGGGTCATTGATCCTTTGCCCGTGAGAGTGCTTGCTCAGATGGGCATCAAGAAGATTATTGCCGTCAACGCTCTCCAGGGCCCCAAGCAGCTCAAGGAAATCAACCGGATGCGCCGGGAAAAGGCGCGGGTGTGGCTGGAATCCCTCAAAAAGAAGCCTTTCCTGCAGCGGGTGTTTCTTAAGACCGCCTACCAGGCGACCCGGCGGTATGAATCCCATATTTTTAACGCGATTATGAATACCATCCAGTTTATGGAATACGAGATGGCGGAAGGGTGGGGGTATCAGGCGGATGTCCTGATCCACCCGGTGCTGAAGGAAGCCCATTGGGCGGAGTTTTATTCGCCCGACAAGTTCATTCGCACGGGGGAGGCGCGGACCCGCGAACAGATCGATGAAATCCGCCGCATGATTGCGGAATGATTCGGCCCTAAAATAGACTATTGTTATCCTGGCGCCGAGCCGATAAAATACTTCTGTCAACTGTCTATGAAGAACGGAGTGATGCCTATGAAGCGGTTACCATGGATCCTCATGGTTTCGGTGGTAGTGTGTCTCTTTTTTGAGAGTACAAGCGACGCGGCTTGGTTCTTTTCTCCGAAGAATACGGAGAAGCAAGAATCTAAAACCGGCGAATCCTCCCAGAGTACGCCCCCTGTGAGCCTCGCGCCGGCGTCATCCGCTTCGAGCTCCCAGGCGGTCTCTCCAATGTCGGCACTTCCGGCCGTCCAGGCTCCTTCCGGTGAGGCAGGGGAAGAACCGTCGGAGGAAGCCGGTGCGGAAGAATCCGAGGGGAACGGAGAAGAGCTGTACACGATGGAGTCGCTGACCAAAGTACCCAAGCTTCCGAATATGAAGGAAATACGGAATGCGGGAAAGGCTCCGGCCATGCCGGGCCGGACAGCTTCCGCTGTGGTCGTTCCCGCGGCAGCGGAAGCGCCGGCGGCGAAGGCTTCCGCGAGGACGGCCTCCGGGACTTCGGTGGCGAAAATTCAGGAGCAAATCCAGGAGATGCTTCGGGTCAACGAGGGCTTGCGAGTTCAGTACCGCGATCAGGCCGAAGATATCCGGAGGATCATGGATCAGGCACGCATTCATCGCGAGATTTTAAAGGGGCTCGAAGACAATAAAGGGCTTTCTCAGAAGCCCGTCGAGCTTTTGGATGCCAAAGAGATCCTCCGCCAGGAGAAGATACGTTTGATTCGCGAAGAGACGGCCAAGAACCAGGCCTTTCTGGATAATCTCCAGAAAGAGCGCAATGAATCGGTGACGAATACTCCGCCGAAGCCCGGTTTGAAAAAAAATGCGGGCGAGAAGGAAACGAATCTTAATCAGTGAGTGATACGGCAGGATGCCTTCCTCCGCCAAGAAAGATCCCGAAGAACATTTGACCCTGATCCGGCTTTTCCTGGATCGATCCCAAGAGTATGTTGAGAAGACCGCACTCGTTACACGGGGGGCCGACGGCCGCTTGGAGGAGATTTGCTGGGCCGAGTGGGCGCGCCGGGTGAGGCTTGCGGCGCTTGGGCTCTATGCGGCAGGGGTCCGAAAGGGCGACCGTGTCGCCATTTTTGCGCCGAACAGTCCCGAATGGGCCGTGGCGGATTTCGGAATCCTGAGCCTGGGGGCGGTGGGAGTTCCGGTCTATCCGGGGTCCTCTGTGGAGGATGTCCGGAACATTCTAGAAGATTCACAGGCCGGTGTGGTGTTTGTGTCGACATGGGCACAGGCAGCCGGCCTGCGGGCTCATGGGTTCCACGATGTCCGGAAGATTATTTATTTTGGCTCCGAGGATGCAGGGGCCGATCCGGCGGTTGCAACCTCGCTCGACGAACTGCTCGAGGCGGGGAGGCTGGAGGACCTCAACGGTACGGATCTTTACGAAGGATTCGTTTCGGGGGTGTCTGCGGAGGATCCGGCGAGTATCATCTACACCTCCGGGACCACGGGGCTTGCCAAAGGCGTCGTCCTGACTCACCGGAATCTGGTTTCCAACTATTGCTTCCTCAAGGATAAGATTCCCGTCAACGACCGGGATGTCGTGGTTTCGATTCTTCCTCTCAGCCATGTCTTCGAGCGATTGGCCGGATATTATTATATCGTCTTCAACGGCGGATCGATCGCCTATGCGAAGGACGTCAAGAATATTGCCTCCGACCTTTTGATCTACCGGCCCACGATCGTCTGCGGGGTTCCGAGATTTTATGAAAAGATGTATGAGAAGATCATGAAAGTGGTCAACGAGTCGGCGGGGTTGCGCCGTGCCGCCCTCCGTTGGGCCTTAAGTATCGGAGGGGAGTCTGTGGCCTACCGGGCCGCTGACAGGGCGATGCCCTTGGGACTCCGGCTGCGCTATGGCCTTGCGGACAAGCTGGTTTTGAGGCGGCTACGTGAAGGGATGGGGGGGCGGATTCGGTTTTTTATTTCGGGCGGGGCGCCCTTGTCCCGGGAGGTCATCGAATTTTTTTACGCTGCTGGCCTCTTGATCTTAGAGGGGTACGGATTGACCGAGACCTCGCCTGTGATCAGCACCAATGCTCCGCATGATTTCCGGTTCGGAACCGTGGGGAAGCCTTGTCGGCATGTCGAGGTCAAAATCGCCGGGGACGGAGAGATCATGACCCGAAGCGCTTGCGTCATGAAAGGGTATTACGGACAAGAGCAGGCGACACGGTCGGCGGTTCGTGACGGATGGTTTTACACGGGGGATATCGGGTGCTTGGACGCCGACGGCTATTTGACGATCACGGACAGGAAGAAGGACCTCATCATTACCGCCGGCGGCAAAAATATTTCGCCCCAAAGGCTCGAGACCCTGATGATGACGGACCCCCTCTTTAGGCAGGTTGTCATTCTGGGCGACAAGCGCCCCTTTTTGGTTGCGCTTCTTGCGATCGACCGCGAGAGGACCCTGAGTTTTGGGAGCGGCGCCGGAATGGCGAAGCTGGAATGGAAGGAGCTTTGCCGACATCCCTCGACCTATGCGTGGGTCCGGAGCCGTTTGACGGAGCGCCTCCGGGAGAGGCCGGGCTATGAACAGATCAAGGCTTTTGCGATTTTGGAAAACGAGTTAACCTCGGATGCCGGAGAGCTGACGCCTACGCTCAAGGTCAAGCGGCGGGTGATGTCGGAGCGGTATGGCGAGTTGATCGAGAAGCTCTACCGGGACGCCAAGCCTGTTAGTCAAGGGGCGGAGTCCGATGGGGCTCCGGCTGGTTCGGCCGGCCCGGGGAGCCTTTGATGACGGAGGTCCAAAGGGGGTTCTTCGAGACCTATGATGCAAAACGGCTGTTCTACCAATTTGCCGCTCCCACGGATTTTCGGGGGACTTTGGTCATCTGTCATGGACACGGCGAGCATTCCGGCCGTTACGAAAAGTTCTTTCCCCATTTAGCCCGGCAGGGTCTCGCAGTTGCCGTATATGATTTCAGAGGTCAGGGGCGGTCTCAGGGGTGTCCGGCTCATGTGGACAGCTTTGAGGAATATCTCGAGGATCTCGGGGCTTTTCACGCCTTTCTTCGCGAGCGCCACGGCGTGACGCGGGAGGTGACTCTGCTTGGGCATAGCCTCGGAGGGCTGACGGCGATTCACTGGGCCCTCAGGCATTCTGCGTCGATTCGGGCACTGATTCTTTCCTCTCCCATGCTCGGGCTTCGGGTGCCGCGGTGGCTGATTGACCTGAACGGATTGATGAATCAGTGGGCTCCGGGATTCATTTACCGCAATCCCGTTTATCCTCGCTATCTGACCCATGACGCCGAGGAGGTCCGTAAGTACAAGCAGGATCCTTTGATCGCAAGAAAAATTTCTGTCCGATTGGTGTCTGAAATGATATCATACGCCCGCCGGATCGAACAAAACGCCTCTCCACGGTTCGAATGTCCAGTTTATGTCCTCATGGCGGGGGATGATCGCGTTGTCGATACGGCCAGGACAGAGGCGTTTTTTGAAAAGGTGTGCGCGCCGGGAAAAGAGATGACAGCTTTCCCGGGGTGTTACCATGAAATCTTTAATGAGCGAGGCCAGGAGCGCGTTTTTGAGCTTCTGGAGGGCATCCTCGCGAAGGTGTATGGCGGCCGGTAAGTCCGGATTAGCGCGCCCGTCCCGCCTGGAGAACGGCGGGACTTCAGAGTGTAGCTAGTCTGCGAATCATGGGCCATTGCTGATTTTTAGTTGGTTTCGTAATTAGTATTTCGTGGGCCCGTAGCTCAGCTGGGAGAGCGCCACATTCGCATTGTGGAGGCCACCGGTTCGATCCCGGTCGGGTCCAAAACGTAATCGTGAAGCGGCTCCCGCAGGAGACCGTCAAGGTCTCCGCGGGGGTCCCTGCGCATTGGGCGCAGGGGCACCGGTTCGATCCCGGTCGGGTCCAATCTCTTAGTCCATTTCTTGATCCCTATGAAGAAAATCCGCTTTGCGATCGCTCAGTTCAATCCCACGGTCGGGGATTTTGCAGGGAATGCCGAAAGAATTCTGGAGTGGGTGCGCCAGGCGGAGGCCCAGGGGGCGGATCTCGTGGTGTTCCCGGAGCTTGCCATTTCGGGATACCCCGTTTGGGACTTGGCCAATCAGGAAGATTTTGTGGCTGAGGGATTGCGACATTTGCACAAGATTGTCCGGGCCACGGCCCGGTGGCGTGTGACCGTGGTCCTCGGATTCATCGACAAGGCAAAGCCCCCTTCGGAGCGGAGCCGCAACGGCCAAATCTGGATTTCGCGGGGCAAGATCCTAGGCCGGCATTATAAGCGGCTCCTCCCCACGTACGATGTTTTTCTCGAGGATATTTTTTTTCAGCCAGGATCGACATGCCGGGTTATCCCGTGGAACGGATGGCGTGTGGGGCCTACGATCTGCGAGGACATTTGGGACGAAAGATACGACGAGAAGCCGCTCAAAGACTTGCGCGCGCAGCGGGCCAATCTGATCGTCAATATTTCGGCGTCTCCGTTTTATTCCGGAATTGACGCGGGACGGGAAGCGCTCGTTCGAGGTCATACCAAGCGCTACCGGTTTCCGATGCTCTATGTCAACCAGGTGGGGGCGCAGGATGACTTGATTTTCGACGGGCGAAGCTTTTTCGCCGACGCCGGAGGGAAGATCTTGTTTCGCGCTCCGGCTTTTCAGGAAGGCCTTTTCTGCTATGACTGGAATCCCGGAGGCGCAAATGCGGCGGCACCTGCGCTTGAGGCGCCTTCTCGGCGGATCGAAGAAATTTATCAGGCGCTCGTCCTCGGCGTCCGTGATTATTGCCGGAAGAACGGTTTTGACAAGGCTTTGATCGGGCTTAGCGGGGGAATCGATTCGGCGCTGGTGGCAGCGATTGCCGCGGACGCGCTGGGGCCCGAAAGAGTTCTGGGTATTGCGATGCCGGGTCCCTACTCGTCCAAGGGAAGTTGGGAGGATGCCCGTGATTTAGCGGAACGCTTGGGGCTCGAGTTTCATATCCATCCTATCCGGGAGGCGTATGAAGCCCTTCTGCAGATTTACCGGTCCCAGAGAGTGTCAGAGCGAAAGTCCGGGACGGATGCTTCGGAGATTACGCTGGCCATGGAGAACCTGCAGGCCCGGTTGCGAGGTCTTCATCTCATGTATCTTTCGAACGATGAGAGGCGTTTGCTGCTTTCGACGGGAAATAAATCAGAGCTGGCGATGGGGTATTGCACACTCTACGGCGATATGGCCGGCGGGCTTTCCGTCCTCGGGGACGTTTTGAAGACCGATGTGTACCGGCTCGCTCGATACCGGAACGGCCTGAAGGAGGTCATCCCTGCCGCGACGCTGGAGAAGCCGCCCTCGGCCGAATTGCGTCCGGATCAGCGCGACGGCGATTCCCTCCCGCCGTACGAAGTGCTGGATGAGATTCTCCGCCTTTATATCGAAGAAAATCAATCGCGCGGCGCGATCCTGCGCCGTTTGGGAAAGCGGCGGGTTTTGCCCGAAGTGGTCCGGGACACCCTGCACAAGGTCGACCATAATGAGTACAAGCGCCGGCAGTCGGCGCCCATCCTCCGCGTGACTCAAAAGGCTTGGTTCGGAAGGCGCATGCCTATCACGAACCGGTTTCGCTGAGCGCCGCGCGGCGGGAAAGGCAGACGTTTTTATGCATGCGAAGAAATTAGCTTTGATGATCCGGGAGATGGCACTCGATAAAAAGGCGGAGGAGCCCTTGGTGCTCGACGTCGCCAAGCTGTCCAATATTGGCCGGTACTTTCTTTTGACGCACGGCAATTCCGACCGACAGGTGCGAGCGATCGCCGAAAATATCATCGACAAGATGAAAGAGGCGGGTGTGCCTGTGTGGCATGTCGAAGGCCTCGAGGAAGGCCGCTGGGTCCTTCTGGATTACGGGAGCGTGATTGCTCATATTTTTCACCGCGCAACTCGGGAGTTTTATGCTCTGGAGCGGCTGTGGGGGGAGGCTAAAAGGCTATGAAATCGAAAATCCAACAGTTTGTAGACGAGACGATCGAGGATTATTTGCGCGCCGGGGGCCTGAATGGCGGGGACGATTTCAGCTACGATTTGGCGGCGTCCAAGGAGGGGGGGCGCGGTGATTTTGCGTGCAACGTCGCGTTCAAACTTTCCAAAATGATTCGCCGCAGCCCGAGAGAAGTTGCGCAGACGCTTGTCGAGCAAATGGAGGAGCGATGCCGGCGCGATCCCGGGACCGGAATCGCGCGCATTGAAATTGCGGGAGCGGGTTTTATCAACTTCACGTTGGCCCGGAAAAGTTACGGCGAAATTCTGAAGGAAGTTTTTGCTCGCGGGGAGCATTATGGCGTCTCTGACTTCGGCAAGGGCAGAAAGGTTCTCCTGGAATTCGTCAGCGCCAATCCGACGGGGCCGTTGACGATCGCCCACGGCAGGCAGGCGGCTGTCGGGGATGCGCTTGCGAACATTCTGGGTGCGTCGGGGCATGCGGTCGAGCGCGAGTATTATCTGAACGATGCAGGCCGGCAGATGAAGTTGCTCGGGCAGAGCCTTTGGGTCCGCTACCGCAATTTGCTCGGTGAAGAGGTTCCTCTGCCCGAAGACGCCTATCAGGGCGAATACCTGATTGCGATTGCACAAAAGTTGAAAACCGAGAAACAAGATGCTTTGATGAAGTGCCCTGCGGACGAGGCTGTCCGGTTCTGCTCGCAGTTTGCCGGCGAAGACATTATGGCGGGCATCCGGGAGGATTTGGCGCTGCTCGGAGTCCGGATGGACCACTATTTCAGCGAGGGGACTTTATTTTCGGGGGGGCAGGTCGAGGCAACCCTGGCCCTTTTGTCCCAAAAGGGTTTTTTGTATGAGAAGGAAGGGGCGCTTTGGTTCCGATCGACCGATTTCGGGGACGATAAGGACCGGGTGGTCAGAAAGTCGACAGGGGAGACCACGTACCTTGCGCCGGACATCGCCTATCACCGGTATAAGTTTGACCGCGGATTCCAGTGGCTGATCAATTTCCTCGGCCCCGATCATCACGGCTACGTGACCCGTCTGAAGGCGGCGTGCCGTGCCCTGGGGCATCGTGCGGAAGATATCGACGTGCGCATCGTGCAGCTGACGACGCTTTACCGCAAGGGCGAGCCCGTGAGGATGTCGACGCGTGCCGGACAGTTTGTCACGCTCCGGGAGCTGGTCGAAGAAGTCGGGGCCGATGCAGCGCGCTTTTTCTTTATCATGCGCAAGGTCGAGAGCCATCTTGATTTCGACCTGGAGCTGGCTAAGCAAAAGTCGCAGGATAACCCGGTGTACTATCTGCAGTACGCGTATGCCAGGATTGCAAGTCTGATCCGGTTTGCGCAGCGCCCGGTCCGCCAGGACGCCGAGTTGGACAGGCTTGTCGCCGAGGAAGAAACGGCCCTCATCCGCATGATTTCCGAATTTCCTCATGCCCTTGTGTCTGCCAGCGAACTCATGGAGCCCTATCGGCTTGCGGATTATCTGCGGGATCTTGCCACCTGCTTTCACAAGTTCTACTCCCTCCACCGGATTGTTACGGAGGACCAGCCGCTCACGGACGCGAGGCTGCTCCTGGCCGAAGCGGTGAAGATTACGATGGAAAACGGGCTGCGATTGCTCGGCATCTCCCGGCCTGAAACCATGTGAAACCGCACGTCTTATTCCTCGTTGGACCAACCGCCTGCGGGAAATCGCGCATCGGCGGCTTCTTAGCAGAAGCTCTCCGCGGCGAAATCGTATCAGCGGATTCCATGCTGGTTTACCGCGGGATGGACGTTTTGACAGCCAAGCCTTCGGAGGCCGATCGGCAGCGCGTGCGTCATCACCTTATCGATGTGGTTTCACCGCAAGAGACGTTTTCGGTATTTGACTATTACCGGGCGGCTGCGTCTGCAATCTCACAGATCTCCTCGCGAGGAGCCCTTCCTCTTGTCGTCGGCGGCACCGGCCTTTATGTGCGCTCGCTCCTGCGGGGATTGTCCGCCGCGCCGGGGCCCGATCTTCGATTGCGATCACAGCTCGAGAATGAGGCGCAGGATCCCGAACCCTTGTATCAGCGTCTCATGGGACTGGATCCCGTGAGAGCAAAGCAAATTCAGCCCAAAGACCGGAAACGCATCATACGTGCCCTTGAAATCGCTATGGCGGCTTCCGGAAATTCCGGGCCCGAGTCACTTTTCTCCAAACACGCGTGTCCTTCTCTGGCAGAAATGGGATTCGATCCGCTCGTCCTGGGGCTTCGGAAGGATCGAACCCTGCTTTACCGGCATATTGAAGCCCGTGTGGAGAGCATGTTTTTAACGGGCTTGGCCGACGAGGTTTCCCGCCTCTCGGCGGAGGGGGTGTCAAAAACCGCTTCGCAGGCATTGGGGTATAAAGAGCTGCTGATGTCTCTTCGGAATGAAATTAGCCCGGCGGATGCGAAGGATCTCATCAAGCTCAATACACGACGGTTTGCGAAAAGACAGGAAACCTGGTTTCGCCGCGAGCCGGTGCGGCGATGGTTTGAGATTCAGGACGGTGAAACCCCCGAAGTGACGGCACAAGCCATTCTTGACTGGTACCGGTCGCAGAACCTCCCATTTTGATCCCCCTGATTTCTTCTTAAGAAAAAATGCATTTTTGGCGATAAATAGTATGAAAAAAGAAGAACAATGACATTTTTTTTCGGATATGGTCACTAAATAGATTTATCGACTATTTAAAGAGTTAATATCTGACTCAAAGTTAGTTTTGTTATATGGCATAACTTATTTGAATATAATGAGTTGCATGATTTTTGACCCTTTTAATTTGACATACGCAACACCCCTGTGTACACTTTTAATACAGGAAGAAGGTGTTGAGTAAGCCGATTTATTCAGGAAGCGCTTTGATTTGATTTTTTATTTGTCAATTCGAGAAGTTGATCTCGTGAGAGGAATGTTCTCCATGCAGATGGGGGATATTTTCTATTCCGCAGCGTGCGCTCTTGTCACGCTCGGAAAAAGGAGTTCGTCAGCGTGCTGATGAGTATGAGCGATTATCATCGAGACTCGAAGCCGATAAGTCTGCGGCTTACGAGCGTGTGTGTCTTAGTCGCATTTATGGTGACTCAGCTCGATGTGCGCCTTGCAACCGCTAGCCCTGCGCCCACTCCCATACCGACTGCGGCACTGCCTGCGGCGCCGGGCGGATTGGACAAGGAAGATGTCCACTACATGAAGGATGTCCAGGAGGATTGGGATAATCCGTTGTCGCCGGCGACCAAAGAGGTCACACGTGAGGAGGCCGCCCGCAAGGCCGCGGAACAACAAGCGGCTCCCGTTCCTAAAACAGTTTTTGGGCAAATTGAAAATCCGCTGGCTCATCCCGAGGGAGAAGCGGTGACCCAGGAATATCTCGAGGATGAAAAAAAGCTCACCCGCTACGCGTATGAGAACGGCACGTCCTACAGCGTGGATCAGGAGAACGGTCGGTTGCATGAAATCGTCGATTTTACGCGGTGGAATCCTCAGTCGCAGGAATACGAGCGCGAAAAAAGAAGTTTTTCCTATTCGGCAAACGAGACTGGAGATGTCCTTCTTCGGATTTCCACGGAACGCCCGGGTGGGATTGACGAGTATCAGGTTTTTGCGACGAGCGCGAGCGGGAATCCGACCGACCTCCTCGAAACAGGACTGCTCATTGAAGAGACGCTGATCAAACAGACTGAGTATGACCGCATCGCTCAAAGAATGACCGTTTATGATCCCATGAATGCTTATAGCCGTACGGTCTATGAGTTGAGCAGGGAAGGCGAAGCGGGGCGTTTGCTCGAATACCAGGACAGGCTCGAGGACGGGGATGTTTCGATCAGCCTTCTCTACGACGACCGGGAAAAGACGAAGACTGTCATCAACCGGATTCAAAACACTTTTGAGGTTTATGAGCTTGTCGAGGACGGCCGGTCCGGAAGGCTTATGAGGCTCGGGAATTTGCGATTTGAAGATGGTTCCGTCAATTTCGAGGTTCGGTTTGATGTTGAAATCGTCGACCGTAAGCAAATGGGATCGACCCTTCAGGTCTACTCGTTCCGCGATGCGCGGAATCCCGAGCGTATTCTTGAGCGCCGGATGACGGAGAATGGGGCGGTTGGCGAGTTGGTCCGCGTCAAGGACGACACCCAGGATCTCGAGTATGTCTATGAGGCTGATGAGAAGACGGACAATCAGATTCTGACGATTTTGAATTACCGCCAGGGGACCTTCCTCAAATTTGAGCGCAAGAAGCGGGACGCGACCGACTGGGACGGTACGATCCAAGAGGAGGACAAATTGGTAGCCGCCGGCAAGATTCTCCAGGGTGTGACCAATCCTCTCAAAGCTCTCTTGGTGAGAAAAGGGGACTTTTTCGAAGTTCGGGATGAGGACGAAATCGTCCGCCTCTACGAGGTTCAGGTGAAAAATCAGATCGGCCGCGTCATTGAGGAACGAGGTCCGCCGACCGATGACCCCAGCAAACAAGTCTACCGGACTTATGCCTACGATGATGTTGCAGGGACCCGCACGATATTCGACCACGTTTCAAAGACTTATTCCGTCAATCAAACCAACGCTTCCGGCGAAAGCATTACGATTCAGCAGGGTACTTTTGAGGCCGCTGCGGACGGCACGATACTTCGCCAGACCGTCTCACAGGACTTTGGGGCGGCGAAGCAGCCTTCCTATATATACGCAGAAATTGAGACCAGGACTTTTGAGTACGGTTATGAGCTGATTCGTCAGGGGATTCCCTCGGCGGTGTTCGTCGACTCCGTCAGTGCCGAAGACCTGCAGCGCCTGAGTGAGCTGCCTTTCGAAGTCGGAATCGCGATCGTTCAGGGCCGGACGGTCCTGTTCACAAGCGGTGATGAATCGGAGATCCGGGTTTTAGAGCCTGTTCAAATGATTTTGAGCCAAGCAGTCCTTTTTGTTCATACCCACCCTTCGTCAGCCGCCAATCTTCAATCCGGGCCTACTGCACAGGACCTTCAGGCCGCGTCCGATCAGCTCGAATATGTGATCACCGGAAGGGGGTTCTTCGCCTATGACCGCACGGGGATTAAAAATTCAAACGCCTCGCTCGCCCTTCTTGCCCAGTTGATCGCGGGAACGGACGGCCATTGGAAAGATTCTACGCCGCAGGCTGAGAGGACGGTCCGGGAGACGCTTCATGACCTGATTCTGGCCATGGACCGCCAGAGGGCCATGAAGCTGGCCGAGGCTGGGGAGCAGACCGAGCGGGAGACGAAGCAATTGCGCGCGGGTGAAAGGGAGGATAGCGCGATGTTGTTCGCGAAGCAAGATCTGTCCGGCAGGGTTGGGACCGCGCTAGAGGATATCTCGGAAGTCGACATTTCGAACCCCGAGGCAGACCGTTTCATCCTTCATCTCCAGGCAGAGCAGACAGTGTATGAGTATCTTGTGGATCTTGCGCTTGCTGAAGATCAGGCGGGGCTGCGAGGCTATGTGACAACGGCAACGGAGCCGGATGAGGTCTCGGGGCAGCCGTCGGTCAACCGCTATTCCTACAACGGCGATTCCCGGCCGCTAAAAATCGAGTATGGCTTGAGCGGGAAGGTTAAAACGTACAGTTATGATGACCTGCTCAACGAGTATACGGTTACGTCCGGGACTACATCGCAAGTCTGGGGCTACGGTCTCGATCTCAAGACGATGACGGTGGATGACAAGCTCAAGAAGGTGACGAGCCAGAATACGGATGGGGATACCGTGATTCAGACTTTTGACGAGAAAGAGCGGGTGATCGAGTTTTTCAACGTGCCGAAGGACCTAAAGACGACATACGCATACAACGATCAGGCGGAAAAATATACCCTGACATCGGGGGCTGTCGTGCAGGAGCTGTCCTACGGCGCTGATCGCGAACCGGGGACCGGGGATGATGTGATTATTCGCATTTTAAGTGTCGACGAGGCAGGGGATGATATCGAGCAGGTATTGGAAGGCGACCGGGTGGTGCGCATCGAGAACAAGACGAAGGGAGTGGTGACGACGTTTGCGTATGACGACGATGCGGACCGGTACACGATCACGAGCGGGTCGACGGTGCAGGTGTTGGGTTATGGCGGGGATGGGGACGCCGGGACCGGTGATGATGTTCTGATAAGTGTCCGGATGACGAATGAGGCGGGCGAGGATGTTGGTCAGGAACTGGATGCGGCTGGTCGAGTGGTGAAGATCACGAATTACACGACGCAAGAGGTGACGGCGTTTGCGTATGACGATGCGGCGAAGCGGTACACGATTACGAGCGGTTCGACGGAGCAGGAGCTTGGGTACGGGGTGGATGGGGAGGCTGGGACGAAGGATGACGTGCTGGTGAGGGTGAGTACGTTGAGCGAGGGCGGCGAGAGGATCGAGCAGAAGCTGGATGAGAAGGGGCGTGTGACGGAGATCACGAATTTGACGACTTTGGTGGTGACGCGGTTTGTGTACAACGACGGAGCGAAGCGTTACACGATCACGAGCGGTGCGACGGTGCAGGAGCTTGGGTACGGTGCGGACGGTGAGGCTGGGACGGGCGATGACATGCTGCTTCGTGTATCGACGGTGGATGAGGCGGGGGATCAGATCGAGCAGGTGTTGGAAGG
>JBAYGD010000035.1:0-19655 GCA_041666865.1 Candidatus Omnitrophota bacterium | reverse complement strand
CTCGGAAACTCGAAGCCCCTGACGGCTCAAACTCTCGCGGAATTGTTTTCGCGTCCCGCGGCGGCGCCCGCGACGGACAAAGCGGGATTGTTCCCGTCGTCCTCCGTTCCCGAAGGTCTTTATCCCCCCATGAGGGTACGGAGAGATATCCCGATTCGTGCCGATAGCCACTTGTCCGGACCGATCGAGAGAGGAAGGCGGGAAGACGGGATGAGCCACGCTAAGGAGGTCGAGCCCCAAGGTGCCAAGGCGAGACCGACGCACGCGAGTGAAGCCGTGCCTCGGCGGGGCACGGCGAACGTTGGCGAAGCCCGTTTCCCCGCCTTCACTGGCAAGCCCCGCTCCGAAATGCGTAGCGACGAATCCGCGACTGCGCCGTTGGAACCCTGGCAGACCGAACTTCAGGAGTTCAAAGACCAGGGGGTCCCTCGCGGTCAGGCGGCCGCGTACTGGGCCTCCCGGTCCCGTGAAATGAAACGCCAGCTCGTGCTCGATTTGGCGGCCGCCGAAACTCCGCGCCGGCGCTCGGAAGTCAATGACGACTTGAACCGGAAAATGGGCACCAAGATCCATCGCCATCTCGAGCTGGTCGTCAGCCCTCATCAGCTTCGGTGGGAAGACTTCACGAAGGAGGTGTATCCGGAATCCTATCCGGGTAGAACGCTGTCGAGCTTTTTTGATTATTACCGCGAGTTATGGACTGCCGCCAAACAGCAGCAGGGTTATTCCGGGGAGCTCCTTGACTTTATTCTTGCGGACCTGTTGACCCCCGACGATTTCGAAAAGCTTGAGCTTCCGGCGGAGCGCATCACGGGGTGGCCCGCGTTTGAAACGGCCGACTACCAGCCGGCTTCCGGCGAACCCTGGAGGAATACGAAGAAGATCGAAAAAATGATCGGACTGCTCGATATGCTGGCGGGCGATATGACGAAGGGCTCTTCGGGGAAAAACTGGTATTTAAACAATCTGGCCTTCAAGGCGGTCGGCTCGCCGCGAACGCTCGGGGACCTCATGGCGGATGAAACCCACCGGTATTTCCGGGCCCGCTGGGTCCGCGCCGAAGGCAATAACCATCTCTACAGCCTCTACGGGGTCTTCCACGAACTCGGGTTCATGACGGGGAACCTGACCAAAGACACCGAGGGCCTCTCCAAGCTGGTCGAGATTGCAAGCGTCCTACGCGCCATGCGACTTTATCCGGAATTTTTTAGGGACCTCAAGGGATTCAAATTTCCGAAAGGGGATTTCAGCGGTTTGCCGTGGGATAAAAAGATCGCCCTCGGAGAAAAATTTATCCGGGAATACCTGTCCTCACCCGCCAAGCGCGAAGAACTCGACGCCGTCGACCCCGAATTCAGAGAGCGCCACCTGATCACGAAGACCGACATCAGCGAGCGTGTTTACGAGCGGATTTTTCTTTCAAATCTCAGGCAAGTCTACTTTTGGAAAAACCTCATCGACAAAGGATATGAAGAAGCCGCCGGGAAGGTGGGATGGAGGCCGCCGGTCGAACTCTCCGACGGTGAGGGGATTCCCCGGCTGAGGATTTATTACGACTTCGTCAAGCGGGGGAGGGGAAATCCGGAGCGCGTCGTGACCGGGGTCGGGGTCCTTTCGACCTATCAGGGGCGCGTCGTGAGCGAAGACTTCCGGAAGCTGACATCGAAGGCCATTGCCCTCGAGGAGGCGCCGTCCCTTGAAGACTGGCGGAACGGGGAGGCAAGGGCCAATTACGAAGACGCAGTCCTCGAGCGGATCTATTACGAGGGGCATGAACCGGCGCTGCGCCTGCGCATGACGGCCAAGGGGATCGTGACGGCACTTCATGTCTATGAGAGCGGCCCGGAAGGCGCGCGGGGCTGGCATGAACACGCGATGATGGCCAAAGACGTTCCGTTTGATCCGTCCTGGACGCTCGAGCGGCTGCAAAGACAAATGGGCGCCGTGGAAGCCTTGGCGCAGGAAAAGGATGAGACCGGAGAAATGGTTTCTGCGCCTAAAAGTCAGGCCGACGCCCCCCATTTGATTATTTACCATACGCAAGGCAAGGCTCCCGAAGTGACGGGCGTCTCGCAATTGAGGCGGCAGCCTACATCCGAAGAGAAAATCTTTATCGATGTGGAAGATGAAATGCGTTTGTTGAGCCGGGGAGAGACCTATACGAAAAGCAAAAAAGGCAAAGGCGGCGTATCGGCCTATGCCGAGTGGGCGGAAATGAAGGATCTCTTGTTTGGCGACATTGCTAAAAGAAATTATGTGCGTTTTGACGACGCCCGAGAAGCCGAAACGAAATTGCTGACCGTTCATCTCGATGCGCAGTCGCAACACGTTGAAAAAATTACGACCTTTGAATATGACGGGGACGGCCGCTTGATTTCGCGTACCGATTCGTCTGTGGAGCCGGGATTGGCGTGGGATGCTGAAAAACCTATGGAATTTTGGCAGTCCGCTGTCGGGGAAAGGTTTCAAACTGTTTTTTACGGGCAGGAGGGGGAAGAACGGCTCCTTGTGACCTATCCGCCGGGAAGCCGCGGCGCTCAAATCGCTTCCGTGACGGCCTATCGCGGGGAGGGGAAGAAGCGGCAGGCGGTGGTTTACGGCTCTGAAGCTGTCAGAAAACTTCAGGCGGACTGGGACGTGTCCAAGGTCGGCGTGGGCGATATCCCCGTGATGTGGAACCTGGAGGAGTGGAGCACCAGACTTTCAGAGTTTGAACCCTGGATTTTTGCACAACGCGGCGCGGTCGAAGCCGTCGACCCGGTGACGGCTCAAAAACTCGCCGAGTTGGCCAAAGCCCGGCAGTGGGCAATCCAGGCGGCGTCCAAATACGAGGCCTATGAGCGAGGCCGCCGGATTTCCGAGACATGGGACTATGCCCACGAGGTCGAACATTTCGTAGAAACTTATCTGGAGCCCGTCTTGGCCCTGTTTTTGGGGGAAGACGTGCGGATCTCCCAAGTGAGCGAGAGACTCGCGCAAACCGTGATTCTCGGGACTCTTCCCGAGGTCGAGCAGATCCTCCGCAGATCCTCCGGATGGGACGATGCCGACTCGAAAGCCATGGAGGAGGGAATGGCCTTTTTGGACGCGGTCCCTGCCGATCAGGTGACGGCGGAGGATGCGGCTCTTTTTGCCGAAAGTCTGACGGGCGGCATCGCCCCGGATCAGGCGGTTCCGGCTCCGGCGGGAACTTTGATGGATCTCATGCGCCGTGTCCGAAAAGCAGAGGAAAAGGTTTTGCTGGTCGAGGAGGCTTATGAATCATTCATTTCCCAGATGCAGGGCAGCCTCCGCGATTTTCGCCGCGGCGACACTCGCGGAAACCTCGCGGCGACTCTCCGCTCGCACAAAACGGTCGCGCGCCAGGCCGGGCTTTGGCTGGTGCCTTATCTGACCGAGCATTACGGCCCGCGCGGCCGCGTGATCGATGCCGATACGATGGCGACGCTTTACGACGCTTACCGGAGTCTCGGATTTTCCGATGCCCCTGATGCTGTGCGAAGGATTCCGGAAATCACGGACACACAGCCGGACAGGATATTACGGGAAACGATACAGCTGGATCCCGACCGCGACCGATGGAACCCCGACGTTGCCGCGGGTCTCTCGGCTTTCGCGAGCGAGCCCGCACACGCTCATACACGGGATACGTCGACCTCGATCATGAGGCTGCAGACCTATCCTCCCGAGCAGATTGCCGAAGAGATGGCGGCCCATAACCGGATCCTCGAAACCGGCGGCGTGTGCGCGGTGATTTTGCCGGTCACCAAGGTCTTCACCGAAGAGGCCCTCGACGTGCTCGAATCCGATTACGGCTTTGATCTCCGGGAATCCGGACTCGCCTACAACGAGCTCGCCGACGACAAAGTGGCCGAACTTCTGGAGGAAGCCGGCAACAACGAAGAAACGGTGAATAAAATCCTGGAAATCATCGAGAGCCGCCAATTTCACGTCTACCTTTTCGTCAAGCGCGAGAACCGGGCTCCCCAAACAAAACCGGAGATGCCCGCTGCCGGAGCGTTTCTTGCGAATACGGCGGTCGTTCTCGATGATTTGGGAGGCGGCGCCTCGACTCCGCAGGCTGAAGCAAACCGGATTCATGCCGTTTCAAACTCGGACGCCGAGCGTGCGCTCAACGGCGTGAACCCGTCTGTCTTGACCCCTCATGAACTTATCGGCATTGATCCCGCGGCAGAATCCGAGCGGCAGGCGCGCCGGCAGACGACCCGCGATACCGACCGCAAGCTCTACCGGTTTAATGAGCACAAGCTCCGCCTGATTCACAAGTACCGTCATTTCATTTTTGACCGCAAGGCTGCCGCACTCGAGCGCAAGGACAAGGAGCGCGTTCTCCGGCTTCTCAATCAGACGTGGGCTGGGGAAGCCAAGAGAATGGATGCGGCGATCGAAAAACCCCGGGAGTTCTGGAAAGGGAAAAGAAAAGACATCTGGAATCCGGACCCTGAAGTGTTGAGCCATGCGGTTTGGGACAAAAGCGGGCAAAAAGGCATCGTGGTGCTTTACAGCGAATCGTCTTCCGGCGATCGTGACGCGGTTTCCGTGAAACGCCGGGTGACCGGCATTTATCTTGTCGAGAAGGATGCCAAGGGAGAAGTTCTTTACGCCGAACCGCGCAAAATAGCCACCACCGAAGATGCAAAACTGTATTTTGATCCCAAATCGGCGGGATACGATCAGTTGGCTTCCCTGGAAGGAGATCTTTATGAAGGCAAAATTGATTTCAAAAGTCAGATGCGCTTCTATAAAGAAGTCGACCAGGCCTGGGAGGCGCTGATCAAAGTCTATCCGCTCGCGGATTCAGAACCCTATTTCGAAAATGTTTTTGAAGGAGACCTGTGGGACAGCCTGAATGAGCTGATGAAGCCCAAGTACGCCGGTTTTATCTGGTTCCTCGAGCAGGGGCAAGACGCTCTCCTGTCGGAGGAAACGCGGGATTTTGTGGGCATGATCCGGGAGGTATGGGAAACCCTCTCGCGCCCGGTGACCCCGGAAGAATTTTCGGCCGTATCCGCCCTTTGCCAGATGGTCAAGGACATCAAGAACCAGTTTCAGCTTTTCGGCGGTCCGACGTATGCGCACGGAAAACGCAGAGGCCCGATGACCAAGGAAAAGCATTGGCTGACGGAGGCTCGCCGGCATCGATTTTTCCTTGAAGGCATCGTTTCGTATCTGTCCACGCTGTCCCTCGAACGGCGCAAACAATATCTGCGAAACTTGTCGGAAGAAGACTTCAGAGAATTCGTCGCCATCGATCTTGCTGCCGGGACCGGCGCCATGAACCTTGCGGCGCACCGGCTGGGGTATCCTCCTCCCGGGCCTCTCTATAAGTCAAGAGAGCTGGATATCAGCGGAGAGTATTTGGCTGAACCTAGGCCTCCGGGCTATCCGAACACTCCGGAAGCCGATCGTAAGCGAAACCTCAAACAAGAGCCGGGATGGGCGAAGGCCCATGTCTTTCTTCAAACCGAAGGTGCGGTGGAAGCCATGGCGGACATCTATCCGGCCGATTACGCCGATTTTCTTTCCGCGGCCTTCATCGTGGATATTTTGACTCCCGAACAGATCAAGAACATGTTCATCCACGGAAATCTCGTTTTGAAAGAGGGGGGGGAATTCGACCTGACCTTTCCCCAATCTTGGCGCATCAGCGAAACTTTTCTCGAGGCGCTGGCCGAACTCGGCTATGAAGTCACGACTCCGATGCGGGGGCATCAGACCATGAAGGATTCCTGGCGGCAGAGGATCATCGATTCCTACGAGGATAAAGCGTACGGCAAAGAGATTGCGGATGCTGCATGCCGGATGCGGGAAAAACCCTTCACCATTCTGCGCTTACGCAAAAAAAAGACAGTCAACCCCGACGCGCAAGCGGTTCGGGATATGCCGCCCACGGTTTTCGATCTGATCAAGACGGACACCGGGCAGCGGGGGCCCTCGACGGGCGAAAGGCCCTACCGCTATGACCCGCAGGCCATGAGGCGATGGATGGAAATCCTGCGCTGGGTTTTGAGGGACTCGGATCCCGAGGACGTTGAGGTTTTTGACCCGTTTCAGGAGAAGAAGGACGAGCAGGGATCCCCGCTTTTGACACAAACGGAAGCCATTGCGCTGTTCCCGGAGATTGAGTCCGAAAACGCCTTGAAGCACCTTTACGATTTCCGTTTTTTGTTCCGTACGGAAGAAAATCATTATTATTACGAAACAATCTGCGTCTTTCACGAGTGCTGGAATAAAAGCTCTGAATTTTACCGCAGGGCCGATGTCGAGCTGATGCGCGACCTTTACCGCGGGCGGACGACGAGCGGAGACGCGAGGAGCCTTTTCGACTGGCGGGAGGTGCTCAAGCGGCTTCGCATGAGCAAAGATGCCTTCAGTCAATTGGCGGGCTCCGGGGGACTGGGGCAACGCAACCGGCGGCTGGCATCGCTTGCCGAACAGCTGTCCGAAAGACTTTGGAAGGCCTCGGAAGAAATGAAGAGGGCCGAAGATCCGGCGAGTTACCTTGCTGTTCCGGCAACGGCTTATACGGGTGAGGATTTGTCTCATCCTGTCGGGAGGGTTGAGTTTCCCATTTTGCGGCGTGCGAACGACGAGCATCCCGAATTGAGCGTGCAGCTTCTGGCCGGTCTTCTCGTGTTTGGCAAAAACTTCGGCGACGCGGCGGCCAACAACGAGATTTTCAAGATCCTCCGCAATCCCGGGAAGGGTTATGTCGACAAGGCCAAGCCGGCTCCGCCGGCGAAGCCTGACGAAGGGCCCGCGGGGCCCGCTCAACCGCCTGCCGAGGGGCCGTTGGCCCCGGCACCGGAGGATGGCGGAACCGCCCCTGAACCTCCTACTGCGCCGACATCGCAAGAGGCTCCCGGTCGTCTGAACGCCGCCTATTTCATTCAGAAATCCGTTCAGAGGGACCTGTTTGCCGCGGTGGGGCGAGCGATCGAGAAGTTGAGGGTCGGCAAGGAGGCCTCCTATAGTCATTTTCCGGATTTTGAAGAGGTCCTCGCGACCTTCAGCGGTCCGGGAGGGCTTGATTTCTATCCTGATCTGGCTGGCGAGGGCCTTGCTCCGGGCGATCCCTTCTATGTTCAGCTGGAGCGATGGTATCGCTGGAACAAATACTTTTTTAACCTACAAAAGGCTTTTCACGGCTACGGGCAGATGTCCACTTTCTTTGCGCAGATGTACCAATCGGATCACGGGAGAATACCTGTCCCGTGGCGTCCCGACGCGGGGTTCGGCACGATGGACTCTAAGCCCACGGAGCCTTTGATCTTGTTTGATTTGGTTCGCGTTTCGGAGGGGAAGATCAGGGGGCTGCGGTCCTTCCGGCTCGGGCAGCTTCCCTATGATTTTGTGGACCCTTCCGGCGAAAATCTCCTTGGAGGTCTCGCCTCAACGGCCCTGGCCCTTCGCGGACTTCGTGAGCGTAGCCGGGACGCCGTGTCCGACGATTCGTGGGCGGATCCCAACCTCGAGATCGCATATCTTTATCCGAGTCCGTCCATGACGGAACAAACGTTTGCGGCGCTGCCGGATCAGACCGGAGCGGGTGTGAAGCTGCTCGACTTGGCCAAGGAAATTTCAGGACTCACGGGCGAAGGGACGGCCCATGAAAATTCACTCAAGCGCCTTCAGATGACGTTTGATTTTCTTAGGCGTCCGGTTGCGGAAGACGAACTCGATCAGAGGACCGGGCGTCTCGAGCTTTTTTCTAAAATCCTGGAGCTCCAGAGATATTTGGGAGAGACCTTGTTTGAGGCCCAGCGGATGCAGTCACTCGACCCCACCGGCCAGAAGAGGGATTTTTATAAAAGCCAGCTTACTTTTTTTGTGCAGCTGGGAGACAAACTTGTCAAAGGGACGGCCCTGGATTTAAGAGAGGGGATCACTCAGGTTGACCGGGTGATTGGGGAGATTATCGCAGATGTGAACGCAAGCAGAGGAACCTACCTGCAGACTGTTCGCCTCGGCAGGCTCACGGACCGTTTCAGCCTGATCAAAGCCAAAGACGGCCAGTGGGGAGAGGCGACTTGGGCGCTCGAAAAATCACCGGTTCCTCTGACCGACCTCGATCATCTTGCGCCGGCAATTCCGGCATCGGCGGCTTCCGCTGCTTGGCCCGTCCCCTTTCCACAGGCGGCCTCGGAGGCCGAGAAGCGGGCCAATGAAAGTTACGTTCTCTGGCTTTCCGGCGAGCGAACAAAGTTTGATTTGTGGGCACTCGAGGACGAGGAGAAGTCAAAAATTCAAAAACTTGTCAAACGCGCCCAATCGGCGGCCTCGGAAGAAAGCGCCGCCGGGATTCGCGAGCTCGATGCCTACCTTTCCTCGGCGGCGACGCCGTCCCGCGTCATTGCGCGGATTGTCTATACCCTTCCCATGATCTACAGGGGAATTCATCTCGACGGCGCCGCGGACGTCACGAAGCTCGCGACGATCGGTCTCTTGAACACCTATTTCGGAAAAATGGCCTCCGAAAACCGGTGGACTGCGCTGACGAAGATCCTGTGGCATCTTCAGATCCTTCGGGAAGCCATCGGGGACGCCTCGCTTGACGTCCAGAGCCGCTTTCTGTTGGAAAACGACAGCCGCTTGCTATCGAATCAGCTGAGCCGGATCATTGCCACGGATCGCCTGACGGAGTTCTTCCGGGATAATCCGAAATTGGCATCAGCGACTCATTACATTGATTCGGCGACACTCGGTCAGCTCCGTGATTCGGGGGAGGCGGCCGGAGAGGCGGAGAAATTGTTTCGGGAATTTCTTCTCGACGCCGGAGGCAGGCCGGAAGCGCGCTCCGAGATCTTCGAGAAAATCAAAGCTTCGGGTTCCGTACGCAGGGAAGTTTTGAAGCGTATCTTTGAGCGCGCCGACAAGGCCCCCGTGACCGGTTTGGCACAGTCGAAAGCCAAGGAGCTGATCGAAGCCGTGATGCGCGAGGACGATCCGGAAGATGTTTTTTGCTACCTCACGATCGGAGCGATCGGGGGCGAGCAGGGGCGGAAATTTTTCCTCGAAAACTTCGGGGGGGTCGGCGAAGCGCTGGAACGGCAGTTGCGGACGGTGGGATCCGGGCGGCTTGACCAGTTTCTCCGGGGAGGCTTTAAAAGTGACTCCTTCCTGGCTGATTTCTTGGCAAAATACATGGCTGTTGCCAGGCCTCCGGTTTTTCCGTTTCCGAATCTTGGGCGTCGCTTGATCGAGGGGGCCTCCGGGACAGACCCTGTCCTTATCTTCTCGTCGCTTGGAACGCTCTTGCAGCTGGGGTTGAAGCTCGACGCGACTCCGTGGAAATCTGAAGTCGACGACATGGTGACGGAGGTTCTGACAGCTTGGGTCCGCCGTTCAGGCTTCCGGGTCGAAGATTATCACGCGATTCTGCGCAGCCAGGTCCTGACCCTGCCCAAATACCGGACGGCCTTTCTGCAGATTGCAGAGCGCGAGTTCCGCTCAGCCCTGCGGCCGGAGTCGTCGGATCCCGGCCGAGCAGCGAAATTTTCAGGCCTGGATCGCTTTCTGACGATCCTTGATCATTATTGGGATTTATTCAGGGTGCCGGCGGCCGAGAGGGAGGTGCTCCTCGGCAGAACCCCGCAGGATTCCGGGAATCGATTCGAGCGTGCTTTGGAACAGTATCTATTCTTGGAAACGGGGCGAACGATCGCGGACATGCGTGACGGCGGGACAAAGCTCCCTTGGGAATTCCCAACCATGCCGGCGGTGGCCGAGCATCTTACGCGGCCGGCCAATCGCCACATTCATTTCTGGCTGCGGGACAAACTGTCTGATGCAAATTCGCACTTTGCGAACGTGTTCCGTAGGTCCTATGAGAGACAACGGTACTTGCATGCCCAAGCGCTTGCTGTCCAAGCCCTTGGCAAGGGGGTTTTTGATCTTGCGGCCGAACTCGAACGGGGGCCTGATTCTTCGGAGCCAGGGAAGGTTGCAGACGATGCCGGTTTTGTGATGCGCGGTGCGAACGAGCATGACCGTGTGATGGTCTTTGATCGAGTTCAGTTTCAACCCAACCGGGATGGCGCGGCGAATAAGATCGCTTACCTGACCGTTTCCATTCCCGGCGTGACTGTTCCTGGGCTGCCGGGAGATGCCGGGGATGAAGCGATTGATGCCCTGACGGATCGGATCGCTTCTTTTGCCCGGGTGGTTGATTCGGCCGCCGTACCCTCCGAGGTGCTTGCGGACACGAAAATGCGAGTGATGGTCTTGAAGTCCGCTCCCGTTCTCCAGGATGCCATCCAGAGCCTTCCCGATTTTTTACGGGGCAGGGTCGAGGTGCTTGAAATGGGCGCGGTCATCGATCAGTTGGCTGCACAGGGCGCCGTCGATGCCGGAAACCTCGAGATCCACCGGTCGCTCATGGATCTGATCGGCCGCGCCCCCGCTCCGGATCAAGTTGGGCCTCTCGCCGACCGGTTATTCCTGCTCGCAAACGCTTTGTCAGGACTCAGGCTCTCGACTTCATTGATTCGCCGTTTCGCTCGGGCGGGTTTCGAACTAAGCGCCGCAACCCCCAAGGAAACGCTTCCTCTTGCGGACATTCCACAGTTCCTGGAGCGTATGATTCTCGAGCTCGCGACGGGCCGCGGAGGAGACGATTTCGACCGCTCGATGGAACGCCTTCTTACGGTACGGGCGCTTCTGAATGACTACGCGGAAACCTACCGTGGCCTTACGAATACGCAAACGTCTTCGGGGCGGTGGATGGACGAGGTGGCGTTGTTGGAAGGTGTTGCGGAAGGCAAAATCAAATTTCATAAAATATCCCCCGGCGATGCACGGCTTGAAGATGTCCGCAATCTTGGAGGTTCGCAGCGCGTGTCCGATGAGTGGTTCGTCCTGTGGCGTTCGGATTTGTTGGCGGCGGCCGGCAGGAAGGATGACGCGGCGGCAAGTTTGCTGCATTTACCTCGAATCCGGCGTGAGTTATACGCAACGATGGGACGTGCGGTCGAAGCGGCTGAAGTGCGGGCCCAAACGCTCGGCGGAACCTTTCCACCGCTTGAAGCGGTATTGAGAGCCTTGAAAGAAACAGGGGGATTGGACTTCGAACCCCGCCTGGCCGGCGCTTCCCTGGAAAGCGAATCGCCCTTTTACCGACCGGTCGAGCAGCTTTACCGCTGGCATGCTTATGAGCAGGCGCGTGAGAATGCGGCGCGAGCATTGGGACAGGCGGTTTATGATGACCAGCTCGAAAAGTCTCTGGTGCCCGGCGCCCCGGAAGATAGGGCGATGATGCTCGACACCGGATTCGAAATCAACGATCCGGAAGCTGGCGGAAGGGCGCAGATCTTTGATGCTGCCCGGCTCAAAAAAAAGCCCGACGGATCCTTCCAAATCGAGGAATTGATGCTCAGTCTTCCCGGAGGGCAGGCGCTTCCGTGGGAGGCAGCCACTGCCGCGGATGAGATCGATTTGCTCGAGCGTCTGGCGGTCAATCATGCGCGCCTCCCGACGACGGGCATTATGCCCCGGGGGATCTGGGCCAACCCGGCGCTTGCTGTGATTCTGATCGAGACCGCAGGACTGGAAGAGCGCCTTCAGCGTTCAGCGGACGGGACGATCCAAGGCGAATGGGCGCAGAGGCTCGGAGTGCCCCTCAAATGGATGGGAATGCGCGAAATGGTGGAGGCCATTCCCGGCAAGGATGCGCCGGACGCCGCAATGAAGGAAATCTTCCTGAAGATCCTCGGGATACTCGAGGAGAAGCCGGACCCCGTCTCCTTGCTCGAGAGCACAAAACGTTTGGATCTTGCGGCGCGAGCGATGGCTCTCAAGCGCGTTTTGCCTGAAGAAGAAACCAAGCTGTCTGCTCTCGAGGCCAGAGAGCGGAAGCGGCATCAGGGGGATCAGAGGCCTTCGGAGATCCTGGATCTCGTGACGTTTTTTTTGCCGGCGGTGCTTGAGGGACGCGCAAACCTTGAGCAAACCGAAGAAATGATCGCGAATGCTCAAAAGATGGCATTCACATGGGCGGTACGTTTGAAAGGTGCCGGGGAGGCGTGGGTGACGCAGGGACGTATCTCGGGGCAGATGATACTCGTTCGGAATGAGACCGATCCTGGCCGGCACTTTCTTGTCGGGACTTCCAATAAGGTTCACCCTCAAGACTTCAAGGCCTTGAGCGTCCGGACTCCCGCGGCGAGCGAAACGGGGGAGCGCCGTGAGATGCGCGCGGCGGAGCCCGGAGGGAAGGCGGTGCCCGGGGAAATCCTTCGAATCGAGGAAATTTATAAGGCCGGACGATGGAAGATTGTTTTGGCGGCAATCCGTGCGGCCTCTCCGGACGACCCCAACGCGGCGGAGCTTCAACAGAATATGCTGGCGGCCTCGCTGCAGTTTGCGGATATGTTCCTCCGGCTATCTCGCTACCCCAAAAAACTGGAAAAAGCAGGCCTCGACCAGGCCTTCCGGGATTTGGCGGAAATCAACGGCCTGACGGTCGAACGATTGATGGAAATCCTGACCGGGCGGCCCGAACCTGCCAAAAGGCCGGGAACGGCCAAACCGCCGACACCGGTTCCTCCGAAGGCTGAGCCGGACATGCCGGGTGTTCCCGAAGACTGGCAGAACATCATCTGGCGCTCAAACGAGATGGCCAACGATCCTTCCTGGACCTGGGTCATGGAGGATCCCGCTCTGGAGACTGCGGAGCGGCTCATGGCAGCCACCTTGATCCAGGATTTTCTCTATGCCGAACCTCGTGACCGTGAGGCGGCCAAAGCGACGATGGAGGCGCTCTTCATGGCCCGTGATCCGGCGAGGGCCACGGCTCGGCTCGCGTTGCTGCGGGTTTCATTCGATGCGATTTATCTGCGGGAAGGCGTTCCCGCGGACCGGTGGCAGGCCGCTAAACAGTTCTTGAAGAAAATCGAAGACCAGGTCCAAAAGAAGCTTCACGAGAACTCTCAGGATCTAGCCCCGGCGGTGATCTATTTTCAGATGGCCGGGGATGCCACCCTGCCGGTTTTGGAGCGATCGATTGCTATGTCTCTGGCGACGAATGCGCTCTATGCTCATCTTTCGCCCGTGAATTCAAAGGTGAAAGATACGTGGAGCTGGATGCGGCATTTGACCCATCCCTCCCTCAAGGCCCTGCTGCCGGTTGTCGAGATTTCCGGGGAGAACGCTCAAGCCCTCCGGGCAAAGATACGCTCCCGGCTCGAGCGAGGGCAATTTCACGGGAACTTTGACGGCTTGAACTTGTCGGCTGAAGCGGGCCGCCGGGATAAGGAAGGCAGGCAGATTCGCCTGCTGATCCTCGGAGAACTGCTCCGCCGTCTGAAGCCGGATTTGGGAAACCCTGCCGAACATGCCTTTGACATCCTGGTGACCGGCGAAGTGTTGCGCGCGGCACCCGATACCGAAGCCCTTTTCGAAATGGGAGAATGGCTTGTCCACGAGTTGGCCTCAATCAAGGTTTTCGAACTCTCCGATCACGGTTTGGCGGCGTTCTATATCTTTTTTTCCCCGATTCTTGAACGCTTGAATGAGCTCCTGAGCTCTGAGGGGGGGCAGAGGAGTTTCGCGGAGCACTTGAGCCGCAAGCACGGGGAAAGCCTGTTCAATTTCCTGATGATGCATGCCGCCCAGAAGGCGGCGTCCCCGGAAAAATTTTTGGCGGCGTATCCGAACATCGAGAGGGCATTCCTGCGGGGAGCCTTGGATTCCGATCCGCGCGTTTGCGCCCAGCTGTTTGCCGTCGTCGTTGCAAGCTTGAAAGCGGAAACGACGATGGATCCTTTGCGCGTGTCGGTGGTCGAACCCCTTTTGCGGGGGATGATCCGATCGGTTTTGTCGGCGCGGCAGGACACGGCCGCGAAGCTTGGACGCCTGATCCCTGTGCTTTCCGAGGCCGTGCGGCCCTTTTCGGAGCCTGTGCTGAACCGCGTTCGGGAGTGGATCGGTGAATTGCTTCGGGAATCTCTCGAGGATGGCGATTGGGGGGCTGCAAGGCCCGAGCCCTTTGATCGTTTACTCCAGCTCCTTTGGGAAGGAGAGGGCAAAGCGGTCAAGGAGTTATCAGCGGTGCTCAGTTCTCAGGATGGCCGGAGCTTTTTCGGTGTTTCGATCGATCCGGCAGTCCTTGCGGGAGAACGCGAGAAATTGATGGGCCCGGAGTGGAGCAAGGAATGGTATGACATCATCAGTTATGCATTTTCTTCCCAGACCCTTTTCGGGCGAGGCGAGGTGCCTCAGACGCTTCATGAGATTCTTCCCTTTATCCGGCATTTTCGCTGGATCGAACAGTATCCGGAACTCGTCGGCCATGACCTTGCGCCCGGGGGCGTGCTGTCGGTGGCCCTGGAGCTGGCCTTCCGCCGGTATTTGCTCGAGCGCGTAAGCCAGTCCGAATATTCGGCTTTGGCCCAGCAGACCCTCGGCCTTGCTTTTACTTCCGATCTGAAGTCCAATCCCGGCCGCGCCGGGGTTTGGTCCAATGCCGTGCTGGAATTGGCGAGTCCCGACAAAAAGGCAGGGACTTCGCATCTGCGCGCCGATGCGGTGCGCTTTGACGGCCAAGGCCGCCTGCAGGGGGTCTATTATTTCCCCCTAGGACCCGATCCCCACGACCGCAACGGAGCCGAGCGGTTCAACGAACTGATTCGCTCCTATGCCGTTCTTGCGAAAAGGATCCAGGGAGGTTTGCTTCGGGATGCGAAACTTGCGCCCGGCTTCAAGGTGGTGGTCGTGCCGCTTGCGGGTGCCGGAGCTGTTCGTCTGCCGACCGTCATTCCCGGGAAACTCCGGGAGGTTTTCGGGGTGACGGATTTGCCGCAGCTTGTGAAGCCTAGCTTTGCCCCCGGCAGCGTCGAGAAGCTCACCCATGTCCTCGAGGGGATGCGCGAAACGGCCCTTCAGGAAGCCGGCCAGACCGAGACGGCCGATGTGTTGAGAGAGCAGTCGGTGGTTCATTTGCGCAAAATGATGCTGTGGAGCGTATGGATGAAATTTGACGAAAATTTCTATCGCCAGGTCGCCCAAACCGGTGAATCTGCCGCGATGAGGGACCTGCGTCATCGGTTTGAGCGGGAAGCTTTGACGCTGTTTCTCATGCTTGAGAAAAAGGCGTCTGCCGCAGATCTGAATCAGATCGATGATAGAATCCGTGCGCTTTTCAAAGTGATCGAACAGAAGTACGGCGCCCAGCACGCCGGTGATGAGGTTTATCTTTTGTCCGACCGCCGCTACCACGGGGTGCAAACTCTGAATCTGCCCCTCCTGCTCACCACGCAGGAAATGGCCAAAGACGTATCTGACAGGGTGTTTGACCAGCAAAGGGACTATGTCCCTCTCCTCATGCAAGGCGGCTATGATCAGCTGACGGCGGATCAGAAGACCGCGGAGGATTCGCCGTTTCAACTTTGGCTGATGCACTTAGCCGCTGCGGGCCATGATTCCAAGCTTAGCGATTTCGAAAAAAAGCATCTGGATGTGCTGAGGGGGAGGGCTTTGGATCCCGAGGCGACGGAGGAGGATAGAAAATTCTGGGCGAATGCGCTGGTGATGTATTGCGAGGGCTCCCCATCAAGGCAGTCATGGGCCCACCGGGCGGTCAACCGTGATACCCACCTTTCCGGTCTGGCGCCGGAGGCCGTTTTCAAACGCGCACAGGATGTCATTTTACGCATCAGCCCGAAGCAGACATCTTTTCCGGTGATTTTGATGCGGGCGCTCGGGGAGCGCCAGATGTTGGCCAGCGAAACGTCCTGGGATTTCAATGACCGTTTGTCGGTCGTGACCCATGTGCGGGGGACCCTTGAGATGTTGGCTCATTACACCGTGGATCAGGCCTTGGCGCCTGATTTCCCTCTCCGGGAATACATGGTCCGTCCTCAGACCCCTGCAGATGCCGGCGACCTTTCGGCATGGCCGGTCGGTGAGGCAGTGTCCGAACCGGAACGGCAGGTGGCTCGTTTTTTTGAGCTTTTCATCGCGCAGTTTGATCTGGCATCTGCAAGTGAACCTGGCAGGCAAGCCTTGATGGATCAGCTTCTGCAGTCCCTGGCAGCGAAAGCCGACGCCTTTTTGACGGATCCCGTTTTGCGCCGTCATTTTGTCACGGCCTATTCGAAGAATGTCTGGACCCAAAAAATTTGGAAGCGATTTTGGAGTGTCCGCAGCCATCCCCTCGGACTCTATCCCAATCTTATCGCGGCTTTCACCGAGGCGGCCTCGATGGAAGCGGTTTCGGGCAACGAGGATTTGATTTACAGCGGCCTTGATTTTCTGGCGTCTCAGATGGGCAGCGAAAAAAGTTTTGCTTCGGCCGATCAATCGCCTGCCCGCAAGGCCCTCCGGAAAGTGCTGGACGGTCTTTTTGAACGGTACGGATTTGATACCGAACACTATGATGCGGTGCTGCATGCCGTTTACGATGAAGAGTGGACGAAACTGATCATGGAGGCGGCCGTTTCGGCGTTCGAGGATCAACTCCGCAAGGGGAACTCCCCCGATGTTGCCAAGCTCAAAGCCCTGATCGGCGCCTACGAGATTACTCATGCGGAGGTGGGGGTGCCCCTGGAGACCCGATTAAAAAAAATCGCTGACGTTTTGCGGGGAGAAATGCGCGGCGCCACGATCTTCGAGCGATTGGCCGATAAGCGCTTGCGGTCCCAATATGATCTCAAAGCCGCCGAGGTCCAGCGCGAAATGTACGAGGCGGCGCTTTTGGCGATGAAGGACTATGAAAAAGCTAAATTGTCCAAACCTGATTTTGAGCAGTTCCTGGAATTTTTGGATGAAGACCCGGTACGCTCCGGCGCTTACGGAGCGACGAAGGCAGTGAGCTGGAAAACCGCGCGGGTCGAGGAGCCAGCGCTGGTTGAGACGATGCGTCTGGCGTATACGCGCGTGATGTGGCGGCTGGCCATCGACGGGGCTTTTCATGTTTTCGGTCAGGCCATGGAAGTGGCCGAAGAACTGATGAAAGAGTCTCCCGTCCGCCCCGGAACGTCCAAAGTTTACCGGTACCTGATTCCTCTTGATCATCGCGACCTGCTGGGGAAACGACTCACATGGCTCGCGGATACCGCCGTCATCCAGGATCAAAAGGCCAAAAAAATTCATCTCTATTCGCTTGGTCAAACCGGATTTTCTTTTGAAAGAAATCCGGTGCAAGACCGCTTGGAGGAAATGTCGGGGATTGTCCGCAATGTGGCTCGCCTCGCGCCCTTGCGGCCGGCCGGCGTGGATTTCACGCAAGCCAAATATGAGGCCGTATTTCTCAGCCCGACGGGTGTGACGGAAATGGACCGGAGTTTGACCGAGCTTCCCGTCGAACTCAAAACGGATTTGACGGTCAGGGACTTTGCGTTGCCCGAAAATCACCCATTCAAGGCGGTGGAGACATTCTTGCGCGGCTTCCTAGAGAAGACCGGAGCGCGTTTTGCCCATCAGAATGATGTCGCCGCCATGTCGGAGGATGTCAAGCTTCTGACCGGTTTGAAACAGCTTCTCGACAGCCTGGTATTGGAAGAGGATCTGCGCGCTACGATGGATGGCTTTATGGCCGAGCACCGTGCCGCCATTCCCGCCGATTTGGGCCCGGTCGCCGAGCAGAACCTGCAGGAAAGTGTCGCTCAGCAGCGGCGCAATATGGAGCGGTGTGCGAACCTGGTCCTCAGTGTCCTCGAAGGGAATCAAGGCCCGGAGGAACTGCAAAAGCTTGCCGATACGCGAAGCGGTCAATTTCAGCTCAGGATCCGGGCCATTGGGGAAAAACGCGCAGAATTTCTGCTCAGGGCACCCGGCCAGCCTCTTCCTCATTGGCTTACCCGTTATTCGTTCGAACATCCCGAGGGTGCCCTCTTTGATCCGTTGGGGCAAACCTACCGGCAGCTTTCGCAACTTCGGGAATGGCCGGAGCCTGCCGCCGACACCGACCGCGAGCTGACGGCGCGTTCGGGAGAAATGACACGGTTGAGAAGAATCCCGGGGAAGCGGATGGATGAAGCTCTGGGGGGCCTTCACTACGGGTTATGGATCGATGCGCGGGCCCATGAGGCGGGAATCGAAACGGGCAGCCTCGAGGACGGGGAGCGGCGTGAGGTGGACCGCTTGTTAGAGCAAATTTTTTCGGCCCGCGATCAAGCGGACCTGGATCATGCGCTGGACTGCATGAAACGGTACCTGGCGAGCGGTAACCGTCTTCCGAAACTTCTTTACTTGGTTGCGGCACAAATGTTCTTGGGCCCGCCGGATTTTCAGGGGAGTCTCCTGGACGAAACCAAAATGCGTCAGGCCCTTTTACTGACGCTTGATCTCTCGACGCTTCCGCTGTCGTCCCAGATTTTTGTGGGTCGATACCGCGCCGTTTTGTTGGAGCAGTTGCGCACAAGCCGCGCGGCCTCGGCCAAAGAGATTGCCCTCCTATCTCAGTTCGTCCCCTCGACGATTTCGGCCCTGTTTCAAATCTCGCCGGCCTTTGATGAGGCTCTATCGGCCGTACAATCACGGGAGGGCCGTGCCGGAGCGTTGCGCTTGGAAGCAGCCTGGAAGCAATATCTTCTTCATAACCCCGCCAACCAATGGGCGGGGAGGAATCTCGCGACGATGATTTATGACGGCTCCACCAAACAGGAAGCTGTGCGGCGCCAGCTGGTTCTCAATGTCATGGGAGTTTTGAGGGCGGCGGCCGAACATGCCGACACCGGGCAGGCATGGCGCTTGGATGGGAATGCCCGGACCCTGACCAAGCTATTCCGGGACGTGATCGCCGATCTGTCGGTGGAAATCAATTCCGCAGAAAGAGAGGCCCTCGAGCGTATTCGGGCGCGTCCCCTGAATCAAGTCCTCCATGCGGATTGGGTGATCCTGTACCGGGTTGCCGAGCGCGAGTGGAGGGCCAAACTGGGGGATTTCCAAAATTCCGTTTGGGCGGTCCACTCGGCGTTGCAGGGCGGTGATCCCCGGCAAATTTTCGGGCAGATCGGCCCGGCCTTGAAGGAACTTGTTGCGGCCGCGAAAACCGTCGACGATTGGCTTGCGCTGGTCGTCGTGGTGCGGGAAATCCAGATGATGGCCCAGGTCTCGAGGAGCCATCAAATGGAATTGCTTCGGGCCTTCCTGGAAAGCTTCAACGGCTGGCTCCGGGATCCGGAATCGCGGAAAAATTGGATGCAGACGCTCGGGCCGGGGCAGTACGATATGCTCCAGTTCTTCGATCTGCTTCGCTATGACGGCCAGGGGCTTGTGACTTTCGGCAGGTATCCCGAGATGCGGCGGATGATGGTCGATGCCGTTTCTCAGCGTGAGAATCCTCTGGCGATGATCCTTGCTTTTGCGATGGCGACCAATCTCGAGGAAAGCCGCGCGGACAGAACGCCTCCGGATCTCGATCATCCGCAAGAGGGATCTGCGGCGGCGATTCTGACGGAAATGATGAGGGCTTTCCTGCAAACTTACAGGGGAATCGGCGATTTCCGTTTTGTTCTGGTCGGACAGTTTATGAACATCCAACATGTTCTGGGGATGTCCTGGGGGGATCTGACGGAATGGGCCGTACGCGAGGAGCTCAAAGCGAATCAGGCGGTCGACGGTTTGGCGGTTCGGAGGCAACAGGAAATGGCGTTGATCAGAATGGTTGTTCCCGCGGTGTCGCGGGCCAGAGAGCT
>JBAYGD010000034.1:0-23276 GCA_041666865.1 Candidatus Omnitrophota bacterium | reverse complement strand
GCCCGCGTGTCCGCCGCGCCGAAATCCGGCTTGGCCGCGACGCTTGCGCTTGCTTCGGGACGTACCGAGACCCGTGCGGTTGCGCAAGCTCCTGCGGCGGCGATGGACCGCGCTGCCGTTGAAAATTTAGTCGCGAATCTCAAGCGGGATGTGGGGGCCGAGACGTTGAGCGGGCAAGTGGACGTCATGCTCGCTGCACATCAAGTGGGGCTTAATAAGGTGAGCCCGGTACTGAGAAGTCTTTCAACTGCGGATCTGGAAGCGGTCAGTGAATATTTGCAGGCGGAGCATGGTCTGGCCGTGGTTCCCGACGGAGCCGGCCCAAGTGCGACTGCGGCCCCCCGTCAAGAAATGCGTCAGCCGTGGCACGAAACTTTTGCGCAAGACCGGAAGGTGATGGAGGACGAATCCGCCGATCTTGCGAGGCGGCTCGAGCTGTTGGCGAGGCTTGGAAACGACATTCGGGAAGACGCAGCCCCGTCCTATTCGGGAGCGTCGTGGTACGACACGTTTCCGTGGTTTCTTGCGCGCGAGGTTCCCGGGATGCTTCGAGGTCTCAAGCAATCGAAGCAACCTGAAATGGCCCGGGCTGCGGCTGCTCTCGAAGAAGCCCTTTACAGCCATCGGCCGGTTTTCAGCGAAGCGGCAATCGCACAGATGCCGGCGGAGCAGTTGTCGCGCGAAATCTTCCACGGATCGCATTGGGACCTCCTTTGGAAGCGCCCATTGACCTGGGAAAGCGTCGCTCCCTATGCCAGAGCCTTGAGAAGTCAAGCGCTGCAGGATGGCCGCGGTGCCGAGCACTTTCCGTACGGTCCCTGGCTCAAGCAATGGCTGGACAAAGATCTCACCAGCCAAGGGCGCATGGAATCTCTGTTGGTCGCTCTTGCGCTGGCCGACTTTCTGCTGGGACTTGATGCGCTTTGGCTCTTGTCGGCCTATCTGGAGAATCCGCCTGCAGAGGACTCCGGGCGCGACGACCGCGTGATCGGTTATATCGATATGGCGCTGCGTGACGGAAAACCCTTCGACCTGGTGCCTGCATTGGATCCTTCCATTCCCGAGGACTTGAGGGAAATTGAAAGATTGACGGAAGAAACGCCGGAAACGGAAATGTTCGCGCGACGGGCTCTCGCAAGCCTTTTTTATTCGATGATTCGCATAGGGCCCGTTAACGTGATTGACCTGCTGGCAGGCAAATATTCGCCGGCGCGGTGGAAGCTGCTCCAGGATCTTCAGGCGGCTGCATGGCAGGAAGAATCCGAGCGGCAGACCCATGAGCATACCCCACGGGATAAAAAAGCTTTCCCGTTCGCCGGCTTGGAAAGCGATGGCGTTCGGGACCACCTCGCGAAGGTGTATCGAAGATACAGCGAGTCCCTGCCGCCCGCTCTGAAAGACGATGTCACGCTGGAAGGGGACGATTTGCGGGGAAGGCCTGAAATGCGCGGTCAAGAGCGCTCGGAAGCGAGGGACGTAGAGACGGCGACGGAGGAGGGAGACATTCTCGACGCGATCGATTTTTCGGACCCTAACCGCGTGTGGGATATTTTGGAGGAAATGGCGAAGCCCCTTTTCGACGGGAAAAAATATATCGACGTCGGACGCATCAATGAAATCATGGCGCAGGATCCGGAGAACCGGGATTTGAGGGCCCGGCTTGATGTGATTGCCTTGAGGCAATTGGGCCGCCCGTTGGAAGATGACGATCTTTTGATTCCGGTGGGCAACAAAGTCGAAGAGCTTCCGGGAGGAACACAGAAGTATGTCTATAAAATTAATTTCGTGTTTGCAAAAAGGGAGAGTCCGTCGGTCCTCAGTGAAGGGCAATTGACGCTGAGTCTCGCGATGAAAAATACGAAAACGGACGGGGTGATCAGCGATGACGAGCTCGAGGCCCTTTCGATTGCATCCAACAGGACCATGGAGGTTCTTCTTAGGGGGCGGATCGATCAAAAACTTCCGAAGGTCCCTGTGACGGTCATGGTCAAGCGCTCGAAGAAGGGAAAGGCGGTTATTTTGGAGGAGTTTATTCCGGGAAAGGAAAGAGCCCATTATATGCGCTCTACGTCCCGCATTGATGCCACGAGAAATTATGCGCGAGCCGTCAATTTGCCGTTGCGTCTGGCCGCTTCCGAAGAAGTCTTGCGGATCTTCGACCTATTGCCGGCCAAGAAAAGCGTGTTCGGTTTGAGGACGGGGAGAATCCCCGCGGATCTCAACTCCGGCAATCAGATTATCCGGTCGGAGGATGAAGGCGCGCCGGAACGGCTCATGGCGGATGGCGGCCCTTATGAAATCTATACCATCGATTTCGGTTGGCCCGTCGATCAGATTTTCGGAGAGGCACTCCTGCGTATTTATCAATATTATTTCTTCGGAGGCTCTCGCGGCCGCGTTGATGACGCTCCCGGCAGACAAACGCAACTTCCGGCATCCCTTCCGGTAAAGCCCCTGCTCGATCTGGTTATCGAGCACTACGGCCGGGAGACCGGTCAGAAGCTTCTCAAGGAGTCTTACCTCTATTTGTGTCAATTGCTCATGAGGACTCCCGCCCGCGAGCTCGAGGACACGACGACTCTCGGACATGTCATTTCCTATTTGAATGACAGCCAGCAACCGGGCACTGCCGGAACCGCGGTGGGAGGGGGCGCTCTCTTCAGGTATTCGGGTTTGCCCGCCAACAAAGAGAAGCGCATGCAAACGCTCGCGGCCCTGAATCAGCGCTATTGGAAAGCGCGCATGGCAGGACGCAACGCATTTGTCGTCGACTCTTACAAAAATCCGCGTTCTGTGGTTTATACGCTTCCCCTGCGCAACATCCAGAGCATCCATCGCCAATTGGAAGCTTTTCTGCTCTCAATGCCGGCGGAAACGCGCGGTCAAGCGGAGCCGGAAGGTGTTGATCTTGGCGCCGGCCAGGAGAGGCTCGAGATGCGCGCCCCTGAGGCGGGCGAAGCGCCGAGCGATTCCGAATTTCTAAATGAAGTAGGGCAGCTGAGGGAGTGGCTTAGGGAGAGGCAACGAGACCTGGCGGAAAGGGAGGCGCGGGTTAACGGTATGGAAGACTTGAGCGTCGACGAGGCCGTTGACACCTTGCAGGATGAGCTAACGGCTGCCGAACAGACTCTGGGGGCCGCTTCTTTTTGGCGGCGCGGCGCTGCCCGGAAGCGGGTGGAAAGTCTTCGCGGCGAACTCGGCCGGCGGCAGCGAGAGCAGGAACGTCAAAAGCGGCAGATCGCGGAGCTCAGAGAAGATCTGCGGGCGGGGCATCGCCAGATCTTGGAGAGTGCACGCTTCACGGTAGGACAAATCCGGGGACGATTGGAACGGGAGCTCGCAGCGGCCGGTGTCCCGGAGGCTTCTGCCAAAATGATCATCGCCGCAATGCTTTCCTTAATGGATTCCGGCCTCGAGGACACTGTTAAGGAATCCATCGATCATCTTTCTAAACGCGATTTTAGCGAAGGCTATGAGCTGCAGAAACGATGGAGGGAGTCTGTTCCTGATACTTCAAAGGCCTTGCCGGCATTTATGGCCGATACACATGTCCGCGACGCTTGGCTGTCTTTCAGGGAACAGCCTGTTTCGAGGGAGTATTTCGGAGAAAGTTACTTCGGCGGCGTCGAATCGCAAATGGCCGATTATGCTGCGGACCTGATCAGCCTAAAAATGAATGCGGCCACGGCTGCAGGTCCCTTCCTCGTGTGGCTATCATTGCATCATCCCTCTGTCGGGGTGACCTATGCTCCGCTCATTCTTCTGAATTCCTGGACGGCAGCCGGCTCGGGGGGGCAGTGGATCTTGCCGATGCCGGGCAGCACAGCCGACGTGAGGGAAAATATTTTCTTCCAATATGTATCATTCCTTGAGCAGTTCGAAGATCGGCTCGACCCAGAATCGCGTGCGATCGTTCGTCTGATTCTCGATCATCCGGAAACCTTTTATCGTGCGGAGGTTTTTTCCGAGTCCTATCGGGCGTTTTTGGCGCTATGGGACGAATTGCGCACACGCTTCCCTGGCGGCGCTCCTCAGAATATGGTCGACAACTATTTGAACGGAAAAAGGGATACGGAAAGCGCGGCGTATCTTGCCGGATGGGAAGCTCGCACAGGCCTCAGTCTCCGGGAGGCTTCCGTACGTGGGCAGGACGAAAATCCGGTTTATCAGCAAATTGACGAGATCCTATGGGGTTATGCGGAAACTCTACTGGCCGCCTCCGGCCCCGAGAGAAGTGCTTTTCCCTTCCATGCCCTCGAAAGGTTACGGGAGAAATCCCTGAAGCCCGGGACCTATGAGGCTCTCCGGGACATTGTGGCGCAATCCCATAACGATGGGGCGGCCAAGGCAGTTTTGAATCTCCTGCTGACGCTCCTAAAAAAAGGGAAGCTCGACGCCGAACGCGTCAAGGCCGTCGTGGACGAAATTGCCGTGAAGGCGTCCCTCACTTGGTATCATTTGTCGGCCGAGGAAACGCAATTCCTTGAATTGATGCGCAAGCACAATCCAATGCAGATTCAAACGCTCATCCATGATTTGGGCCGGCTGGGTCATTCGGTGCAGATGAGCGGTGTCGGCGTCCTCGAGGATCTCATGCCTTTGGCAGGATTCATTCACGACCATGCCGATGCGATTGTGGCGGTCAAAGAAAAGCTTGCTCTCTTCCACTATCAGTTTCATGTCAACCACATCCGCCAGCTTATTCGCTGGGCCACGGACGAAGGCGGCCGTGCAGACTTCGAGAATGTTCTTCGAGAGAATCAAACCATAAAGGCTGCTTTCCCGGATTTTCAGTACACCCTTATCCTCAACCATGAGACCGGAGAGGTCGAGTCGAGCCCTTATGAGCAGCTCGTCGTCGATTTTAACTGGCTGACCGGCTTACCCACGCGCGGGCGTGAAGGCGTAGTGTTCTCCCAAGAATTGTTGGCGGGGATGGCGTCCAGTCTTGTGGGCCTTTATCCGGGTTTGAAAGCGCTCGTGGAGGCGTTTGGCGCCATGCCGGTGCTCGAGCTTTTGGGGCAGCTGCAAGCCGCTTTTCTGCTGAACGACCGCGAAGATCTTTATCGGACCGCCGAGAGTCTTGCCCCGTACCTTCGCCATTTGTCTCTCGAAGAAATCAATGCCCGGTGGGTGCAGGTGCAAGCCTCAGGCGGGATCCCCAAGCTTCGTTTGCTGGCGTTGGCATCCCGTCAGCTTGCCGGTCAAGGCGGACTCGCAACTCAAGCGTCTGCCCTAGCGCTTGAGCAGAAGGTCAACCGGGCCATGGAAATTGCCACCCAAAACGGTATCCAAAACAGTGATTTGGTCCAGGGGCCGGCGGGAGTCCTCAGTCTGCTGGACAAAGCCGGCGATTTGGATGCCGTGATCGGGGTGCTTGACACGCTCATTAACGATTACGGCCTCATCTATCCGGAAAGGATTTGCGCGATCGGAGTTTGGCTTGTCCGCCAGGCGATTCCGGGTGACCGCAACAGCGTCAAGCTGATTGATCTCGAGCTCAAGGAGATGGTGGATGCGGGCTTTACCCGAAAGGAGAACAAGGAGAAGTTCCTCGCGACGGTCGACGAGGTGACTGCCTATGCTCAGGCCAGGCAGCGGCCAGCCATCAGCTTGATTGAAGATTACGTTCTCGAGCACATCCCCTTCGGGGAGGAATTCGGCGAGGAACCCAAGAAACTTCTCACCCAGTACTTTGCCAAGGAGAGCGGCAATGTGGCGCGGCAGATGACGCTCAAGCGTCTTTTTGCCGCCATGGATACGGTGGTGGGCGACAAGGCGAACCGAAAAGAATTTGCGCGGGTTTTCGCCGACGTGATCGTTCACGGCCGCCCCGAAAATTACGCGCGCGACCTCGAAAGTATCCATTTGCTCGTGGATCTGAAGACGAAAACGGATTCGAATGGTAAAAAATTAATTCAGGTCGATGACGCGGACATGACGCGGATTTTGCGTTCAAAGGACGGAGTTGCCGCGGCCGTTAGCCTGTTCCTGAAAGAGCAGCTCGATAAGATTTTTGAATTGAATCAGTACAACCGGTCCGGAAAAGACGAACGGTATCAGTATGAGGAGGCAAGTCAAGACGCGCTTAGGGCGCTTGAAGATCCGCAATTTATAGGGGACCTTGTCC
Source organism: Candidatus Omnitrophota bacterium (assembly GCA_041666865.1). Classification (GTDB taxonomy): domain Bacteria; phylum Omnitrophota; class Omnitrophia; order Omnitrophales; family Aquincolibacteriaceae; genus JBAYGD01. The sequence goes on along the minus strand of JBAYGD010000034.1, from coordinate 17,146 downwards.
GATTTTCCTCGGTGTACCGTGATGGCCGCCGAGAGGCCTATGAGATCCTGCGTGACATGGTGGCCGCTTTTCTCAGCAAAGGCAATGCGGGCGTGCTCGAATACAAAATGAACCGCGAAAGAGCGCTTGCCAAAGACGGCAAGCAGTTGCCGGAGAACCTGTTCCCGGTGATCGAGCAGATGCTGCGAGAGGGCGTGAAGGGGAAGGCCAAGGCGGTCGACGACGGTCAGGCCGGTCAGCTAGAAGCGCTTGAAAAAGAAATGAGCAACTTCCGGGATCATTGGGCAGCTCAAGCGGACGCCGTCATGCTGGACGGTGATCTGGAACAGCGGATCGCGGATGAAATCTCGGAGATTGAGCGGGTGCTGGAAGCTTTTGGCAAGGAAGACCCGAGGATTGCCGCAGCGATCGAAGAAGCCAAAACGAGCGAGGATACGAAGCCGGTCACGACTTTGATCGAGACGGGCGGATTAAAGAAAAAACTCGCAAACAAGGCGAGCGCTTCCTTAAGACCGCTGAAGCGCCTGTTCCTTTTGAAGCGAATGGGCGGCAGCCTCTCTGAAGTGATCGGGATTCATGACGAACTAAAAAAAATCCAGGACCAGAACCCGGGCATACCTGCAAGAGTCGCCGAGGTGACGGCTCTTCGGCAGAAGGTCCTCGGGCGCCTGGACGGACTCATCGCGGCCTTGAATGATCTGCACGCGATTGCCACCAAGCACGGCAAGGACAATCTCTATTTGTTTGCGGTTGCCGACTTGATCGGCATGTTGACCATCCTCAAAGACTTCCAGCCCGTTTCCGCGACCGCCGACGTGGACGCGGTTTTGGAAGTGAATTTTCAGGACCAGCTTCTGATCGGGCGGCACGGTTCAAGCGGTCAAGGCAATTGTCAGGCGGCAAGTGCGGCGGTCCAGACCAACCAGTCCCTGATGGGATTTTTGGGAGACCCGGGCAGCCTGCTTGTGATGACCAAGAGCGGTGAGCGTGTTCTGGGTTTTGTCCTGCTTCATTTTGCGCGTGTCGACGGGGAACCTGTCTTCATCCGCGAAAGCGTCTACACGAATCTCCCCGGATTGACGGCGCTGCAGTCCGCAGCGGCCGATGAGGTCATCCGTCAGATTGCGGAGAAGACCGGAGCGAAAGTTCTGTCTAAGAACGATAACGGTGAATTTTCGACGGCCAACCTTGTCCTGGCCCCCAGCTATGTGCAGCGCTGGATCGATTATATCCATGGATTTGTCGTGTCGGCCGAAGAGCGGAAGACATCGTTCAGGGGGGATGTCCTCGCCGGGTTGGCCCCTCGCGCCGAGATGAGGACGGCCGCCGCCGAAGCCGGAGAAGCCTTAAGGACATCTCAGGAGATCGGAAGGCTCACCAAGGAGGATCCTCGGGTGAAGGAGCTGACCCGTGGGATCTCTTATCGATCGCACTGGCTCAAGGGCTCGCACCGTGTCGGGCATGAAAGTCCGCAAGTGTGGCTTGCCAAAATGGCCCTGTTTTTTGCCGGGGATCAAAGGGCTGATCTGGCACGTGTGAAGGAACGGCTGCAGGCGAAATGGACGGCCCCGCGCGTCTCTTACAGCCTATTTGACTCCGGGAATATGGTGACAATCCTGGCCCTGTCTCTTTTGGGTATGTTTTTTGCCGCCGTGGGAGGCATCATCATGGCCGCGTCCGGGGGAACAGTTCTGGGGCTGGCCGTCGGTTCGGCGATTGTCCTGCCGGGTCTTTTTGCGTGGTTCTTGGGCTATCTTTTTGGGTTTAAAGGTTTGCAGGAGAATATCGGGAGGGAAGGCGTCATCCCCGGGATCATCGCTGAGGAGACGGTTCACCGCGCCGGTGTTCTCTATAAGGGAGATCTGGAGGCCGTGAACACACGCCATGCCTTTGCTCTCCAGTATTTAAACAACGCCAAATCTCCTTTTGCGAGGGAGGTGTCCGTGGCCCTCGCCTTCTACTTGGAAGGCGGTGACGCACGCAAGGCAAATCCCGAAGCCTATGAGGCCGGACGGGAATGGGCGCTTCGGCACCTAAAAGAGGATATGAGCCGGGATGAGCTTGGGGACGCTGCCGCCGCGCTGCGGAATTATTTTCCAATCAAGCAGCGTTCGCGCGACCTAAACGTGGAGGGAGGCCTATTTCTCTACGGGATGCTTTCCACGGTGAGGAACGCGGTGGGGGACGGAACTGCACGGGCCGACGCGTTGCTTTTGAAGCTTGCCTTTGCTCCCGACCATGAGAGCGGCATGAAGGGATTATTCGACGGCCTAGCCGTCATCAAAGCAGATCAGCGGGCTGAATCGGCGCAGGCGGTGATCGACGCGCAGCGGCAAAGGGAAGAAGCCGTTCTCCGGCGAAGGATTGCCGAAGGGCTGACGATCCCGAATTTTTACGGCCATGGCGAACGTGGCGTGATCCATGTCGTGGATTCGAAGGGGCAAAAATTGTTCACGCATGAATACTTGAACAGGGACACGCCTGAGCAGGTGATTTATCGAACGCGGGACGGCCGAGCCGTGACCCTGGGAGACCTCGAGGCACAAGATCGCAGGGAATTGGATGAAATTGCCGGCACTGCGCGATACGGGCTTGCCGATTCCCAAGAGGCGCTGGATATCATTCTTTACCGGCTGGGAGAGCTGCTCCAGGCCTATAGCCGACTTTCACACGGCGATACGGTCACTGAAAAAAATACAGGGCATAAGATCTTTATACGCTCGGGCCGTGATGCCAAAAATTCTGCGGATATCGCACTCGGCTTTGACGGCTCAAAAGATTATTTAAGGATCAACCTCATCGCCCTAGGAATTCTCTCGAAAGGATTCTTCTACAAATATATCCGTGTCGGGGAGGACGGATCGATCTCGACGGTCGAGGCGACGGACTCAGAAAGAGAACAGCACTATCCAACGTCGGCCAAAGATGCATGGCAAAAAAGCCTGCTCGATGACCATGTCGGGCGTATTCGTATCGTGACCCGGCTTCTCAAGCGGTTCCCGGTGGATTCTGCGCGCTCGACTGATTTTGTCAATGCGGTGAACAATACCTATTACGCCTTACGTGCCCAGAAGATGACCGATGATGCGATCGAATCCCGTTTGACGGATGCCCTCGGCCAGGCGGCGACTGCGAACCCGGGCCCTGTCATTTCGCCTCGAATGCTCATAGGCGTCCTCAATACCATGACCCGTACCGAAATGAGGGTGACGGAGGGATCGCCGAGGGATGAGTGGCCATTCAGGGACCGCGGGTTGCGCGGCGAAGTTCAGGAAACGAAAGACGCGGGTCTCGGCCAGGCGGCCAGGAATCCCTATGCGGCGCCGAAGAGTCTTTCAGGAGTCGGAAGGGTGCAGCATACGGGCGGAAAATTTTTGGCGATCAGTGCTGCCCTGACGACCGGCTTTGGCGTAAGTATGGCGCATAACTTTATGGAAATCATGGGGCACTTCGGAGTTTTGAAACATCCTCTCATCCAGAAGACCCTCGGCGGCAATTCCTTCGAATGGGCTGTCTATGTCGCGTCTGTCGCGGCTTCTGCACTGCTTTATGCGGCTTTAACCAAGGGGATCGGGATCCAGACCGGCAACATCCTGGAGGCGGATGTCCAGTTTCTGCTGGAGCTCCCGCTTCGGTTCGGGCGCATGATTTTTAGTCGGCGCGCTAAGCGGGCCGCCGAAAAAACTGATTTAAGAGTTGGTGCGCAGAGCGCCACGCCTGCTTCGCGGGAAGTTCCTCCCGGAGGCAGAAACGAAATGCGTTCCGTTGAGGAAGCGGAAGGCGTGATTACTGACGAAAAGACAAGCGATTTCGTCCAATCGCTGCTGGGCGGGAATTTCCGGGTATCGGGCTATGCCGCGGGGCAGTTCCAGAGCATGGGGCCGGAGGCTGCCTTTGCCGCCAAGCGGATCGTCGAGGAGCTCCCGGCGCTGAGGCCGTCTGAGACCGGAAGAAAAGACGACCATTTCAGGGCTTTGAACGCGGCTACCGCCCTCGGAGCGATTGCCACTAATTCGCCGGAAGGAGCCCTGGCGATCTTTAAGGCCTTGAATCGAGCGGAGATTCTCGAAGCGTTGGATCCGGAAACCCGGAATCTCCTCGTCAATCATGTCCTTGAAGTCCTTATCCTGAAAATACCGGAAGCCTTCGACGATGCGGTCTTTGAATTGTTTTCTGCCCATTTTGCGGATAGCCCGAATTTCAATTACATCAAGGCGTATCGGGATATTTTGAATGGCCAGACGCCCGATTCCGCGGATTTCCCAATGTCTGACGAGTTGAGCGGATATTTGACGGGCGGCAAAAAGAGAATCCTGATCTTCGACAATCACTATGGCGGAATGGGCGATGACATTATCCGGAACGCGACTTTGATGCTGGCGATTCTTGCGGCCAATCCCGAAGCGGAAATTGTCGTGTACTCGAGGTTTCTGAAAATTTACGGCTCCGAGCGTGTCAAAAGCTATTCGACCGATCGATTGGATTTCGAGCAATTGAAGTCCGACTCCGCCGAGCGTCCGTTTGACGCCATCATCGAATATCGGGAGACGGGCTATCGTGGCGGGGGAGTCAATGAGCAGATGGATGAGTTTCTAATGTCTCAGGAGCATGTGCTCCATGTTCAGCAGCTGATGGAGGATGAGCAGAAGGAAGGCCTCGGGCACTCGCTTGGGCCTTTCATGATTCGGACGATCACCGCCGGCCAGGCGCGAACCGTCAAGGAGCGAGCTGTCCGCCAGGGGCCCGACGGGAGCGCGCGGGGGCAAGCAAGCCGGAATGTTTACTCGCAGAAGCTGCGTTTGCTTTTAGATTTAGGAATCGCTCCGGCGCTGCGTCCGGAAAGGGAGCAGGCCCGGTCCGTATTTTCGAATATGTCACTGAAGTTGGGCGATCCGCGGATGGAAAAAATCGGGGAGTATTGGGACGATGTGATTGCGCCGAAGCTGGCTGCCGGGGGCACCAGGAGGCGTGTCCTGGAGGTTTTCAACGGCGCCGGGGGGGATAAGGAGGAAAAAGGTTTTGGCAAGAACTCTGAAGGTAAACAGCAATTTCAAGCGAAAATCAGAGAGCGGCTGGCCCAAGACGGGGGAACGCGCGTAGTCGTTCTGCTCTCGACGGAAAAATACTGGGGGACGCCCGAATATCTGCAAGAAGTCATCGATCCTCTGACGGAAGATGAAAAATCGAGGATCGTCATCGCTCCGGAACCCGGCGACGTCCCCGGATTGTACAATTATCTCGTCTCGCGTGCGGATCACGTCACGGCGGTCGAAGGCGGGATCATGCATTTTGCGCATGCGGCTGGTGTCCCGGTGTCGGTTCTGCCCATGTACCGGGTGGCGGCGCTCCGGCCGTGGTATCCGCTGGCGGCACCCCACGCGATTGATTTATTTGCCACCGAAGAAGAGGCAAGTCCTGCGGAGCCGCGGGCCGGTCTCGAGGCGGAGTCCTTTAGTGAAAAAATGGGAGAAGTCAGAGCCGGCGAGAAAACCATTCCTGTTTTCTTCAGGCAGGACGCTCGCGGAAATCGCCTTCCCAATGACGAATCCCTGATTCTAAAAACGGCTCAGCGTTTGGCCGACGATTTAAGTGCGCATGACCCTGCCGGAGTTCCGGAGGCGTTTTATTATTTTGACTATGGCGCGGAAGACATGGTTTTTCTCCCAAGCCGCGACGGAGCCGTTTTGGATCACGCCCTTTGGCGTGTCCGCGCGGATAAGGAGGTCGAGGTGACGGCCCGCGGATCCCGCGGTATCCTTCCTGCCGATCCGCAGTTGGTTCGCGATCACCTGAGTCCTGAGATCCAAAACTTGGGAGTTTTCACGACCCGCAGGCCGGTGATCGAGGGGACCCTGCAGGATGTTCTTGTCAGAGCGTTTCAGGAAGGGGATGAAGTCCTGTCCCTCGAGCTTTTGAATGAATATGCTTCCGTGCAGGCGGCTTTGTCAGAGAGAGGATGGGCCTATGAAGATTCTCCACGGCTTCGGCCCTTAGAGCTGATGGGAAAACTGACTGTCGTCAGACAGCCGTCGGCGGGCCGTGACCGGCTGTTTGTGATGGTGGCGGATCCCCGGCAGTTTGCTCGCGATGTTCAGAAGGCAGCGGCATTGCCGGAGGTATTTCCGGGCGGTATCCCCGGTGCTCAATTTCCGGTGACGGCAAACCGTGCACTGGATAACGAAACAATCTCCCGTTTCACGCCCGCGACACTGGATTTGCTCTATAAGTGCGCCCATAACGGGATGACCGCTGCCGGGGAACTCTTACTCCGCTTCATGTCGATCGAGGGAAATGAGGAGATCAAAGACCGGTTCGCATTATCTGTGATCAGAAATCCCGTGGGGGGATTCCTTTATCCCGTGATGGATCAAATCGTCGAGCAAAGAGCTCGTTCTTCCTCGAATCCCGTTGTCCGTGAAGTGGTTCAAATTGCAAAAATGCAAGCGCCCAAAGACCGGGACATGGAGGGTATGGGGTCTCTGTCCGAGCTCGTCTATGGGTTTGCCGCTATGGCGATTTGGCCTCTCCAACTTACGGATACGATCCTCAAAGGACTTGGTTCGGATAGCCGGTTCCCCCGTTTGACTTTTGAAACTTTCCAGGATTATTACCTCCGTCTGCAAGCCGATGGCGCGTTCAACGAAGCTCAAGACGCCGTCATACGGCCGGCCATTCTTTCTGTTTTGAAAGAGCTCAAGCACTCTCCCAATCCTTTGACGGCTTTTTTCCGAGGAGTCAAGATCCGCCGGCTTGTGCGGGCCGCGATCAAAGCGGTAGAACAAGCCGCGTTGATGAATGATCGTTCCGATCGCGCGATGTCGGTCCGCCTGCGCGATTTGAACAAGCATTTCTACAAAATGATCCGCCGGAAAGCCCCTGAAGTGGAAAGCGAAGCGGCGGTTCCACGGCCCAGCGCCGCCGCACAAAAGAGGCTCGGGAGGGCCCTGCGTGAAGAGGAAGCCCCCGTCCAGCGTGCCGAGATGAGGGGCGCGGAGGAGGCGGTTGTCGAATCAATCTGCCATCTGGTTTACACCAACCCAGGGGCAGGAGGAGGCGTCGGCTATGAAAGCTTGGCCAAGGCCCTAGATTTTTCGGTGGGTGATAGCGCCACGTTCACGGTTCACGAACAGTTTGGTCTTCGGTACGTGAACGAGTCGGTTCATATGGCCGTCGAAGCCAACCTTCAACATGCGACGAAAGAAATGATGTTCCGGTCGGCGAGCGGCAGGCCTTATCTCTGGCAGGTTGGCGAGATTGCGGGCAAGAAGGTCCTTCGGATCCAGGAGCCCATCGTCGTCAACGAGGAAAAACTCCGGCAGTCCCTTGTCGTGACGCATTACATCCATCCCTCCATGCTTGTCGAGCGGCTGCGGGATCCGGCGGTGATCAGACAGCTTGAGAAACGGGGAGTTCCTATTTTGCCGAGTGCTTCGGTAACCGAGGAGGAAGCCCGTGACCTTACGATTCGCCTGATCGAGCAATTGGGGTGGCAGGAGGTCGAAGGGGTGATCGAGGGAAGAGACGACTGGCGCGAGCAGAAAAAATTACAGGAGAAGTGGGCAAAAATGCTTGAGTCGGGCCGGGACATTCTCAAGGATAATCTCCGTGCTCTGGACGAGCGGCGCGTTGCGGACAGGAGAGCTGCTAAGGCCGCGGGTGCGGATGAAACCCGTTTGGAAGAAATCAGCCTTGGCTATGAGAAAGAGAAGAAGCCGCTGGAACAACGGTTGCACGAAGTCAGTGACGCGTTCCATACGACCGGAACCCACGCGCGGGATTTGGGGACGAGCAATACGCTGGGGCGCCGGATGGACAGGTGGTGGAATCGTCAGTGGAGTGCCGTTTCGGGTTGGGTTCAAAGTATGCTCCCCAGCCCATTCAAGGCGCAGGGTGAGGCGGTCACCAAGACAACGACCGCAGCTCCTAGGGAAGACAACCCGGCGTACTTGGCCCGTCTTGCTGAGGAAGAGAATTCTCCATCCCGAAGAGACGACCGCAGCTACTTGCGGGGAAAATATGCCGCTGTCCTTGCGGAAGCAAAACGGGCCCCCGAGGATGTCCATCAAGAGCTTCAAAGCCGACAGCAGGAAGCGCAGCCGATGCGTGAGATGCCGACCGTCTACTATTTCGGTATCGGCAACGACTACCTGCTGAACGTTTTGCCGGGAACCGGTTATGGGAAGCTTGTCGGCATTGACCAGGGAGCCGAGACCCTCGAAAGTTTTACGAGAACTTTTAAAAAGCAGGCCAGGCTGTTGTACCGCAATGAGCCGGAAATCGCCGAGCGCGTGATCGCAAGCGCAAACTTTGCACGAAGCGAGCCGGAAGCGAAAAGATTCGAAGTCAGTTTTAAGACGCCGGACGGGAAGGACCGCACGCTGATCCTGTACGCCGGATACAACGCCTTTCAATTTGTTCCGCAGGAGGTCGAGGCCGGCTATGACCGGCTCTACCTTTCCGGATCGGATTATTTTGTGACGGACGAGACCGCTGCTATTCTTCTGGACCGTTTGAATCCCGGCGGCATCATCGACGCGGGAACCCAGCTGGGCGGCGCCTTGCAAAAGCGGCTTTATGCCCGGGTGGATCCCGGCCAATTCGCTTTTGTTCAGGGAAACGGCTTGAGTGGGCTACAGAAACAATCGCCGGCCCTCAGAGGCACTCGCGGAGCCGAGGCAAAAGAACGTGCCGAAATGCGACTTCAGTTCACTGAAAGACCCGTCGCCCAGGAAGAAGTGTCGCAAGTCCTTGATGACTTGAACGGAGTCCTCGCGGATCCCGCGAAAATTGCAGCGCTTTGGCCCAACGGCCTCCAATCGGAAAGCGGTCGGCGATACCAAATCCTGGCGGACGGCAAGGGAAATCCGGCGATTGCGGTCGAGGGCGTCGGCGTGTTTACGATGGAGACCTTGAGCGGGAACGACATGAGGATCGTCGGCCGCTTGTGGGGGATCCTGCAGGCGGGGGGTAAGTTGCAGGAGACCGGGGATCCGGCTCTTCGGGATCCCAAGGCGCTGGCGAATGCCTTCCGGCGAGAATTACTCGGCGTGAGCGCGACGCAGGCCAGGCCGGGTGTCGCTGCCCCGACGGTTGAAGAATCTCTGCGTTATTATCAGCGCATTCGGCAGATGGAGCAGGACGGTCGGGGCGCAACGGCGCAACTTGGGAAAATGACTGAGAACGAGCGTCTGGAATTAATCATTCAGACCGTGATGCAGAAAAAACCGGGTGTGCCTCGAACGACCCCCGTCACTTCCGAAGAAAGAGGTGCCTTTGCTGGCAGCAAAATCCGCGTGATCAAAGTCTCCGAGATTCCCGGGATGAAAACGCGACTCGAGCAACTCGGGATCCGCGATCATTATGCCGGGGTGATCGAGGTCACGCCGAAGGCGCTGGAGCATATGCGAAAAAACAAGATCATCAGCCCAAGCGGTGTGGCATTTCTGAACGACTCCGGAAAATATGGGCCCCGCTTCCTTCACGGGCACGAGATCAATTATTTCGGATTGCTGGGTTCCTACCTCTATCCTCTCGGTATCGGCGCTGAGCACGCGGACAAGCCCCTGCACGAATCTTTTCACCACAGGGCGGGCGGCGGGACTAAAAGCCCTTTTATTACACGGGAAGGTGACGATGACCGCAAAGTGCTCGAAGAAATCCAGGCCTACCTCGGCTGCAGCGTACGTTCAGACGGCCGGTTCGATGCGAGTGTCGTGAATCGATTGAACGAGGTGCCGGGCTATTTGCCGGCTGAAAGCCCCCTTCATCCATTGGTCCAAAAAGCGGTTGGGCAAATTGTCCGGATGATCGGCCTTCGACTCGAAGCCAGATATATTGTGGATTACGTCGGGCGTGTCCGGAGAACGGAAGATCTTGCGGCTCTTGAGTCGCTATCTCCCGACGATTTGATCGACGAAGTCATGCCCGGCTTTACGAGATCCGAGTTGAGATATGCCGCGGCGGCCGGCCTTGATTCAAATAAGCGGATTATCCTGGAATATCACAGGGAAGCCATGAACCGGGAATACTTGAGAGACTTGGCCACCTCGAGCCCGGGGGCGGTGCGCGATTGGGCCTATGCTTGGGCCAAGATGCGTGTTTTCGATCTTTATATGAACCGTGGAGAGGGCGGCCGGCGCCTTATTGACCGATGGCTGAGAATGGAGATTCGGGGAGATACCCTTTTGGGTGATTCGGTGAGGCGTGTCCTGAAGGAGTTGAACGTCGATCCCACCACATTGTTGCGGCGGGCGGGGCCCGCGCCGGCAAGATCCGAATTGGAAGAGGGTGTGCCTCTCACGACTCCCGCAGCTGCCGGGCGGTGGGAGATGCGGGGAGAAGAAGATCCGGAGAAGGGCGCAAAAACCGAAGCTGAAAAATTCGAGAGAGCCTATGCGGAGAGGCTCGTCGCCGCCAACCTTGGCAAGGTTCCGGCGTTAAGGGCACTCGTCGACCGGTACGGTCAAGAAAAAATCGTTGATCTTCTTTTGACAAAGGCGTTTAAGCCGTTTGGTATCATGACGATGAAGTTTGACTTCAGTTTACACCTGAAGAAGTTTGGCATTGGGGGCCCGGTAACGGCGGCTGCGCCGGCGGTGAAACCGGGCATGAGCGAGGTTGAAAAAACGCGGGCGGGACTTCGTTTGCAAAGACGGCTGCACGGCATCCTCGCGCTAGCAGAACTGCTGCTCCAGATGGAGAAAGGGGCCGATCAGTTCCAGGACCTCCTCCGGCGCTCCGATGTCCCTCTGGAAGACATTGTTTTGGGGAAACCCGAAATCCCCTATGAGAAACTCGACGCCGATGCGTTGCGTGACGTGAAGCCCGCAAAGCGCGGTTCAGGCGACTATTTGCTGAAGCTGCTGCCGTTTTTTCTGCGGGAGAAAGATGGATTTGGAATGCTCCTCCATATGGCCGGCCTTAAATCCTTGGATCATGCGATGTATGACGAGAAGTTTTGGAGGAACCTTACGTCGGAAAATAATCTTAAGGTGTTAGACCAATGCGGGTTGTCCGGGATTCTCTCTCTCGTCGGCGATTACCTGATTATGGGAAACGGGGCCGAGCGGGTTGAAGATGTCCTTGAACTCCTGGGGGATCCCAGAATACAGAAGTTGTTGGCCAGTCCCGAGATTCAGCTGCAATCTTCGGAATTTGGCGCTTTTCTCACGGCGCTCATGCGGGGAGGGGGACGGGAAGGGAATTACAAGTTCTCGGAGCTTTTGAACGATCGATTGGATAAGGCCATCTTGGCACGTCTCGAGGCCGCAGGCATCACGCCGCCGGTTAAGGAAGGCTTTGCCGGAGGGGAGGCGGCTTATGCCCAGGCACAAAGACAGTATGAACGCGAAAAAATAAAAGCGCAACGAAAGGCTAAACTAGAAGTTCTGCTCAACATGTATCGCGGTTGGAAAAAGCGCAATGGGGGAAGCATCGATGCCGCTCAAGCCGGCGCTTTGACGTCTCTGTCACTCAAGTTTCTGGAGGCCCAAGGCCGGGAGATGAACGAAAAGCAAAAGCAAAATCTTTTGCTTCTGGCGGATGTTGCCGGTGCGCTCAATGACCCTTTTGCGCAAGACCTCGTCGGGGACTGGATGGTTGAGATTTCGACGGAGGAGGAGGCGCAGGTCCTGCGCGCGCGGGACATCTTAAAGGCTTGGCAGGTTTTGCGCGGCATGTGCAGCGGATTTGAAGAAGAGAGGAAGCTGATCGCCAAACTCAAAGAGAGTATGGATTACCGCACCACGAAGGAGCAACTCTCGGTTTCGCTTCTTCATGCGGTACGTTTGGCAGAGAAATTCGGGATTGACGGACTGATGGCGTTTCTGGAAAACGCCGCATCGGACCGAGCCGGCGGCCTGAAGCCGCAAATTCTCACTTCCGCACTTGCCTCTGTCCCCCATTTCATGGAGGGGAACAGTCTTGACGAGACGCTTAAGCAATACCGGGAATTTTATGCAGAGGGCAACGGCTATGAAGCTTTGAGACTCTTAGGTCTCGAGGTTACGCGTCGCGTTCAAAGCGGGGCGTCCGTCGGCGGCGCGGAGCTTCGCCAGCGTGTCGCGCGCCTTGTCGAACTCGGCGAAAAGGTCAGTCACTCCTTCCTCTATTGGGTCGAGGGGCCGGGTGGCGTCCTCAGTATTTTGGAAGAGGTGGGCGATCTCGAGACCGTGATCAGGCTGCTCGAATCATTTGATAATCTCGGGGGCTATTCTTCCGAAGGGCTTTACGCCCTGGCCGTATTGACCCACCGCGGCGCGATCACAGCGGAGGATTCACGAGCGGTCTCTCTGGAGCTCAAAGACATGCTGGAGGCGGCCTATTACAATGGCTTTCGCGGCGGAACTTTCAAGACCTTGATTGCTGAAATTCTCGATTTTCAGAAAAGTCGGCGCTCTGAAAACAAAAAACTGAACATCGTCGAAGAATTCATTGTCGACCGTATTCCGCTTTCCGAAACGGCAAAGCAGAATCTTCTCAACGCGCTTCGCGCCGAAAAGAATCATGTTGGGCGCCAGCTGATGCTGCGTCATCTGCATCGCTTGCTTCCTCAACTTCAGCATGTGAACCGGGACTTTGCGCGGCAGGCCTATGACCGTGTGCTCGAAGCCGGCAGGCATGACCGCTTCGCCGAAGACTTGGGCGCGGTCAACTTGTTGATGGATTATGCCGTTGGGGCCGCTAAGAAATTTGACCCGTCTTCGCCTCTGACTGCGGACCAGACGCTGGAGATTTTGGACAGCGGGGTCCGAACCGGGGATGTCCGAAATTCAGTCGTCCAATTTTTTAGGGAAAAAATCGATTTAATTTTCGAGTTCGAACCCTCTGATTTTGATCATCATAAGGATGCTGTCACCGCTTTTGAAGACAGCGATTTTCTTTCGGACGTCATCACTCTCGCAAGGGAATATAAAGAGGCGGAAGAGATGACTCCCGCGTTTCAGCTGCTCCAGGACATGTTTCTTGCTTTCTTGAAGGAAGGGAACGCCGGCGTGTTGAGCTACAAAATGGATCCGACGCGGGATTTAGCCCGGGACGGCCGCCAACTGCCTAAAGAGCTTTTTGAGACCTTGCGAAAGATGCACAGCGAATCGTTAACCCGTGCCGCGGATCCCCGCGTGGTCGCTCAAACGGGTGCCCTTCCCGCCGTCCGGCAAGCCTTGGAACAATATGCGAGTCATGGCGGCCGCAAAGCCATTCCTTCAGCCGGAGAACTTGACCAGGTCCAGGGGGAAATGGCCAATCTCCGTGAGCTTCTTGAAACGAAGTTTCCGAGGACTGAAAAAAATGGCGCCTTGTGGCAGTCGATCGATTCGGCCATCGCTTCCGGTACCCTGGCTCCACTGGCTGAGTTCCAGCAGAGTTTGCCTCGCAATCAGAGGGGGCCGATCGGGGAGGCCATTGGTCTCGTCAGACAACTGAACAAGGGGTCTGAGGCCTTGAGCCGTCGCGTTGAGATGGGACAATTACTACCGTCCGTGGACGAAGCCGCAGGAATCGCCGAGACTCTCGTGCAGACTCCGGAGAGCGAGCGCTACGAAAAGGTCAGGGGGTTGATGCAGGACGGGAACAGGTTGGAGCGTTTGCTCAACGATCTCGAAACGTTTTATGAGTTTATGCGCGGCAAAGACAATCAGCGTATCATCGCCGACCTGATCGGGGTTTTGCGTGTGGTCCAGCAGTTTGATATTGAAGTCGGCAAGGCGGACGTCCGTGCGGTCGTCACCATGGATTTCAAGGAGTTAATCAAAATCGGGCGGTACGGGCCCAGCGGAAAAGGCAACTGCCAGGCCGCCGGGGCCGGTGTTTCGACGAATCAGTCTTTGATGGGATTCATCGGCGATCCCGGGAGCATCGTGATTTTGACGGAGGAACGGACCGGGGGAAAGTGGCATACTGCCGGATTTTCGATTTTTCATCCGGTCCGGGACCTCACGGGAACCCCACCGGTTTTTTCATTCCTTCGGGAAGATATTTGGACGAATGCGCCTCAAACCCGCAGTGCCCAGGAGAGCGCCGTCACTGCGGTCGGAGAGGGGATCGCCGAGGCGACCTCCCGGAATATCTTGAGGCGTGATGAAAGTGGAACTCCGATGAAGGTCTCTCTTGCGCCCAGCGAAGTTGATCGTTGGATTGATTCCAAGCCGGGGACCGAACACGCGTCTCGACGCGAGGACGGCCCGGCTCCGCAGCCTTTTGAAATGAAGGGGAAGGTCATTGCGGGGCCCGCAAGGGGCGCTGGAGAGTTGCTTGGCGCCAAGACGCCCCCTCGTGCTGAGATGAGGTCGATTGTCTTACCCGGAGACTTCCAGTCTGGCCGTGAAATTCTGCGCGCGATTCTGAATGATTTAGCTGTGGAGGGTGAGCAGGCAGCCGGTCAGGGGACCAGCTACCGGGTTTTCCTCGGGACCGAGGTGGATGGGGCGCGTAAGGTCTATAAGATTTTGCGGCCCGAGGATGTCCTTTACTTGAATCCGCCCTCTCACTCTCCGGTCATGAGATCGGTGATTTCGAAGGAACTGGCGGCGAAATCTTTGGCGCTTCCGGAATCGGTTTTCGAATACGTTGTCACGCTCAACGGCAAGAGGACGCGGATCTTCGTGTTGGAGCAGGATGCGGTCAGTGATTTTCTGGGGGCGCGCATCCAAAAGATCCGTCAAAGCGGAGGGGATCGCGCTGCGGTGGATGCCGCGATCGAAAGGGACCGTGAAACGGCTTATCTGATGGAATCGGCGCTGGTCCAGGCGGGTTACATCAATGTCGACCCCGCGGAAAACGACCTGGGCATTCGCGAAGTGATCGATGCCTCTGCTCGGACGAAGTCGTCGGTTGTGATCGTGGATCCCGGTCACGTTTATTCCTTGCCCGATGTCACCGATTTGCCGGGAGAGGCGAACAGGGACAAGCGGATCGATGCCAGGTATCTGCCGTTTCTCGAAGAACGCTCCCAAAAGGACGGGCGCACATTTATGTCACTGGGTGAATTCTTTTTGATGCAAGTGCTCTACGGCAGAGTTCATGAGATCGAACTGCAGGTGGGTGAGAAGAAGATCCGAAGACAAGTGCTGAAGAGCCGGGCGCCCTACCTGCGCAAAACGCTGTTTCCCAACATCGATCCGGTGACGCGTACGAAAGACCCTTTGATTTTTGACGTCGTCAGGGTATTTCAAAAGGCTACCTTGAGCGGTACGGCGGTCTTGAAAGCCGGAGGCATCACGGAGAAAAGCCCCAGGGCGGATCAACTGCGCGCCGACGGCCCCATGCGCGAAGCGTTTTTCAGCGTTCTCGATCAGCCCGTCCACCGCCAATCCCTGGCGAGAGCCTTGCGGCGCGTAGCGACATGGATTGACGAAGTACGATCGCCGGGGAAACGGGCCGAGATGCGCGATGACCAAACTGCAAAAACTCAAGGCCCCGGGCGGGGGATGCTTTCCTACCGGGTTCCGGAATCGATTCAAATCGATTCCCGGGCGGCGAACGCCGTGCTGTCGGCGGGCATCGAGCTGCGAAGTTTCCTTGCAAATATGAAAATGCGGGACGGAAGCCCGTGGAAAGGCGAGGTCAGGACAGAAGTGATTGGGGACTATACCGATCCCGGAGACGGATCCGTGAGCACGGAAGGGCCCTACCGAGGAATCATCAATTTTCATTTTACCGCGTCGGATTGGCTGCAAAATATCGGTCATTTCCGTGATGTCGCACGCGGTCTCCTTTCGCTGCGCGTGAAAGGTCATCCCTCCACGCAGCTGCTGAACGATCGGGACGTTGCGATTCTCGAAGATTTGGCCCGTGACGATTCCGGCTTGCAGGAGTTGAGCGCGTTCCTGTTCGAATTGGATCCTCTTTTGTCCCGGACGGAGATTCCGGGTGCGGAGGCTGCCGACGATCCTTCGTGGGATCCTCAAAGGGGCCGTGAGTTTGGGGTTCTTGCGAGCTATCTCGAGAATGCCGGGGGAAGCATCCGCTTCTACGAAAATAGTTCGGGGGATGTAGAGATGGGGGTGTGGATTCCGTGGCCGGCTGGGCGTGCGGACGATTCCGGCGCGGTCAATCTCCGGGAACTTTTGGCATCTCTGCAGATTCCTATCGGGGAGGGACAGAAGGTGGCGCCGGAAACAGGGGTTGTCTTCTCGCCTGTAGAATTCTACCGCCAGGACGCCGATGAGACGTTGGTTTATCCTCCTCAAGAAGTGTGGCAGCAAGCGGCTGAGCGCCAGGCGAAGGGTGCCTCGGATGGGGAAATGCTCGACGTGGCCCGGATCTACTTGCATGAATGGTTTAAATTATCGGATTTTTATCTCAGAGATATGATTGAAATGGAGGAGTTTTCTCCCGAACAAAAGAAGGCATTTCGACAGGCCATTGAAAGACTGAAAATTCCTTATGAGGCACGGGACAAGTTTTACACGGAGGACCTCAAGGCCAAGACGGCGACTTTTGAGCAAGCCCGCCAAACTGCGCTTGACGCCGCCCTGCAAGCGCAGCAGGAATTGAATGGGCTGATCGATATCGTCTACAAAGCGCCGCCTCCGAACGGAAAGCGCGTGGATGAGGATAGTCTCGTCATGATCATGCTCACGGGGCTTTTGGAGCTTGCGGAAAATGCTTTGGGAAAAGTCAGGGGCAAGGAAGTGGCGCTGGAGCCGATCAACTTGCCGGGCTGGCTGCAGGGGATGGAGTCAGAATGGGATCGCCTGGCCTCGAATGCTTCCGATCCGGCCGTTGCTCCTAAACTTGACTTCCCGACTGGTGTGAAGGTGGAGGCGCTGAAGGTTGAGGGGATGGTTTTGATGGCCAACCAGGCTGATTTGGCGGCCGCAATGGGGAACCTCGTGACCAACGCGGTCCAAGCGGCGCAGCGAGGCGGTCAGAAGGATACGCCGCTGACAGTGACGGTCAGGGCTGACTTGAGCCCGGATAGCCGGGAGATTATCCTCACGGTGGGTGACGATGGCTTTGGCGTCCGCAATCCCGATATCCTTTATCGGCAGTACGGCAGCGAGCGTGGCAACCGCCCCGGCGAAACCCATGGGATCGCCTTGAACGGAATTGCCAAGACCGTCATCAAGGATTGGGGCGGCCGTGTGGTCATGGCCCGCACCAAAACCGGAGACCCCAGCCGCCTCGGTGCCCACGGCACGACCTT
>JBAYGD010000033.1:0-23589 GCA_041666865.1 Candidatus Omnitrophota bacterium | reverse complement strand
TGGAATGTCTTACTGGCCGAACCTGCGGCACGGTATGAGCGCGGCTTGCGCGCAAAGGTTCCCCGGAAGTTTGTTAGCACGCTCGCCCAGCCTTTAGGTGACCGCCGCCAGCTGATTCATTTGGATGCCCTGACCGGGCAGTTGTACGTTCTGACGCTCACGCGGGACAGCCACGGGGTCGAAGCGCAGGCGTCGGCCGCGGCCCGTTTATCCGATATGAATATCACGCAGCTTGCGCTCCAACTACCCAGTTTGATTTTTACCGAGGAGGAAGCCAAGCGGCCGGATGCGAGGCTTGTCGCGGCGATCGAAGCGGGCGTCCGGCCCTTCGGGCAGGACCGTTACGTTTTGATTCCGGTCGCGGACGGGTACGCGGTCGTCGAACTTGTCAGGGTTGACGGGGAGGTGACTGAGGCAAAAAGTATCGGAATCATTCCTTCCAACGGCAAGGGGCGAGGGATCGGCGCCGAGCCCATCCCTTCAGAGACCACAGCGGCATTTATGGAACAAGCGGACGAGGACGTCCGAGCGCGATACCGGGACGGCGTCTTTGCGGATTTTGGATTCACCTTTGGGAATTACGAGGAAACGCCGGCCGGCGAATTCAACGCTGTGGTGCAGGACATCAATTCCGACGGTCATCTTTTGCCGGCGCAAGGCCCCGGCATCGATTACGAGGCCGCCGTGAACGCCGCATTCGGCGAGCCGGAGACGGGGCTCGGGGAATCCTGGTCGATGCCGGAAGTCGCCGGAGAGCGCCAGGAAATGCGGTCAACCGGAATCAGTCGCAGGGATTTTCTTTCCCATGTCGCTGCGGTCGCCGGTGCGGGCCCTGCGGTCATGGCCACGATGGGCGCGGCGTCAGACGAGGGGATAGCGGCTGCAGCGGCAGAAATCGATATGGAAAACGATGTGGAGGTGTTTTTGGACCTTCTGCTTATGCCGACCGGAGGGCGAGCCGTCGAATTTTTGCGCCGAGAGAGGGCCTCGCCCCGCTATGCGCGGGTTTCAGAGCTTCAACGGATGGCCCTGGCTGCCAAGAGCGGTTTGCAGGCACGCACCGAGGGCAACTTCCTGATGACCGTTTGGCGTCAGCAGCAGCAGAGGCGGTCCGGCGGCCCGGCCGTGGCGGACCGGGACTTGATCGGACTCTATCCCGGTTATCCGGACGAGATTGCCCAGTCGATGATCGCGATTGCCAAACGACGCGCGGGGGAACTCCTGCGCGAAGATCACCGGCTGGCCCGCGAGAATGGGTTCACCGCAGCGACGCCTGGACAGATGATGACCTGCCGGGTTCCGGAAACGCGCCGTGCGTACGCCTCCATGGTCTCGGCTTTCCGCGAGACTCTTCTCACGGGCGATGGACGGTTTTTGGCCGAACAAGCGGCGGGTTCTCAGGTCGCCTTGGACTTCGAAAGAAAAAACTCGTTCACGCCGCCGGCGCTCAAAGATTCGGCGCGCGCGACGGGCTATAGCGAACCCATGCTCACGTATGCGCGCGAGATCCTGCAGACCCTGGGATTCGAGCCGGGGCAGGACGGGATGTGGAATGAGCAGACTTTGACGGAAAATTTCATCGCTCCCTTGATGACGCGACTAGGATTTGCTTGGGGGGACGATGCCTATTTCGAAACGAGAGCGCGGGAGATCTTCGAGCCTCTCCGCAAGGCCTACCGCGTTCGTCAGGTGAACGGCAAAGTTTACGGGATGGCGGACGATGAGTTTGATCGAAAATTTGCCGGCGACATGAAGCGCGCGGCGGCGGCGATGAAGCATGAAATGCAGCGGGCCGCCGGGCAGGGGGTCTCGCTGGGTCCGAATGAGGATCCCGCGTGGCGGCAGTATGTGATCGAAACGTACAACCCTCGGGAGATGTTTGGTGACGGACTGACGAGCGAGGACTGCAGCGATCGCTTTAGCAAGCTTCAGAGAGAGCGAAACCAAGGCCGACTGGAGACGATGCCGCAGGTGATCGCGCAAGAGGGCCGCGTGATCGGCCTCGGCGACGAAGCGCGTGTGGACGCGATGTTCGCGGAGCATCCCGAGGAGAATTTCTGGGCCTTGCAGACCGTAGGCCGGGACGAAGTGACGAAGGAATTCAACCTGGCGTTGCAGGGTCCCCGGAACGCCAACGATTTCCTCCGCCTCCTGGTGCTGTCCCTGCGTAAAGTGCTCGAGATTTCGGTCAAGTCGAAGACACTGACCCGGAACTCACAGGTCCATTTGCTTTTTTCCGACGTCGTGGGAAATATGCTCAAAGGGAGCGATATGAGGCTCCTGCAGGAAAAATTCGCGCAAAGTCATCCGGATCATCCGGTGGAACTGAAGAATTATCTTGGCTTCGCGGTAATGGCCGCCGGAAACATGATGGAGTGGAGCCGCAATCTTTACCGCTATCATGACTTTTCGCGCCCTGAGCAGGCGAAGAAGGTCCGTGACGGCGCGCGCCACGCCTTCCTCGGCGAGACGGAGAGGTTCGTACGCAATCAAGTGGCATTCCTGCTGGCGGTCCCCGAAGTTCTAGACGACGAGAACGGTATGGAAATCGCGCGCCTCCTTGGTTTGGGCAAGGAGGTTCCGGGGAAGACGCCCGACTTGAGCGATTACAACCGGATCATCGACAAACTCGAAGCCGGCAGGCCCATGACCGTCGAGGACCGCACCCTTTGGGAGTTCTATGCGATTGACGTGGCCACGGACATGAACCGGTTTTACTATTATTTCATCGGCGATTTGCGGGAGGCGGCGAACAAGGCCGTTCAGGAATTCATGGTCCGGATGTTTCCGGCGCTGCCTCAGCCCAACGCGGCCGACAATGTGTCGTGGACTCCGCCGGTCCTTCGGGGTCTTGCCGCGTCCACCATTCGCTTCATCTTGCACACGCCGGCGCTCTGGTGGCCCGGGGAGCCGGTGAACCTTCAGGATGCGTCCGACGTCCTCGATACGCGGGCCGCGGGTATTCGAAACGGGGTCCTTTCGGACGCGAGGCTCCGGCGGGTCTTCGATCTTTTGCTTCACCGCCCGTTCCAGGACATGATGGACCGAGAGCTCCGACGTAGTTTCGGGCCCGCCGCCATGCATTTTTTTGAGGAGTTCAACGCCGGAAAATATGAAATGGGGCTTCCTCAGTTTGAAACGTCTCTGAACGCGGAGGCGGTTGTTGCCCCCGATCTGCAGGCTCGTTTCAACGCCGTCTGGGTGGAAGCGCAGAGAATGCTCCGGGAAGGGCTCGGAACGCCGGAGTGGCAGTCCTGGATGAACTTTTTCAGCGCCCAGTGGGAGGACCTTTCGGGAAGACGGCCGGATGAGCTGGTCATGACCGGAAACGAGGTTTATGAAACGCAGATGCGTCTTCATTATCAGGGGATCGGCAAGGCTTACGAGATGGATCAGTTTATTCTGCACAAGGAATTCTACCGCTGGGTGGAAGCGGGCGAATCGGTGGGACAGATTAACGCGCTTCTCACAAGCGGCAAGGCCGAAGAAGCGCGCCGTCTGGCCGCTCGCTATTCTTTTCGGGTCTTTGGGAAAACGGTCGCAAACTATCTGGAGCCTGTGGCGGACGGAGCCGGCAAAACAGTCTCCTACCGGGCGATCAGTCTCGACAGTCTGACTGCCCAGCTGAACGGTGTGTCCCGGATGAAATTGATGGGAACGCCCCGGAGCCCGGGCCTGCTCGAGTCTGTGGGGGATGCTTCCGGATACAATATCATCGGCGTGACGCTGGAGCATTTTGTGCGCGAGGCGAAGATGTTCGGGATCTATGCAAATCTTCCGCCGGGGCCTCCCGGGTCCAAGTATCCGACGATGTCTCCCGATTATGCCACACTGAATAAAATCCGAAAATTGCTCGACGGCGGAAAAACGGTTTTGGACGATCCTTATCCCTGGGAGTTGACGACGACCGTCGCCGAGCGGCGCCGCGGCATCCAGGCAGGGTTCCTGGACCGCGTCCTGCGCATGATGGTCCAGATGAAGCTCAACGGCCTCCAGGACATCGTCAAAAATGCCGTGGATTACTCGCAGTACCGCGCCCAACCGCTCGATGACCGGACGCTGCGGGAATTCGTGCGCATCCGCGAATACGGGTTTGACATCGCGGGCGCCGCAAGCTGGTTCCGCTCCGGCAGGGAATTCAACCCCGGCGACCCCGAAATGCGCGGCTCGGTCGAGGCGGCTTCTTTTACGGGTTTTATGACGGGGCTCGACCCGAGGTCTCTGAACCTCCTCTATGTCTTCTTGGGAAATCTCGGAAGCGGCCCGGGGGACTCCGGCACTCGAAGCCGCCGAGTCCGCGTCGAGTCGGCTTTTGAAAAAGACTCGTTGCTCCTCCTGGATCTTTTGTCGAGAGGGAAGCTGCTCAAAGGAATGGATCCCTCGAGGCCGCTCGCACCCGGCATCTATACAGGCAAGTTCGGATCGAACGCGGAAGGATTCGTCCTCGCGATGGCCGGGCAGTTTATGGTGGACCGCTCGACACCCGGAGGGCTTTTGAGCTTTATCGAAGCCGTTCCCGGCGGACTTCCGGCTTTGGTGCGCGACGCGGACGATTATTGGCAAGAAATGTCTGGGCTTCTCCAGGTCCCCCTTCCGGGCCTGGCCGGCCGGAATTTCCTCCAATTGGATGCTGTCTCTCAGGGCCGTTTGACGATCTTTCTGAGTGAGGCCGCAAAGGAAGGGGACCTCGGGCGCTATCAGGCCATCCTGAAAGAAAAACTCGCCGAATTGTCTAAACCCGGGGTCGTCCAAGCCCTCGTTAAAGCGATCAACGACCGCCTGGATGCGGACGCGCGCTCCGGCGACCAGGCGAGGCCTTTTTCGATCTCTCCCGACCGGTGGCGTGAATTGCAAGACGGTAAACCATTCGATGTTTCCGAAATTCTCTCAAGTGCCGACCTGATGGGTCGGTTCTTCGGGAAGCTGACGGACATGATCGGCGACGCCAGGCGCGACCCGATGAGGATCCCCGTTCAGCCGCTCAAGCTTCGGACAAGCGCGCGCCGCTCCGAAATCCGTAGCGCGGGGAAGGTCACGCGCCGGACATTTATGAAAGCCGTTGGAAGCCTCGGATTCGTGGCGGCTCTGCAGGCTCTTAGCCCCCGTGATGCGCGCGCCGTCCTCAAGGACCTGAGGCCGGCACCGGGCGCCGAGGTTTATGATCCTTCGAAGGATCCGATCGACCGGATGATTTATGAGGTCATGACGAATTCCGATCTTTCACCGGTCAATCCAGATCATCTTCCAAATTTCGACCGCTATGCGGAAGATATTCTCTGGAGACTTTCTAAAGCCACATCGGGTAAGCTGTCGTACAGCGTTCCTTTCGTGACCGAGAAACTTTTAGCGATTAAGTCGTATGCCGGAATTATTAACGGCATGGTGACGGCGCAGGTCACGCGGGGAGTGATCGATTCGCGCCGAGCCGGAGAGGGCGTGACAGACGCTGAGATCCAGGAGATCCAAGCTTACTTGAAGGGCGAATTGTTCCGTGCAGCGATTACGGCCCTGAAAAACTCTCTCGTCACAGGTGAGTTCAAGTCCTTTCATGATGCCGTCCTCAGACCCGCGGATATTGCTAACGCGAAATTGAACCGTTCCGCTCGTCGCCTCGGGATCGAACCGCTTCCCGACTCCATGAATCCGGGGGGGGAAATGGAACAGCTCATCCTCTCTATTTTTGGTCCGAAAGGGCTCGGGCTTCCCATCGGGTCCGGCGAGGAGGATGTTGTCTCGGTGGCGACCCTGTACGGCAATTTTGTGCTTCCGCTTTTAGTTCGCCACAACCTTATGCTCAGGGAGGATAAGAAAATCCCGCTTCGTGCGATCCGCTTGATGCGGCTGTGGGATTCTGCGGTCCGGACAAGCCTCGCGGAGTTCAAGAAAGCGGGACCCAAGAGCGATCTGGAAGTGGCCGACCTCTTTACGAGCGTCCTGGCCGGCGAATTCATGGAGCACGAAAAAACAGAACTCGAAAGGGCTTGGAGCAAGGTGAGGCGGGAAAAGGCGAAGGCAGGGGAAGGAATCCCGCCGGTCGAACTCAAGAAGATCTTAGGCATGGGGTTCCTTTTTGCCTGGCAAGCCATGGTTCACCAGGACTCCGAATTTACGCATTTGGCAATTGATCACGCCGAAGTCGCGAAGCTCGACAAGCTCTCCCGCTCCGTCGGAATTATGTCGAGGCAGATCCACTACTGGTTCGACCGCGCAAGCCGTCCGAATCGCCTGCTTTTCAGGAGAACTTGGTTCGATGAGGCGGGCCCCGATCTCGTCCAGACGATGGAGTATCTGTCCCGAGCGATGAATGAGCCCTACGACCCATCGGCCCCCTTGCAACACCGGCTGAGACGCGCGGCCTATACGATGGCGATCGAACTCGGAATACTCGGGGCAGGGCCGCTGACGTGGGCCGTGCCGAGATATGAGAGCCTGCGGCCTCAACAGTATGCCTTCGAATTCATCAAAGCTCTTTTTCCTGCTTTGTTTCCTGAGGAGGTCGTCCGGGATGGAAGGGTCGTCAACAAAGTGATGTTCTCCTCCAAAGACACGAACCTTCTCCTGATGGGCGCTCACGCCGATATCATGGCGCTCCTATGGACGCTCTCGGCGCAATGGTGGCGGAAAGGACCGATCGCCTCAGACGTCGGACAAATTTTCCTAGACCTGCAATACCGTCAGCTCGAGCCAATTCTTCTGAGCCCGAGGCGTAAAAAAGATATCGAACTGCTGCGCCGCTCGACGTGGGGCCCGAAGGCGAAAAGACTTCTGGATGATTTCACTCAAGGGCGCTTGAAACCCGATACGACAGTTAAGGAAGACCATCGGCCGCTGGATCCCGGAAAAGTTGCGGACTCCGTGAGCAGTCTTATTGCCGAAACGGAAGCGCGCGTCCAAGCGGGGCTCGGAACGCCGGCCTGGCTTGCGAGCATGAAATATTTTATCGGGTTCCTTCGTAATATGCCGGCGACCGTTCGGCGCTCGGAATATCCTCCGGAACTCGACGAATACGGATTGCGTTACAATGAGCGATTCCTCACCGAAGAGGTTCCGGTTGAGCGCTCCGAGGTCGAATACGCGTTCGTTCTGACGATCCTGCAGGGAATGCTCGGCGATCTTCTGAGCGATCTGCGCAATTATACGCGCGTTTCCCGGGAGCTCGAAGCGGCGGGCGTCGTGGAAGACGCGGACCTTGTCAGCCGGGCGACCGGCAGGAAGGAACAATGGACTGCCGATCAGCGCTATCTGGCCGGGTTGATGAATCCCATGACGCTCATGATGGACCATGTCAGCATGTTCCTCTACGGAATGCCTTATGATCCGGATAAGCCCACCAAGGCGGGCGCCCTCCAGGCGACTGTTTCCGACATGTACCGTCGGGGCAAAACCCCCGAGCTGATCCGCACGCTGATGGGCCGAATGACAGCGATTGAGCCTGCGACCGGAAAACGCGTCGATTCCAAGGAGGAGAAGCAGATTCTTGGGATCCTCCAATATTTGACGGACAACGATGCCCGGATTGCCGGCAAGCTCGTGACGGAACTCTATAACGATCCCGAGATCGGGTCGAATGTCGTCGGGTTTTTCCTCTCGTTCGAAAACGACGCCCTCGTCGAAAACTCGAGGAATCCCTCCGGGGATTTTACGGCTGATTTCCTCGGCATGCTTCAGACTCTTCAAAGGTCCGGCCTCGGGGTTCGTGACGTCATGAAGGCCGCGGACGACTATTGGCAGCAAATCGCGGACATGTTCGGCGTCGAGATGCCGAGGATTCTTCGCGACGGCAAATCCTTCCTGGATCTCGATGCGAATAGCCAGGGGCGCCTCATGATTTTTCTCAAAGAAGCCGCTGCGGCGTCAGACTGGAATGCCTTCCTTGCCCAGCAGATGAAGCGTCTGGCGATGGTCGGCGGACGAGTGGGCGCGCAAGCGATGGTGGATCAGCTGAACCGGGACCTTCTCTCACGCAGCCGGAAGAAGCCCGAGCTGAACCCGGAAGATTACCGCGTCAATTGGCCGAATGCGCAAATGGAAACGAAGTGGAAGGAGAAGTATCCCGGGGGATGGAATGAGCGCTGGCAGAAATTTCTGGCCGGAGAGCCTTTTACTACTGCCGAGATGGTTTACAGCGAGCAGATGATGGGAGAGCTCCAAGGCAGGTTGATGACCCGGGTGGGCGATTCCAATCTCCGCCCCGACGAGGTTCCCGCGGAGCAGAATCTTCCGAAGCCTTGGCAAAAAGAACCGGTGCAGCGAAAAGAGATTAGGTCAAAAGAGGAAGGTTTGCAATTCACGCGCCGTGACGTGCTGAAGGCCGGAGCGATCGGAGCGGCGGCGGTTGGCCTTGGGTCCCTGACGGCGGCGGGTGAAGCGGTTGCAGCCGATTTGGGGGGCACACAGACCGTGCCGGCCGGAATGACCGGCCCTGAAATATTTGGACGCGGCGCTATGGCCCCGAGCGGGACACAGATTCCGGTGCGGCAACAGCCGCTTATGGTGGCCGCAGTGCCCGCCGACGCTTCCGCGGCGAAGCTTCCCGCTGCCGCGAATTATGCCACGATGTCGAGTGATCGCATCGACGATGAAATCAATGCCGCCATGAGCCCCGCAGTTTCTCGGGAACTTGACGCGGATGTCCGGTTGCTCATGAACGCCCTCGGCTACGCGCAGGGTACCGGGACGGAAACGCCGTTTAGGACGGCCTGGGCGCGCAGCAGAATCCGGGAAGGCGAAGGGGCCGGTTTTGGGCCGACCGTGGGGCATGCCGAGCTGGTGGCAGCCATCGTCCGTGAAATTGCCGCGCCGACGAAGGCGCTTGCGGCGCGCATCGTTTACGGGGATGAAACGAAGGTCAAGATGAACGCCGATATCATCGGACTTGTCTGCGGATTGGCGACCGGGATTGCGAAAATGTACGGCATGGAGAACAAGCCCCTCGACGCGGCTGGGATCAAGGGCATTCTCGAGCGCTTCCTGGCTGAAAGAGATGACCGGGACGGACAGGACGGTGTCCTGACAAAGATCAACAACATGTTGGAACTGGTCAAGGCCGGCTTCATCAATGATCCCGAACTTTTCACGCCCCGCAGCACCGGCCTTCAGGATTCTCTGATGGGGCAGATCTACACTCACCTGACGAGTCCCGCTGAGGCGCCGCAGTCAGGCAAGGCACCGAAGGGATATCCCCTTAATGCGGGCGACCCTAGGGCCATGGGATGGCTGATGGGTGAACTGAGCTTTGCCGTAGGCCTGACGAAAGATCTGCCGCCGAATTTCGAAACTTTCAACGCATTGAGCCCGAAGGAAAAGGTCCGGACGCGCCACACGGTGCTTTTGCTGGCGGTCGACCGTGCCAAGGACGGCTCCTATCCAAACAAGCTCGAGGTCCAGACGCTGCTCGCACTGATCGCGGGCGAGCCGGGCCGGAAAATGAACGTGCGGGATAATGCCGGGGACCTCGGATTTCTCGGCAACTGGGTCTCTCAAAAGATCAACGCAGGCGTGGACTCCGGATACGCGAAGACGCTTTTCGAGCGTTACCGGGACCTCCTTCAGTCGCCGGTGTTTAAAGAGTATCTGAAGAAAATCGGCTTTTCGGACGATTTTCGGCGGGATCTCGCGCTCTATTTCAGGGAGATCGAGAAGAAAGCGCTGAATCAACCCTACGATCAGACGCTGGTCGAGCGCTATTACGACCTGATGGGCTTGATTTCCTATTATGTCGGTCAGTATTCGAAAGTCAGCGACCTCGAGAAGCTTCTCAAACAGCGGATGGTCATGATGACGCAGCTTCAGGGCTTCGCCCCGGCACTTCATCAGGAAATGCTGGAGGTCCACCGCTTCGCGGCAAAGGCGGTGGAACAAGCCAAAGGTTCGAAGGACCCCGGCCGCATCGCCGCCGCGCAAGCCGAGCTCGCGAAACATCCGGCTCCGGATGCCCGGATGGCGGACGCGCGCTCGCCTCAAAGCTCTTCGGAATTCATCAAGGGGCTCTTTACGGGACTGAAGCTTCCCCGCCCCGTTACCCTCGGAGATTGGACCGCGGACAACGTTTACGATCTCAATGAAGCCCTTTACCTTTTCAAGGTCAAGACGAAGTATGAGCGGGAAAAGCGCGTGTGGAACGGCGAAGCGATCACTCGCGAGCGTCACAATTTTCAATCTTACTTCTTTCAGATGCAGGCCTCAGTTTTTGATGAGCTCTTGCGCCGCTATCCTCGGCCGGGGGTTCGCTACGCTGATGCCGTGGCGGAGCTCGTGTCTAAATACCGGAGCTTGATCGGAGGCCTGAGCGGCTATCCGGTTCACGAAGAGTATGATGCCGGGATGAAGCAGCAGTTCTCGAATTTTCTCCAGGAAATGATCCAGGAGCGGGTGTTTGACAACGACGGGGACCTTGCGGCCCACCCCGAGACGGTCAAGGCCCTCGAGGAATACTACAAGATGAACATGCTCCAGGTCTCCGTGAGCCAGTGGTACGTCCGGACGATGGTCAAGCAGCCCTACGACAAAAAACTACTTACGATGGAGGAGGTCCCGGACAAGATCCGTTTTCGGAAGCTGGCCTGGGCTCTGTACCGCAAACACTGGGACCCGATCGGCTTTACGGCGAACACCGGCGAGATTTCCTTTGTCGCCGAAATGGCGTGGCGGGGGACGCCGGAGCTTGCGTCGCGCCTGGGTCTGCACAAGGTGACGCCTGAAGATATGATGGAGCAGTTCTTCCTCGACGGGGCCAAGGTCTTTTTGCGGTACCGCAAATACCTTCAAAGGACCCTGCCGTTCGATTCGCTGATCAACGCGATTTCGATGGCCGAGACGAGCCAGAGGATCTGGCACCGCAGCCTCGGCGGAAGGACCGACTGGATTACCGATTTGAGGGAAGATGCGCGCCTTTCGCGGCGCGACCGGGCCGTCGAAGCCAAGCTCACCGACATGCTCACGATTGCTCCTGACGACCAGGTGGCCGAGACGTACATGGGGGAGCAGCTCGAAGTGCTTCGGATGGCCCTTCAGCAATTTTCGGAAAAAATGCACATGTTCCCTCCCGATTACGATTTTCGCGAAAGCGGCGTCTACGGGCGTTCGGAGACGGATATCTTCCTGCGGTTTCGCGGGGTCCTGCTTGAGGGGTTCCGGTCCTGGCAGTGGGAGGAGGCGATCGATGACGGAATGCCTGCGGCCGAACAAGACCGTGTCCGGAAAAGGAACGAGGAAAAGAAACGGCAGAATCAGGAGATCCTCCGCGATTACATGAACATTCTCGACAACCTGTCCGGAATTCCAAGAGACCTCGAGCGGGTCATTTTCGGCCGCGCCGAGCCGATCAGCTCCGAGACGCTGCGCGCCAATCCCGAGATCGTCAAGGACCTTGTGATTCGCCAGCTCTCCAACCGCGGGCCCCGGAAAATGCTGACCCACGAAGAGTTCGAGATCGCCGAAAACGGCGAAAATCCAGGTGCTCTGGCCCGGCACTTCATTAAAAAATTCAAGCTCGAGGGGATCGGCTACGATTTTGAAAATAAGCTGGTCCTTCGGACCCGCAAGGACAATGGAAAGCCGGTGACCGCCGAAGAGATCAAGGCCATTTTCGAGGATTTTATGGCGGTCGATTACCTTCTGTTCCGCAATTCAGAACGGTACGGGTACGACCTGGAGGAAGACCAGGAAATCAACCGAGCGCGCGTTTTTTCACTCGTCGTGGAAGAGCGCATGAACGGCAATATCCCCCAGATCCTCTCCATGAAATACAGCATCACGGAATATTTTCTGACCCAGAAGCGGGACCATAAGCCGACCGTCATCCTCGAGGAGGAGCAGAACAGCACGCTGCCCGAAGACCTGATCGATCGCTGGCTCGACGCGAACCAGATCACGGCACGCCTGGGTTCGGACGCGCAGGGCAAGTCTGACCGGCAGTGGCTCCGGGACAGGCTGGTCGAAGGACTGGCCACCGGGAGCTTGAACCGCGTAACGGCCAAGCGGCTCCTGCTCGATCTGGCCGCCATGATGGAGATCTTTCAGCGCGAGGAACATGAGTTGGCGATCCTTGGACGCAAAAAGGGAGTGCTGGACCGCGAAAAGCTCGTGGACTTTATCCGCTTGATCGACAACGTGCAGAAGCTCGGGCTGCAGGCCAACGGTTTTGTGGACCCCCTCGACGAGGAGCCTAAAAACGAGCGGGAAAAGCAGCTCGCCCTCGAAGTCAAGGGCGCTCGCCGCTTCGACGCGACCCGGCAGTTCGAAAACGAATTTACCATCCGTGTCCGCATGGGAACGGGGGACACGCCCCGGGACGTCATCAGCCGCATGCAAGCCGATAAAGCCAAGCCCAAAATCGAGAAAGGCATCCAAGCGTTACTTGCGATCTTTACCGCAGTAGGCGTGCATCACGTCCTTACGGCTTTCCGGGCGACGATTCAGGCGTCTCAGCGCAGGAAAGCCGATGTGACGCTGACGGACCCTTATACGTATCGTGAGATCGGCAAACAAAAACCTCACAGGATCAAAACGAGATTTTTCCCGCTGGGTGCCACGAAGAAGTTCCTGTCCTACATTTTTCTGCACCGGCTCCAGTTTGGCGCCATCGGGTTTGTCGTCGCAAAATGGATTCTGGATTGGGCCAACGTGGATTCCTTTCTGGCCGCGCTCTATTTGTGGCTCTTCGTCACAATCTCTTTTTCCTCGGCATCGATCGTCGCGGATTTCCTCGGCAACTTGCGCAAGAGAACACCTTGGCGGCGCATTAAGCGGCTGGAGGCACCCCGCGCGGTGCAAGGCAACGGCCCCGCGCAAGGGCCTCTGGCGCCGGCCGGAGATGTTCCCGCGCCGCAAGTTTCTGCGCCGGTTCCGGGATCGAAATCCCCCGCAGCTCCGGAACGCCGGGAAATGCGGACATCCGCTCCTTCGCCCGCTGCAATGGCCAAGGATAAAATTCCCGCAAACAGGAAGGGAACCGTCTATGTGCCGACCAATCAGGGGAAAGCGGGTATTATCGACGAAGTCCTGTGGCGCATTGCAAATTCTGCCGCCGGAGATCTTGATCCCCAGTCGGTCCAAGATTTGGGCAATGCCCTAGAGCCCTTTGGACTCTATCGACGATGGGTTCAGCTGACCCCGGCCCTTGGCTGGAACATTGATCAAATTGCCTTTTTCATCGTTCGCGAAATACTGACACCGTCGCCGAACGTGATCAGTACTCCGGCGCAGAGGACGGAGGGGTGGGTAGCGGTTTTTGCCGGAATGCTTCGAAAGGATCAGCCGGCTCTCACTCCTGAAGAGGCGAGAGTTCAGGCTCGGGGCCGGCTCAACGAGTGGATCGCAGCTGGCGACGAAGCGGGCCTGATGCGCGTAGCGCGGGAAGTAGCGAAGAGCCGCAAAACCCGGGCGATTCGCGATATTCTGCTGGTCGATGCAAGGGCCTTGCGCCAGGATGAGGGGGTGCGTCTTCATGATCGGGTCAAAGCCATCAATAAACGCCTGAATATCAATATCGTCGGCCTCCTCGGAGACATCGGCGATCACTCTGAAGCGGATTTGAAAGCGATTCGCGAAGCGATCATGGATATCGAAACCGTGATGGGTATCCGCATTCAAACTTTTCCGAGGAACAAGCCTGCGGATTTCAATCAAGACGCCGACACAAAAATCATAGGGAAGAGCACGGAAAAGGACCTTGGCGTTTATGACTGGGCGATCAATCTGAACAAGAAGGTTGGAAGCATCATCCAGAGGATCAAGTGGGCGGCCTTCGGGATCGGGACGCCGACCACGGCCTATGATCTCCTGGTTCCTCGAAAGCAGCGTTATTTGCT
Source organism: Candidatus Omnitrophota bacterium (assembly GCA_041666865.1). Taxonomy (GTDB): domain Bacteria; phylum Omnitrophota; class Omnitrophia; order Omnitrophales; family Aquincolibacteriaceae; genus JBAYGD01. The sequence goes on along the minus strand of JBAYGD010000033.1, from coordinate 9,778 downwards.
TGCGCCCTTTGTCGCGCTGCCCGGGGGCGTCTTGTCGCTCATCGGATATTTCATCTTTGGATGGACCTTCGCCCTTTGGGGATTTGTGGCGACCATGGTGCTCGCCGGATTCCTTTCACTGATTTTCTCGGGAATGAGCAATGAGACCATTGTGGAGGCACACGCCAAACGGTCGGTTTTCATTCAGCACCAGGTGTACGCCGACTTGACTTACTACGGTATGAGAATGGAGGACTACCCCGAATATTTTGCCCGCTACAAGCAGCAGTGGAACGAATTCCGGGGTCAGCAGAACGACTCCCCGGTAGACCGCGAGTTCATCCTCGATCATCCTCAAGTTGTTTTTCCGTTGGCCAATCTCAGGATTCAGGGAAGGGCCAAGCTGGAGGGGCATACGCTTACGGAGGAACAGAGAGCCCGCCTGACGCCCTATTATATCGACCGGATCGGCGAAGCCCCTTTGACGGCCGCGCAGATCGACGGACTTCCGAGTTTTGTGATCCGGGCGATTCTCGGAGAGGACTATGAGGATCTGACCCCTGAAGTGGTCGCCTCCGAAACGTTTCGGACTGTCGTGAATGCGTTGAGAATTTGGGACCGCGATTATCAGGAAGTGGATGGGCGTTTCATGGCTCAGCGGCAAGCGTTTATCGAAAACTACGGGTCCGCTAACCTCGACAAGTTCGTGCCCGACAGTAGTCCGGCGGATTATCCCTGGTACGTCCGGCTTGCGCACGCCATACCGTTCCTTCGACCGCTTACGCGTCAGAGCGCGGGCTTTGAAGTGATGCCTCTTTTTGCGGGGGCTCAAGCTGAGGAAGTCAAAGTCAACGATCTCATGTTCGTTGACGAGCTCGAGGAAGGGTTCAACCGCGTGTTCGGCGACCAGACTCGCGACGATAAAAACCACAGCGGCTTCATTTCCGAAGACAACGGCGTGACGATCCAGATGACGGGCAGAGAGTGGGGAATCCGCGAGGCGATCCGCCAGGGTTTGATCAGCCGTGCCACGCAAGACGATCGCGCTCTGAAGACACCGGCTCTTCGCCGCGAAGCGGCTCAAAGGATGGCGGAGGTTTTGATCGCGACCCTGCCGCTGACTGTTGCGAGGGAGGCTTCTTTGACTTCCTGGGCGATGGCCGAGGCTGTGCGCGCGCTCGGACAGACCGATCCGACCGTGACGTTCCGTTCAGCCTTTCTGGACCCCGCCGTGACATCGTCGGACGCTTTTCTTGCCGAGTTGGCAGCGGCCCACGCCCGGATCCAGGCTCTTGTGGCAGCCGGTGACCGGGACGAGCTTTCCCGTATCGCTTTGGAGGCCGTGATCGCACGCCGGTTGGTTGAGAACGAAATGATGACCTTTCACGGCCTTTATGACGGCGGCCTGCGCGACATTCGCAGGAACAATCAGGATGCCGTGATCCGTCAAGTCATCCTGCGCTTTGGATTGGTACTCGACGAACGCTTGCCCGACGCCACGCGCCTCGACGATTTTTATCCCGTCCTCGAAACCGAAGACATTCGCGAAACGCCCCTTCAAGTGGGATGGTTCCTTCGGGCGTTGTTCTGGTTTTTGGGACTATTCAATATTGGTGATATCACGCAGCTTGAGGAGCCCGCGAACGATTTCGAGAGGAGTCAGGACCCCTCTTACGGCACGATCGGCGACTTCAGCGACCGCAATAACTGGCTCATGAATTTTATGTACGAGAAAGCCACTCACTGGATGCCTTATGTCAAGGCCGTGGAAGTCGGGTCCCACCCGGACAATCAGTGGGCGGGCTACATCAATCAGTATATCGAGGTCGGGGGAGGCGAGACTCTGTGGCAGTATAAGAACAGCCAGGAGCCGAAGACCGGGGCGGCCTTTGCCGACAAAATGCAGACGATCATGGATGGTGAAGACTGGTCCATACGGTGGGCCTACCGCTTTGCCAGGTCGCTTGGATTGTCGGATCAATGGTTTGCGTCTCATCGCCTTGCGCAAATGCAGAGAGGCGTCGACAGCCAATATGGCAAAGCGGTCGGCGTCAACAACCGCCTGGGGCGCGGGACCGAACCGGAAGAAGGTAACCGGATGCCTGGCAAGTACTTGATGGGCACGTCCCTGGGATTGATCGGCGGATGGATTCTCGGGGCTTTGTTTTTGGGGATTCCCTTTTTGGGGATGCTCGGATTTACCGGCTTCGGTCCAGGATTGTGGGCGGCCCTTTTCTGGGGGATTGTGGGCACTCAGTTCGGCCGCCTCGCGGGCATTTGGGAAGGGCGGTTTTTTAGCGGCGAGATGGGGATTATGGGAGCCCGGATGCTTTCGCATGACAGCTTTCAGGCAGCGGCTGCGCTTTGCATTGCCTCGGTCCGGTCCGCTGTTTTCGAGCCGGCGTGCGCCAACATCGAGGAGCATATCAGCCGCGCCGTTCGGTGGATGCTCGGAGAAAAGTATACGGTCGAGATGGAGCGCATGATCGGGGCTCTCATGTCGAGTCGTCACCACCACCGCATGGCCTGGACGAGCTATCTGCGGGAGCTGCTGTTTTTGACCTGGCTCCTGCCTTTTGCCTTGGTTTTGTCGATCACGTATTCGGGTTTTGTACAAACCTTCGCCTACCTCCAGCCGCTCCTCGAGTTCCATCATCCTGAAATGTCTTTTTCGTTGATGATGTATATGCTGGTGACCGTCGTCTTTCTGATTAACTTCCTGAAACCCCTGAATGAATGGGCGATTCAGGACAAAACCCACCGCATTTGGACTGTCGCGGGAGGCGCCGCGCTTGCGGGCGTTCTTTACTTCCTGGGCGGGTTTGCCGGCTGGGCTTTGCTCGTGCTGACGGCTTCAGCCCTTCTCGTTGCGGGCCGCTGGTGGGGTTATTCTGCCCAGAAAGAAATGAACCGTGTCTCGACGATGAAGCGGGTTTGGGCGGTACTGCTTTCGACGGGAATCTTCCTGAGCCTTCCCATCATCCTCGGTCTCGATTTCATCCGGACTCAATGGCGCTACTACATTGTGGACCACGAGCCCTATGAGTATACTCCCGCGATTCCGGCGACGAGCAAGCTTGCGGGCATCGCGGTCGGAGCGGTTTCGGTTCCCTTGATGGTGTTTTTCCCTCAGCTCCTTGCTGCGCTCGCCGTGCCGACGACGATTCAGTTCCTCGGCCTTTCGATCTCCCTGTCGGCGGCGTGGTGGATTGCGGCGCCGCTGCTTTTTCTGACGGCCTTGCTTTCGTTCCGCTACAGCCATGCGACGCCCTTTATGGCGGGGCTCCTGATGGTTTTCGGAGCGGCGTACCTGGCGCCCTTCAGCCCGGCCTATTGGAGCCTAGCGCTCTTCACCGGGTTCTTTCTGGCTCACCGTTTGTCGGGTCGTTATACGCCGGTCCCCTGGTTTATCACGGCGATGGTGGGTGCCGCGGCGATCTGGGCCCTGCCGTTCATTGTTTCCGGCCAGTTTGCTTGGCCTGTTTTCCTCTTCCTGACGGCTAAGATCAACCTCCTGCTCTCGACTCTTTACTTTACGCCGGTCTCATTCGCGTTTATTCCAAAATGGCTCGTTGTTGCGGCAGGTTCCGTCATTCTCCTGAATTATGGGTTCAATCTGGCCTATAAAATATTCTGGCAGTCCGGCGGCTATTTGACCGATACCATGCCCTGGACGACGTTTCTCATCGCTGGCGGGAAAAAACTCCTGAACCTCAACCTCTTCGCAGAAAAATTCGAGCCGTCGCCGCTGGCCGCGCTTTTCCTGATTATTTCCGGCATGTTCTTCTGGTCCTCCCAGTGGGGGCTTGTATTTACTTTTCCGCTCATGGTGGCCTGGCTCCTTGGGCCTTACCTGGGATGGATCACGTCACAGAAGATTCGCGAAGTCCGAACGCCGACCAGAACCGCGAATTGGTGGGTCGACCATATCTATTACGCGAGATACCGCGCCATGTTTCCCAGGGGCGTATGGGCTCCGGTCGTGCAGAAGCTTCCTGCGGGGCTCCGGAATGCCGTCACGGCCGTTCGGCAAAGCTGGGCCGGGGACCTGGTTTATTTTCTGACCTCTCCGCTGCGGACCCTTCTCGGATTTACGGCGGGAATGCTGATGTCTCTCGTTTTTACCGTTTTGCTCGCCTACACCAATATCGCGAATCTGTGGCACTTCGGAAAGCATTGGGCCAGGGAGGGACGTTCGGACATTCGAGAGCAGGGTAAGAAGGGCTGGATTGATTGGTTCCTGGCGATTTCGAAGTTCGCCCACGACACAGCGCAACTCACGGGATTTGCGCTCGGCGTCGTTCTGTCCTATGCGGCCCTTGCGGATATCACCCGGTTTTACGCGTTGGTGCCTTCCCAGCCGGTTGTCAAGGGCATCGACCTGGCGTCCTACATCATTGCCGCCGTCTCAACAGCCATTGCCGGCCCGATTTTGACCGGTAAGATTTTCAAAGTTTCGCCGTTATTTGGCGCTGCCCTTATCTATGCCACGGTGATGTTCTTTGTCACGGGTTCTTTCTCAATGCCTCTTGGCATGGGCACGGGAATGCTCCTGGTCTATTTCCTGACAAGCCCAAAGCTTTGGTACAAGCTCTTTTCGGTCCTGATTACCTTGGTTCCTATCCGTCGGCGCATGGTGGTCGAGGTTCGAAAATTTCGCTATGCTTACGGGGAATGGCGTGCCGGAAGAGGCTGGAACTATGAGATCCCCGCCGAGCGACGTGCGGGCCTTCGGGACGAACTACAGTCACCGCCGCTTTCTTTTCCGAGTGCCTGGCGCTGGACGCCGGGCGCGGTTCTGCGGTTTGCGATGGCGGGCGTCATGGCGCTTGCAGCAATTCTTGGCGCGATCGCTGCGAAACTTGCGTTGCCGTCTAAACCCGATGCCCAAGCGCCTCCGGCAGCCGCGGCGCCTGCACCGGATACCGGAGCAAAAGCGTTGAGTCTCCCTGCCCCTCAGGACCGTGCTGACAGGGTTCGCAGGGAAACTGTGAACAGTCACATGGCCTATTTCCGGGAGGGGCGCGGTTTGATGCGGGTCACCTATGCCGAAGGCATGGACGCGCTGATTCCTTTGGATCGAATCAACGACAAAGGGGATGCTGTCGCTTTCGGGAGGGATACGCGATACTCTCAACCGATGGTGCTGGGCATGTGGCTGAATATCCTCGCACACCAGGCTGCCGGGGATCCTTACGACCGGCAGGCCTACGATGCTCGCGTCGAACTCGAGAAGTTTCTGGCCTTTCTGGAGCATATGCACGGTTACTACAGCCAGACCCAGACTGAGGACGGCAGCGAAGTTCCATACAGCCTCGGTTTCATTCCATGGCTTCAGGTCCGGCCGGACGGCGTGAAGGCCGACAAAAAACCGGCCATGCAGGTTCGCGGCTTCGAGGACTTTGCGGGTATGGCCGCTCAATATATGAATGCCATGGGGGTGTTGGATCCGGTGATGGCGCGCCGGGTCAACGGTCTGCTGCAAACCATGAAGCCCGGCTTTGCGGTCATGATCGACGAAGAAGGCCGGATTGCCGGGGATGTCAATTGGATGACGGGTGTGCCTGTGTGGCACCGCACGATCGTGGGCGACGAGGTGAGGTCTATCATTCCTGTGCTGGCGGCTTATTACGGCTGGGACTCCAAGGTCATGGACCATCTCTCCTTGCAGATTTCCGTTTACCGGGACGCCGAAGGAAAGGAGTACCTGATTTGGGCCCCTGCGAACGGAGACGCGTTCCGGGTTGCGTTCAATCTCTTCCACAACGGCACGGAGGCCGAAGATCCTTTAGCCAAGCAGTTATACCGGAATACCGCCGAGGCGTATTGGCGCGAGTACGTCGCAAGCGGCGGAAGTTCCTACTTCCCGGGCTCGAGTTTCACGGTTGAGAAGAGTCCTAAGAGCGGAAAATACTATGTGACGTACAACACGAAGGCCGGGCTTCAGGGGGAAAAGGACATCGTCGTTCCCCAATACGGCCTCATGTTCTCGACGGTCTTGCCGGAAATGGTCGAGGTGTCGGATGAAATTGCCAAGGCTTCAGGCCTTGCCAACGGCGTCATGCTGGGACTTCCCAAGGAGTCCTCTCATACGATTGACGGGAAGGCGGTCGCGGCCCCCGAGCACAGCTTTTTGGCCGGCGTCGCTTTGCTTGCGCTTTACGGGATGGAGGATCCCGGCCTTCCGATCCGTCAGTTCATCAATTCTGAGGACGTTCACGGAATTGCGGACCTTGAGGGCAAAGTGAAAGCGATGCGTCAGCGGTTGCTCGATCCGGCACGCATTAAAAAGGAAACCGGTCTCAAGGTTTCGCCGGCGCCCGGACTTCCCAGCGTTGACGAGATGCGCGAGACCATTCGCGGCATGAGGGAGGATCGAATCCGTCGCGAAGGGGAAACAATTCCTGCGACGAGCCCACGCAGTGAAATGCGCGTGACGGGGGAGCAGGTAAAGACGCGCTGGGACCGAAGAATGCAGGAATGGACTCGGAAGGATGTTGATGACGCGACCTTCGGCTACGGTGAGCCGGAAGCGGTGCGGGATCGTGTGGTCGCCGGCAATCGGGGTTACAGGGTTGTCACAAATCCCGGGCGACGTCAGCGCGAACTCCGGGAGTTAGCTAAGCGTGGTTCTCGCGTGGACACGACGCCGGTGATGGCTGTTCGGACGGACCCCCAAGCCATTAATTTTAACGCCATCCTAGAAAAATCGCCGGGGCAGAATCTGTTTGCCGCAGATGAGCTCGATGAGGATGGTGCAATCCTCAACGTGAACCAGAACTGGATTATTCCGCGCTCCGCGCTTTGGATTCCGGCACCGGAGAAAAACTTGCCTCAAAGAATGACCGAAGAAGTTCTGGCTGCTGCCCTTAAGCGTTACGAAAAGGTTCGCTCTGCCGGAGCCTGGATGGGCTTCAACAGCCTTGGCGCCAACGCCTCGATCAACCATATGCACCTTCATGAAGTTTACGAAGAGCGAACACCCCAAGGACAACGGGAATCCTTGGCGATCGAGATGGCCGAGCGTGCTTTTGTTGCGAATCTCGATGGAAATATTCTGGCCGAGCAGCTAGTGGGGTATCCGATGCACGCCATGGTCTATACGGGCTTGGACAAGGATCAGCTTGTGCGTCACGCCATCGCGCTTATTCTCAAGCTGCAGGATCAGGACGTTCCGCACTTTGTCATGATCATGGGAGATTCCATTTACGTTGTTCCGAGCGAACGCGGTGAAGCTCCGCCCGAGATTCCCAGGGGGCCGGCGGTGATGGAAGCCGCGGGCCGTTTTAACCTGCCGCAGGAAGCCGAACCGGCGCTGACCGAGGAAGATTGGGATCGCGTGCTGGCTCCGTACTCTCTGAAAAGCGAGCGGTTTGATCCCCTAGTGGATGCGGTCAAGAGTAGTGCTCCCTCTGCGACGAAGGCCGAACGTGCCGAGTCGCGAGATGTTGCTCCGGCGATCGTCGAAGCTGTCGGCGCTGTGTCGGAGATGAAGACGCCTCGGGAAGAGCGCCTTGGGAAGATAACGGCCCGGGCGGATGCACTGGGGATCCGCCTCGAGGAAGCCCTCGCGGGCTTTATGACCGATGACGGCGTCCGAGAAGCTCTCGGAATTCCCTCGGCGCCGAAAACCGTCGAGCGGGCGAAGGTTTACGTCGATGTCGCGAATCTTGGGCCGTCCAAGATTGACGACAAGATCGAAATTCTGATGGCGATCTATCGAAAGGCGGCCGCTCATCACAAAGCCAGCAGGACCATCAAGCCGGTCAAATTGATTCTCTTCGGAGCGAGTCCGGACGAACAGGTGGTGTTGCGCAACAAATTGCGGGAACAGGGCTTTGAGCCTATTTTTGACCAGGCCCGCCTGGCCAATTTCATCCGGGATGACGCGGACCGCTCCTCTTTCCGGCAAATCAAGACCGACCGAATCCTGCCTGCCGATACCCTCAAGCAGGCGCTGGTCGGAGCTCTCGATAATCCCTATGTCGTCATCTCGAGCACCGAACTCGGGCTTCTTGATTCTCAGGTCACTTCTGTCGCCAGTATTCTCAAGGCCATCTTCACCGTTCATGCCGGCCGCGAACAAGCCGCCGCTTCTGCGTAAACACACACGAGTCGCCCCCATTTTTATCTTGGCAATTTAATTTCGGCAGGTACAATGACACAGACAGAAAGCGAGGTGGCCTATGCTGGATGCGACATCGGTGCGGGTCGGGAACGTCATTCGAATGGACGGGAAAATCTGGAAGGTTTTGACTCAGGAGATCCGGGGAACCGGCAAGTTCGGCAAGACCGTTCATCTCAAGGTCAAAAACCTCGATGAAGGCCACATCGCCGAGAAGAGCATCCGTGCCGAAGACAAGGTCGAGGACCTGGAGGTCGTCAATGCCAAAATGCAATATCTCTACAAGGAAGGCGACCAGTTCATGTTCATGAACATGCAGGACTACGAGCAGTTCGGCCTTCCCGCCGCGATCGTGGGCAAGCAGGAGGTTTTTCTCAAGGAAAATATGGAAATTGACGTCATGCTGGTGGAAGGACGGGCCGTCAGTATCATTTTTCCAAAGACCGCCGAGCTCAAAGTGACGAGCGCACCTCCGGGAGTCAAGGGCCAGACGGACACGACCTATAAGGAAGTGGAGCTCGAGAACGGCCTCATGGTGCTTGTGCCGCAGTTCGTCAAAGAGGGCGAACACATTCGCCTGAACGTCGAAGACCTGAGCTATCTCGAGCGCGTGACCACCAAAAGCATGGGCGGCGGCGCCGCGCAGATCATTTCAAAGGATGCGGGTAAAACGGAATAATTCACACGAAACAGGGGGAAAAGCGATGGCGGACGAAATCAAGGCTGCACAGGAAGCTCCGAAGGCAGAGGACGGGGCGGTGAAGGAAGCCGCTAAAAAGATCAAGGTGTCTCATATGAGCCTTGCCGAGGTCGAGAAAGCGATGGAGACGACCCGCAAGCAAATGGGGGGATTGACTTCCCGCTACGGGCGGTCCTTGCTCGGGCGCCTGGAAGTCCTCAAGTCGGGCGGCAAGTAGGGAGAATGAAAGCGCGGTCCTTTCGCGTCCGCCGGCGCAAAGTCGTTTACTCCAAGGGTCCCATCCATCTCGTCGACTGCGACATTCGCATGCCGAGCGGCAAGACCCTGTCGCGGCAAATCCTCGAGCACTCCGGCGCGGTGGTTATCGTCCCGCGGATTGCGAAAGACCGGTATCTGCTGATCCGCCAGTTCCGGTTTGCGGCGAACGGTTGGATCTGGGAGTTCCCGGCAGGGGGCGTGGAGAAGGGTGAGACGTTGCTCCGGGCCGCCGTGAGGGAGCTGACGGAAGAGACCTCGTACCGGCCACGTAAACTCCGGAAGCTGATTTGGTTTTATCCCACGCCGGGCGTTTCGGCCGAGGTCATGCATATTTTTCTGGCCGAGGAGCTGGTGCCGGCGACGGCGCCCAAGGACGAAGACGAGGAACTCGAGACTCATGAATTTACGCTCGCGCAAATCGGGCGGATGATTCGGAGCGGAAAAATCATCGACGGCAAGACGATCATCGGGTATTATTGTCTCGCCCATCATAGGCTGGCGTAGCTCAATCGGTAGAGCAGCTGTTTCGTAAACAGCAGGTTACCCGTTCAAGTCGGGTCGCCAGCTCGGTTTTATGCACGAGCCGGCAGGCGAGTGATAAACCCGCACCGAACCCAACCGGTTCGGTGTTGTGGCTATTTATCTTTCTCGCCTCAAATGCGTCGGCAGGATCTTCAGAAGGTCGCGGTACTTGGCGACCGTGCGGCGTGCGATCA
>JBAYGD010000032.1:0-23840 GCA_041666865.1 Candidatus Omnitrophota bacterium | reverse complement strand
TGAACTCGGGGCCTTCGAAAGCGGTTTGGTGGCGGCCTGGATCGGAACCGTTCCCTGCGTGGTGGCGGGAGGCTTCGTGACTCTGGGGGTCGTCGCCCTGACGGCGCTTTTTGCCCCCCAACTGCGTCACCTGCGCTTTGATATTCACACCCTTGAACGAAAAGGCTGAGGCAGGCCGGGAACTTGACGGGGCCTCCAAGGAGTTAATTCATTATGGACAAAGACAAAATACTATTTCTGGAAATGAAAGAGGATTGGCAAAAGGAGCATGTCCTGAGGAGTCTGGGACAGGCTCACGAGGTTGTTTTTCACCCGGGAACTGCGGCGGACCTCCCAAAGAGTACCGAGGAGGCTTCGATTCTGTCTCCGTTCATCAATTCGCGCATTACCCGGGAAGACCTTACGCGTTTCCCCGGCTTGCGGTTCATCGCAACTCGCTCTACCGGATATGACCATGTCGACATCGAGGCGGCGGGCAGCCGGGGGATTCCGGTGGCCAACGTGCCGGTTTATGGGGAGAACACCGTTGCCGAGCACACTTTTGCCCTCATCCTTTCTCTGTCGAGGAACCTGCGCCGCGCTTATTTCAAGACTCAGCAGGGCGATTTTTCCATCGACGGCCTTCTGGGATTCGATCTTAAAGGCAAGAAGCTTGGAGTCGTCGGGACGGGGCACATTGGGCTGCATGTCATTCACATGGCGAGGGGGTTCGGCCTTCACGTCCTGGCCCACGACGTGCGGCAGGACCATTTTCTGGCGGAAGTCCTGGGGTTTCAGTATGTTGGTTTCGACGAGCTTTTGGCCGAATCGGATATCGTAAGTCTTCACGTGCCGTACATGAAAGCGACTCATCACCTCCTCAACCGCGATAATATTTCGAAGATCAAACGCGGAGCAATTTTGATCAATACCTCGCGAGGAGGCCTGGTCGAAACATCGGCCTTGGTCAGTGCGCTCGATCAGGGTATACTATCGGGCGTGGGCCTGGACGTCCTCGAAGGCGAGGAGTTCATTCTGGACGAAAAAAGGCTCCTGGAGTCGGCTGAAAGCCGGGACAGCTGGGATAAAGTTCAGATTTCGCTCCGGAATCATATTTTGCTCGGGCGCGCGAACGTTATTTTTACGCCGCATATCGCGTTTTATTCGAAGGAGGCGGTGACCCGCATTCTGGACACCACGGTGGCCAACATCCGGGGTTTTCTTGCCGGCAAGCCCGTCAATGTGGTGAATGGCCGGGGGTGATCCCCCTTCGTTTATCCTGAAAAAGAAGCTGGATTTTTACCCGAAAATAGTCGAGAATTACACCTCAATTTTGGATTCATTTCGCGCGAGCGTGGTGGAATCGGCAGACACACCAGCTTGAGGGGCTGGCGCCGCAAGGCATGGAGGTTCAAATCCTCTCGCTCGCACGTACTCATCCATGAACCCGCAGGTGAATGATGAGTACGCACCAACCCCAACCGGGTTGGTGCGCAACGTTTCAGTCACTACTGAGGCTCCATGATCCCTGAAAATATTTTCCGTGAATACGACATCCGAGGCCTGGCCGATACCGAGCTGACCGATGAGGTCATGTTCGCGGTCGGGCGGGCTTTTGGCTCAAAACTGCGGCGCGAAGGCAAAAAGAAAGTGTCTTTGGGCTACGACCTCCGGAAAAGTTCCGTGCGCCTTTTCAAGGCGCTTGCCGGGGGCCTTGTGGCGAGCGGCATGGACGTCTACGAGCTCGGGCTAGTCCCGACTCCGGTGGTTTACTTTTCGGTTTCTCATCTCGGGCTTGACGGCGGGATGTGCATTACCGGTTCGCATAATCCCCCCGAATACAACGGCCTCAAGCTCCACTTGAGCGACCGGCCTTTCTACGGCAAGGAGATCCAGGAGCTGCGGCAGATGATCGATGCCGGAGATTTTGTTTCCGAGAAGGGGAGCCTCAGGGAGCAGGCTATTCTGGAGGCTTACAAAGCCGACGTCTTAAGCCGCATGAGCGCTCAGCGCTCTCTGAAAGTAGTGGTGGATGCGGGGCACGGGATGGCGGGACTGACCGCGCCGGAGTTGTTCAAAAAGCTCGGCCATGATGTGACCGAACTCTATACGAATCTCGATTCGAATTTTCCGGACCATCATCCGGACCCCTCCGTTCCGCACAACCTCGAGGATTTGCAGAAAAAGGTCCTCGAGACGCGCGCTGACCTCGGGATCGCTTTTGACGGCGATGCCGACCGCATCGGGGTGGTGGATGAAAAGGGGCAGATCATCGCGGGCGATCAAATTCTCCTGTTGTATGCCCGTGCCATCCTCGAGCGCAAGCCCGGAGCGGTCATTATCGGAGACGTGAAATGCTCCAAGACCATTTATGACGATATCGCCAAGCACGGCGGCAAGCCGATCATGTGGAAAACAGGCCATTCTCTGATCAAGGCCAAGATGAAGGAAACGCACGCCGAATTGGCCGGAGAGATGAGTGGGCATATGTTCTTCAAAGACCGGTGGTTTGGGTTTGACGACGCCGTTTACGCGGCCTGCCGGATGCTCGAGATCGCCGCGGAAAATAAGCGCCCTCTCTCGACTTTGCTCGAGGATGTCCCGAAGACGGTTTCTACGCCCGAGATCCGGGTGGATTGTCCGGACAATAAAAAATTCGATGTTGTCCGCAAGGCCGTCGAATCGTTCAAAAAGAACTACCGGGTGGTGGATATCGACGGCGCCCGCGTGGAGTTTCCGGACGGGTGGGGGCTGGTGCGCGCGTCCAATACCCAGCCGGTGCTGGTCATGCGCTTCGAAGCGGTGAGCGCGGCGAGGCTGGGCGAGATCCGCAAGATCGTCGAGGACCAAATCAAGTCATCGGGGGCGTAACGCCTATGCTTTGGGCCGTGATCATGGCCGGCGGGTCGGGGACCCGGTTCTGGCCGGAAAGCCGGAAAAACAAACCCAAGCAGTTCCTGAAAATTTTTGGACACAAGACCCTTCTCGAGCAGACCGCCGACCGCGTCCGGCCGCTTATCGATCGACGGCGTATCCTGGTCGTTACTCAGGCGTCGAATGTTCCTCTCGTCGTCAAGCTGCTGAAGATTCCGGCGTCTCAAGTGATCGGCGAGCCCGTGGGGAGAAATACCGCGCCATGCGCGGCCCTCGCCGCCGCGGTGGCCTTGCGGCGGGACCCGGAAGCGGTTCTTGCGATTCTTCCTTCCGATCACAGGATCGACGATGAGAGCGCCTACCGGAAGGCCCTTCGCGCGGCGCTCGAAGAAGCGCGCGCCAGGAAAATGCCGGTGACTTTCGGGATTCGGCCGGCTTATCCGCACACCGGCTTCGGTTACCTGGAATTCGGCCGCCGGTCCGGCTCAAGAAATCGGTTCGCGGTTCACGTCCTGAAACGGTTTTGCGAAAAGCCCGGTTTGGCGCGTGCCAGATCTTTTGTCCGCGCGGGGCGCTACTACTGGAACAGCGGCATGTTCGTTTGGCGAGCCGACGAGCTCCTTCGGGCGACCCGAGAGCACCAGCCGAAGATCCATGACCTGGCGGTGAAAATCGCGTCGGGAGAGCTGAAGGCGGGGATGAAAAAGTGGTTTTCCCGGATGCCGTCGGTCTCGATCGATTACGGATTGATGGAAAGAATCAGAGAGGGGATTCTGGCCATTCCCGGGAGCTTCGGGTGGAACGATTTGGGCGGGTGGCAGGTCCTCCCCGAGATGTGGACCCGGGACGCGCAGCGCAACGTCGTCCGCGGCCGCGCGATTCTGATCGATAGCTTCGACAACATCGTCAAGTGCGACCGGCGCCTCGTGGCCCTTGTGGGAGTCCGGGACCAAGTGGTCGTGGACACTCCCGACGCGCTTCTGGTTTGCCACCGGAATAAAACCGAATCCGTGCGCCACGTGGTGGCGGCGCTCGAAAAGAAAAAATGGAAGGAGTTCTTGTAATATGACTATCCTGCAGGCATTCATTCTTGGTTTTTTTCAGGGGCTGACCGAATTTTTGCCGGTTTCAAGTTCCGGCCATCTTGTGCTGATCCAGAATTTTTTTAATTTGAGCAAGGGCATGATCGCCTTCGATGTGGCGGTGCACTGGGGGACGCTGCTTGCCGTGCTCGTCTATTTTTTCAAGGACATCGCACGCATTGTCCGTGACACCTTTCTTTTCTTCGTCAAATTGCCGTTTCGGCGAAGTCTCGAAAAAACGTTTCAGGAGCATCCTCGGGCGCTGACAGGCTGTTTTGTCCTGGTCTCGACCGTCGCCACCGGCATGATGGCCTTGGCCTTCCGGGAGGTTTTTGAGAAGATGTTTTCCTCGCTGATCTACGTCGGGATCGGGTGGTTCTTGACGGGAGTTTTTCTCCTTCTGAGCGCCAGATTTCAACACGGCGTTCGCGGCCTCCAGGAAATGAATCATCAGGACGCCTTTGTGATCGGTCTCAGCCAGGGGATTGCGATTATTCCCGGGGTTTCGCGCTCGGGGGCCACGATCCTGGGCGGCATGATGCTCGGACTCGACAGAGAGGCGGCCGCGCGGTTTTCGTTCCTGGTGGGCATTCCTGCGATTTTGGGGGCGGGCATTCTCGAAATGGGAAACGCTGTCCGGATGTTTACGGAGAGTCCCGCGGTGCTCGTGACGGGCGTCCTCACGTCGGCCCTGGTCGGATTTGTCAGCATCATTTTTCTTTTGAGGCTCGTCCGCAGCGGGAAATTTTACTGGTTCGGTTTTTATTGCATTGCCCTGGCCCTTTTCACGTTCGCCTACACGCTTCTCCGCTCCTAACTGGTCCCATTCCATGCGACCCATCCGGTGCGTCCTTCAGAGTGGGAAAGAGAATCCTCTTTTGGGCCGCCACCCCTGGGTTTTTTCCGGTGCGATCGATGAAATCGAAGAAGGATTTCAGGCCGGAGACATCGTCAAGGTCTTCGACGCCGCCGGGCGCTTTCTCGGAATGGGCTATGTCAATCCGCGCTCTCAAATTGCGGTCCGGATGCTCGCCTTCGAGGATGTCAGCATCAACCCCGGGTTCTTCGAGCGGCGCATCCAAAATGCCATTTGCCTGCGCCGTCCGCTTCTGATGTCTTCGGAGACGAACGTTTGCCGCATTATTCACTCGGAAGGCGATTTCCTCCCGGGGCTCATCGCCGACCGGTACGGAGATTATCTGGTCGTGCAATTTCTGACGGCGGGGATGGACCGGTGGCGGGACGTCGTCATCCCCATTCTCGAGCGCGAACTGCCGGTCCGAGGCATTTTCGAACGCAACGATTCCGAATGGCGGGAGTGGGAAGGGCTGGAAAAGCGGGTCGGACGTCTGACGGGCGAGGAGCCTCCGGACTTCGTCGAGGTCCGAGAGAACGGACTCGATTTTGTCGTGGACATCCACGGAGGGCAGAAGACCGGTTTTTTTATCGACCAGCGGGACAACCGCCGTATGATTGCGGAGTTGTCGAAAGGCAAGCGCGTCCTCAACGCGTTCGCCTATACGGGCGGCTTTACGGTGGCGGCGGCCCGGGCCGGGGCTACGGAAACGGTTTCGGTGGAAATATCGGAACCGGCCCTCAATACGGCACGCGTGAATCTCGGGAAAAACGGGATCTCCGGAGACGCTCATGCCCTGGTCTGCGCGGATGTCTTCGAGTATTTACGGGAGACGCGGCAGGAATTCGATCTGATCGTGCTCGACCCCCCGGCTTTTTGCAAAAACAAGCATCAGCTTGCGGCGGCTTCCCGGGGCTACAAGGACATCAATATCTTTGCCATGAAGCGGCTTGCTCCCGGAGGGCTGCTTTTTACGGCCTCCTGCTCCTCCTACGTGACGCCCGAATTGTTCCAAAAAATTGTCTTCAGCGCAGCCAAAGACGTCCGCCGTGACGTTCGCATCCTCAGGAAAACCTCCCACCCCCTGGACCATCCGATCAATATCTGCCATCCCGAAGGGGAGTACCTCAAAGGCCTTCTTTGTCAGGTGGATTAAGACCCCCTCTCTACCTCCCACGATTAATCACATAACCTGTTTAAAATAAACAACTTATAAGCTGTGTCGAAATTTGCAAATTCGAGAAACACCGTGTACACTTTATAAACTCTTTGCAAAAAGAGCTATCCCATGGCGAATCATCAAAAAAAAGAGAGTCTAGCTGTCTTTTGCCGAAAATCCACGGCGCTTTTTGTGTCCGTATGCTTCCTCCTTCTTGATGTCCACACCTTCAGCGGGTATTTCTCACAGCAACAAGCCTACGCCGGGTCTTTGCAGGCAAGCGCCAACCCACGCCATGGGATGAAACAAGCGGAGCCGGTGGAAATCATCGGATCCCTTGCGCTTCCTGCAGAGCTCGGCACGATTCAAGAGTCCTTTGTTCCGGCCGCGTATCGGGCAGGGACCCCCTTTGTTTTTTTCCTTCAGAACGCCCATACCGTCTATGACTCCGAGAAGAATATACGGGACCTGATCGGGAGCGTTCGGGAACGGTATGGCCTGGATCTTGTCCTCCTGGAGGGAGGGGAAGGCAAGCTCGACTCGCTTTTCTTCGACTCTTTTCCCGATATCAAGATCCGACAGAGGGTCCTGGAGGACTATCTTCAGAAGGGAGAACTCACCGGCGGCGAGGTAGCCTCGTCTTGGGGGGATTCCTCCGGCACGCGTTATTTCGGGATCGAGGAGCAAGCTCTCTACCGCGAAAACAAAAAGGCTTTTCTCGAGGCGTCCGGTTCTTCGGCGCGCCTTTTGAAAATACTCGCCGAACGGCGGGAAGATTTGCTCCGCCGAGGGGAAGGGGTCTTGTCGGAACCGGTGAGCGCATTCCTCGAAAAAAAGGAGGCGTGGGCAAAAGGCGAAATCGATTTGCCGGCCTATCTCAAGGAATTGAAAAATTTGAAGGCCGATTTTTCGGAACCGGATTTTCCCAATATCGCCCGCATCGTGAAAGCCTCGGACAAGGAGGAGGATTCCCCGGAAATTCTGCAGGAGCTTGCGGCGATCGAAGGCAGCAAGCTGTCTGAAGAAGTCTCGGCTCTTGAGGCCGCTTTGTGCGAGAGCCTTCCCCGGACACCCGATGAGCGTGAAATGCTGCGGGCGTTTCGAAAAAACGAGGTCCTTGTGAAACTGGCAAAGCTCGAGTTGCCGCGCAAGGAGTGGGAAGAGCTCAAGGAGACGGGGGACACGCAAGATATCCCCTTATTCCAGTCCCAGCTGCGCTTCTACGAACTTGCCGAGCGGCGTGACGCGGCGATGTCGGAAAACATTCTTGGCGAGCTCAAGGAGCGGAAGGCGAAAACGGCAGCCGTCGTGACGGGAGGATTTCACCGTTCCGGCATTACCGCACGCCTTCAAGCCGAAGGCATTCCCTACGTCGTCATGGCTCCCGCCATCGGACATTTCGAAGACAAAAGCAAGTACTTCGGCCTGATGCAGGGCAGGGCCTCTTACATGAAATATTTCCGGAGCAACTTGTGGGACGCGCTGGCACAAGACTATGTTATGAAGATCGAAAAGGCATTGTCGGAAGATCCGGGAAAACGCGCGGCCTCGGGCCTCCTTTTCAAGCAGTGGAGAGACCAGATCATCCGCGGCTCGATCGCCGAGGAGCGCGTCAGCGAGGCCGGACGGTATACGAAGTATATCGATGATTGGGCGCTGAAGGGAGATGGCAAAAAGCAAACTCGCAAAGAGATGATCGGTAAGGAACTAGATACGTTTTTGAATGCCTACCTAGAGAAAATCCAATCGGTGCTGGATCGGAAGATTGACGCGATCGGTCATCATCTGCGGTCGTTCGTTCCTCGCTCGGCCGTTATTGCTGCTTCATACCTGTCGACCGAGCTGGCGATGATTCCGGAGATGGGGTCGCGAGGAGCGTGGGCGCCAAAGGAGGGCCGCCATGTTGCGATGTCCTCAACTCGGTTGGAGTTGAGGACGATTCGTGAACTCGGGACGTTCCATCGCTCCGAAACGCGTGATGAGGCCGCCGAAGAAATTCGCGCGCTGGTCGAAAGCCACTACGGACTCGCGCTCGAAAGCGATCCCGAGGTGCTCGGGGGAGGAGTCGGCAGCGTTTTGCTCGGAGGGACCGAGGCGCGTGAAATATTCACGGCCGACGGGAGACGGCTTGCCTGGAAATTTCTTTCAAAAATGCCTTTGCGGGCCAGGTATATCGTTGAACTCGTTCAGCATTGGCACGAGGATCAACTTCCTGTCCCCGCGATGTTGTCCCGCACGGATGCTGCTGCAGGCAGCGCGCAAGACCCGGCAGAACCCTACCTGACGGAATACCGCGGAGGCTATTATGGGCTCGAAGAATTTATGGCGGCCGGAGAGGCGACGACCCGGGGCCTCGCTTCAGACGAGCACTTTGAGTCTGTCGGGGAGATTGCGGCGAGACTTCAGAATTCGGGCCTCACTTTTCAGCCGCGCAATCTCTATCGGGGTTTGGCCAAACTCAACATTTTTGACGCGCTTGCGGAAACTCATGAGGAGTTCACGGAAGAGGCGGGGGGACTTTTTGACCGGCTGGCCGCGGTCTACGGCGGCGACCATGCGGTCTTGAGCAAACTGCGCGAATTAAGGCCAACTCTGGCGGAACTCTTTGACCGGCATTTGGGCTATCTCGATACCAATTTCGAGTTTGGGAAACAAACCATGGCCCATCTCCACAACGATCTCCAATTCGGCAATCTCCGGTTCGGCCGCCGCATGAGAATCTCTGCGCTTTTCGACTTCAATTTAGCCGAGTACAACCTTCGCGTCGCGGAATTCGGCAATCTTGTTTTCAGCAACCCTGAGAATCCTTGGCCCGCGGCTTTTGTCCCCGGCCACTTTCTTGCCGCCCACAAGGGCTATCTCAAACGTCTCAAGGTGCCGCTTAGCCCTACTGAATTTTCAGGGATTTGGGAGATGCTGAGACTGCGCCTCCTGGAGTTCGCGATTTTTCCATTCAAGCGGGCACTGGATTTGCAGAGCCGTCCCGATAACCTGATCACCTCCGAACCGTTGCGCGCCGGCTGGAAGCAAGTGGTCAAAACACTCGCCAAGTTTTCTGAAAAACCCTATGTTTACGAGGGGTATCGTCTTTTGCGTTCCGAAAGCCGGGCGATGCCCGTCCTCACGCCGCAAGAATTGACTCGTCTCGAGGCCGTCTATCACGAGCTCGAAGGCAACCTGGAGGCTTTCCTCAACGATTATGAACGCTTACGCCGGGAGTATCCGGGAATCCGGTTTCTTTTTCTTGTCCGCCACGGTGAATCGACCTCGAATTTGATGAGGCTCGCGCAGTCCTACGAGGATATGTCGCCTTTGACCCTGCGGGGCCTTGGTCAGCGCGATGACATGACGGCGTATTTCTTGAGGAAACGTTTTCTTCCGGACTCTGTTTATGCGAGTCCTCTCGAGCGTGCTTATGAAACCGTGCGTCCGCTTGCGGAGTCGGCGGGGCTCGAAGTGATCCCGATGAAGAGATTCCGGGAGGTTCTTTCGACTCCCATGGGCGGGATCCCCTGGGATCTGGCCAACAAAGTTTGGCCCGATGCCTGGGATCGATTTTTAGATGATCCCGATGCGCTCGAAATTCCGTCGCTCAAACCGGGCGAAAAGCCTATTTACTCAGGACGCAATTTCAAAGAGTACTGGACGAAATTTGCGGACGAGTTTATCGGAAGCGCTGAGACAAAACGGATGGTCGGCACGCACGGCGCGACTGCGCTCCTGGTTCTCGCAGATCTTCTTGGAATTCCCTCGAAGAAATTCCGGGCTGTTTACGAAACCCTCAAGAGTCCGAGAAACCTTGGGATTTCCGTCGTGGCCTACATTCCGCAAAAACAAGAGTGGAAGCTCATGGTGAACGGAGATGATTCGTATCTGAAGGCCCACCTGCGTGGGCCCACCCAGAGTTCATGGGAAGCGGCTTTCAACAAGATCCGATTTTATGATTTGGCGCTCGAGCGGCTTTTGTTGCGCTTGGTCGGAGTTCGGGAAACGGTTCTTGAAGACTACTATCCGATTCTGCGGACCTTTGTCCGGCCCAGCGAAAAACAAGTCCTCAAAATTGCCGAACGATATGAGGACGCGCGGCGGGCTCAGGAAGATTCCGGGGAGGGCCGCCGTGTCGAAATGCGGGACGCAAAAGGGTCAGATTTTGATGCGACGGTGGATTCGTTCCGGGGCGATCAAAAGCCCGGCATCGAAGAGGCCTTCTTCAAAGTTAAAAGCATGGGCCCTTCTATTTCAAAACTGTCCGGAGGCGAAAATCCGGATCTGCTCGGACGATTCAAAACGGACTATGAGCAGGTCGGGGCTCTTGCCATTGTGCCGTTCCTTTGCGAATTTTATTCGGAGAAAGAGGTTTACGAGCTCTTTTTGGAAGCCATTCCTAAAAACGAAAGCTTAAGTTACGGCGTGCGTCATCAGGTTTATGAGGACGACCGCGATTATCGTGACGGCGTGCGCCACAACAAAGTTCCGCTGACGGCGCTATGGCCCGGCGAAGAAGGCGATTTCGAATTTTTGCGGTTGAAGCCCACGTTCCGTGAGGAGGCTCAGGAGAAGCCGGCGCAGTGGCAGGTCGCGGTCAAGAATCCTTACAAGGCGGATTCGCCCGCAAGAGAAGCTCTCCGAAGCGAAATTCAAAGAACCACGGAAGAGCGATGGAAGGAATTTACGCGATATCGATCCGACGTCAAATATTCTCAAGAAGTGGCGGACAACAGAGCCGCGGCGGCCTTCGATCGGATCGCCAATAAGGGCGGTGACCTCGAGGTCCGTCAGCACCACACCCATTACATTGTCAGGCACAAGGGGAAAGATTTTAAGGCTTTGGTGAATTCAAGCCTAACGGAACACCATATCAGTCTGACGGGAGACGCCGAAGATTATCAGGACCCGGTGGTGGAAACCATTTGGTCCAGGCCTCTGGTTGAGCTGGGCGATCCCGTGGCTGATGCTCGTCCGCTGATTGACTATATTGAAACCCTCCGGCATTTCCGGCGCCAGCGCACGCTTTACTTATGGTCCCAGCCGTTACTCAACGGCCACCCGGATCACCGGAAAATCCACGAGGCCGATCGCCAGAAACCTTTTCCCGGTTTCCCAAGGCCGCCCTCACTGGATGCCGTTCAAGATGTCCTGGTTCGCGTCCGGGACGAAGCGATGCCGCTTGCAAAAAAATGGCTTTTGGCGCAGGGCGAGCGGTATCAGGCGCCTGTTCGAAAAGCCATGGCGGAAAAGCAGGTGTTGCTGAAAAAGGAACTGTTCAGAGACCATATCCGCATCCAGCGTTTTTACAAGCGCATCGGAATGAATACGCAGTTAACGGAAAGTCCGGATTTGGACGGCGACGTGGCGCAAGTCATTTGGGCCGTTTTTGGAGACGGGTATATCGAGCGGGAATCGGAAAAGGGGCGCGACCAGCAGGAACAGATCGAGAAGTATCCGATTATGGTGGATCAGGACGGCCATTTCGGCATCGGAAAGGGAGTCCGGGCCCGGGATACCGGGCGCGCCAATTTTTATTACCGAGAAGCCTTGGCTGGCCAGTTAGCGGCCGGTGGCCGCGGGAACTACCTCGGGGTTTTTCAGCCCTATGACTTTGAAGCCCCAGACCTGCACGAGTATTACAAGGCGTGGGAGGATACCGGACATATCGGCGGTAATCCCTACATTTTGTGGAAGGAATACCCCAATTTTCCTTACATTTCGCCACTTAGCTTGCATACGGAAGACGCCTTTAACCGGTCGCCCGGGAGCAATTCTCCCGGCCTCGAGCTGGACATGGCCGTGGCGCGTTCCTGGCTTCTCGTTTTGGATACGGCAACCCGCAATGTGGACAACAAGTTTACCAACCTGATTTGGCTGGAGGTCGAGACCCCGGAAGGCCGTAAAAAAGTTCTTGGAAAAATCGATCCCGATTTTCATCTCAGCGAGTCCCACCGAAAAAGGTTGGCCTTTGAGCGCATTTATTTGGCGCAAGCGTGGCGATATTGGGCGCTGGACCCCGAAGCTTTTCGCCTGGAAAGTTACAATCTCGACGCATTCGCAGAGGCCGTTCAATCGATCCAAAAGAAGGTCAGGGCGAACTTAGAGAAAATGCTCCAAGAGGCTTATGTCCCCATAGATAGAAGCTATGTGACGGAATCCATCGGAGATCAACTTTTGACGCGCGATGAGATCGGCTCTTTTATCCGGGATGTTGCAAATGATCTCAAAGAGGATGCACTTTATATGCTTCGCTTGATGGTCGGGAATCCCTATCTGAAGTGGGACGGCGACCGCATTATCGACCCATCTTCTGCTGCCGGTCCCGGAGTGCCGCCGTCTCGTCAGGCGCGGGCGGAGGCGCGGACTTTGGGTTTTCGTGAGATCGACAGGATTTTGAAAAATCCGGGTGCGAGTATGAGGCTTATCCATTTAGCGGCTGCGTGGTCTCGTGAACAAAAAATTCCTCCGGCTACCTCTGAGACTATTCGATACCTCTGGTCTCTGCTTGGAGTTCGCGCGGAGGATCTGCCCCCTCTGAACATGCTTGCCGATTCGGTCAGGGTTCTTGTGAAGTCGAAGCCTGATCAAGAGTGGCTTTCCGGGCAGTTTCAAAACTCTGAGGCGGCCGTCCGCCTGGACCTCGAAAAAATAAAGCCGGTCCTGCGGCAAATCGTCTCCGAAGATTTGGAGCAAAGACAGGCCGGGCTGGAGGAATTGATCGGACTGGCGGAGAAGAAAGCGGGTGTGGAATTTGATGCGGGTTTATGGCTTGAAATTCGCCGCGTGCTCCTTGAGCAGGAAAAATATCAGGGGGCGATCTCTTTGCACCGTTCTATGGAGCTGAGGTTTGTTGCGAAGTCAAAACCCGACCAGGTAGAGGTTCGTGGCATGGTCGTTTTGCCCATTGCTTTCCTGCTTTGGCTTGTGTTTGGCAAGCCGAAGGCTCATTGGGTTTACCGGCATGCTGAGGACGAGTTGGTGGCTTTGGCGGCGGAAGCTCAAGGAATCGAAGACCCGGAATCATTGCTGCGCTCATCCTCCTCTTATTCGAGGTCGCGTTTGCAAAAGATGCTGGATCAAATTCCGGAATTTACGTATTTCCATTATGAGGATACGCAGCCCAAATTGCCTTCAAAACAGCCTCAGGGTCACGAAATGGTCAATCTTGCCTATGCCAGGCAGGCGGAAGATCAAGGGGTCCCATTTCTTGCCCTACATCAGAGGGCACAGCAGCTGTCGATCACTGACGCGGCGCGATGGGAAAAAATGGCCGGCTTGCGGACCATGGATTTGACCCGTCTCGAGGCCTTCAATTCCAAAAGGCTCTATTCCGAACAGACGACTCGCCTTCTCGTGAAAGTTGCATGGCTTTGGAGAAAACTCTTTGAACGCGAATTGGGAGCTTATATGGCAAGCGTCATGAGGGTTTTTCAGTTGCCGGAGGAACAGAGCAACTTTGTTCATGACGCTGCAAGATTTCTGTACCCTTTGACTCAATGGCCGGAACCTTCGGAAGAAGAAATCATTCGCGGGGCCATTGGGCTTCAGCGGAACGACGAGGAAATCGAGGAGGAACGCTTGGAATTTATCGCAAATCTCTGGAAAGTCTCCGGTTGGTTGCGGGCGGCGGACCCCGAAGAGGCGCGGCCCGCCCAGATCGATCAGATGGATCCCGAAGCGGTCGCCGATACTTTTGAAGAGTTTGCCTTGCGGCTTGGCAATGACCCCGATGTTCCTGCGGTATTCGAAGATCTGGCGCTCTCGGCCGTTTTTTTACATGCGCTTCAGCAGATCAATGCATCTTCCCGTCCTGAAATTCGCACCAAAGGAGACTATCTCGAACCGGTTGTGCGCGAATTCGGGATTACTCACGTTTCAAAAACGGTCTGGATGCAGGGCGGAGGGTCGATCGAGAGCGAGCCTATACCGCGTTTGACAACATCCGGGGGAGATTTAGCGGTCAAACATTGGAGGAAAGTGAGCGACCGGGGCCACGCTTCTTTGATTGCTGATTTCGCGCGCGATCTGACGGAAGGCGGCATCCCAATGACGCTGATCCCGAAGGCTGCAAGCCGCGGGAGCACGGGCGATGATTTCTTCATGGAATACCTGCCGGCGGATTCCGGGCAAAAACAATATTACGTCGTCGAGAAATGGGTGGATGGCGAGGAAGTTTTACGCAAAGATGCGACGCCGCAACAATTGCGTGCCGCGGGAAGGATGCTGGGGAGAATTCACCGACGTTCGCACGACTATATGGCCGCCCATCCGGGGCTTTCTGAGCAGTCGGTCGGTTCTTACAGCTTCGAAGTCGGGCTCGGCTATGTTCTGGATCAGACGGGCGAATGGATGCCGCGGCTTGAGCCGTACCTGCATGCCGGAGACCGGGATATCCTCCGGCGAGTCATCGATTCCTCGCGGGCTTATTGGACGCCGGAAAGACTGCGTGGATTTTCCCGCCAGCTGATCATGAGCGATTACAACTTTGCGAATATGAAATTCGATTCTGCCAAGAACGACGTGACGGCCATTTTTGATTTGGACAATGTCCGAATCGGTTATGCTTTTGAGGATTTCATTCCGCCCCTGACGTATGTCGGAAAACCCGGCGGGGGCTTTTATGTCGGGAATCCGGGACGGGACCTCAAGGCCCTGCTCGGCGGCTATCAGGAGGGCCTGGGGCGCAGGCTCGACAGTGGGGAGCTTGAATCGATCCGTATGTTTTTATCCACGGTGGCGTTGTGGATGTCGGTGTTTCTGCTGAGAAAGTGCACGGGGGGCGAGGGCGATGAACGGTGGATCCGCAGAAGCTTGCAGTCCCTGGAGCAGATGAAGACGCTTTGGGAACACCTGGGGATTATCAGACTGGAAACCCGTACGGGAGAGACCGGGTTACCCGAACGCGCCGCCGAAGCATGGAGCCGGGAATCGTTTATGCAGGCGGTGCGCGAGACTGAAAAATATGCCGGCGAAATCATCGGTGCCGAGCGCCGAAGCCGTCTTCCGAAAGTAAGCACAAAACTCACAGCCATCGCCGTCGATTTGAAGGTTTGGACCGACCAAAATTCAGGTCTTGAAGAAGGGAACGCCTTTCCCGCCGGAACGATTCAAAGGCATTTTGTCGCTTTGAGAAGTATTTCGAAAATGCATCGCGATGCCTCCGGTGGGGTCGTGGACGAGCTCCGGTTTCAGGACGCCGGTCAGGCCAAGATCGCTTTTGCAAAGCCGACTCTGTCCCGGGGGAGCAGTCTTCAGACGGACGAACGGCTTGCCCTGCTGGATTTGTCCGACCGGCTTTATCGCCTGATTCAGGGCGCCCGTGCGCTGGGTATTTCCGACCTGCCTCAGAGGAAAGGCCCGAAGCAAAAGGAGGCGAAGAAGGTTTCTGCGCCCGGCCAGCGTCTGCTCGGCGGATTTGACGCCGAACCGCGCTCCGAAAGCAGGGTCGGCGATTCGTTGGTTGAGGACCTTGAGAAGCAACTCAAGACCGAAGAGGATTATTTTGCGATGCTGTACGCGCCGGGGACTTTTTTGGAGGGCCACGGAAAGGAGGTGTTCGGCCGTTTCGAAAACATGTCGGATGGGAAAACCCGAGCTTTCGAAAACGACGTTTGGGAAAAAGATCATCGCGGAACGATTTTGCTGCTGGCGGCAGAGCCCGTTTTCGAGATCCGGTGGGGCGACAGCGCCGAACAGAAGCTTTTTGAGCGGGCGACCGGTTCTACGGAGGCATTTCCCTTTGACGTTCTCAAGGCCCTGGTCTTTCGCGCAACGGTCGAGCCTCTCGAAGTGTCTTTTTCCGAAAAGAACGGCTTTGAATTTCTGCCGCAGGAACGGTACGGCCGGACGATACGGGAGTATGCCAAGCGATGGGCGGATCTTTACCGGAACCTTGCGTCAATGCAGCCTGACAGCAGCTTGAATTTGCTGGCATGGAAAATTCTCGCACTCGGCCCGCGCTGGAAAACCGTTCGCGTGCCGGCCAGCCAGGTTTTGAAATTAAGAGAAAAATTCGATTATGGCAACCTGGGCGAAAAAGACTTCGATCCGTTGGAACTCGACCGGACCGTGCAACTGGAAATCTCGAAGACGATCCTTGCCGATGTCAAGGCGGCCGCAGGTGGGGTTTCTGTTCCTCAGGCGATGATCGAATTGAATATGGATATCGCGCTTTCGAGCGGGGAAGACCATGCTGCTCTTTTTGAAACGGTTCTGGGCGAGAACGGGAAACTCCAGTTTTATTCGGTTCCCCTAAGATTCAATAAGATTGATCCTTCGGGAAAGCTGGTCTCCTATGTTCGTAAACACGGAGATAATGCCCAAACCATTTATGAGTTGGGAGTTTCCCGGATGAATGCTCAAGAGGTCGAGATCGATGCGTCTGTCCGGCCCATGTTCAAAGGATATATTCAAGAGGGGCTGGCCCATGAGAAAAAGGGCGGGATTTTCTTCGGACTTCCGCTGGAGCCCCCCAGAAGGCAGGCATTCTTTGAGAGAATACGCCGGATGTACGGTTCAGAGGCACAGGATCAGAAGATGCTCGAGACGGCGGTCATTGCGCGGTTTGTCTCGACCCTGCGATTGCTCGCAAGCGAGCACGGCCTTCATCAGGAGAAACACTTATCTTTAGACGCGACAATCGTGAAATGGCTTGGGGAGCATTATGGCATTCACTTATCCGGACCCAAGCACTTGACGGTCCGACGGTTTTTGGATGAGACGCGAAGCATTCGCGATTCCAGGGCCATTCAACGGCCACGCGCCGAGCAGAGGGCCGAGCCTTCGAGAACAAAGCTCATTCAAGAAGTGATTGCGGAGCGAGAACGCATTGCCCAAAGACCCCTGTCCGGGCGGCCGCCCATTGTGATCATGGGTGCGGGGAAGGTTCCGCGAGGTCATCCTTATTACAAGCTGGGTGTCAAGCTTGGCAGGGAACTTTTCCGCTTCCGGATTCCTCCGCGCACGGGTGCGGGGCCGGGAATGATGGAGGCACCGCTTCTGGGGTACAAGCAGGCAAAGCGAAGGCAAATTATTTCCAACACGATTGCCTCCCTTTCTTCCATCGGCATCGGTCTTTGGATTTTTTGGAAAATACCGGCTTTCTTCGGCAGTCTAGGGGCTTCCCACATCCTGATTTTCATTCTGTGTTTTCTGATTCCTTTGGCACACCTGTTGATCAGGTATCACCCGACGGAGGGCATGCAGATCAAGTTGCCATGGCAGCAGTTGCCGAATCCTTATGTTGATCATGTTGAACTTTATGAGCGTTTTACCACGAGGAAAATGGCCCTTTACGAAGGGGTGATGGGAAGTATTTTTCTGCCCGGCGGCTTCGGGACGTTGGACGAGTTGTTTGAGTTGTGGCGAAGGGGCGTTCCTGTCGTACTGCTCGGGAAGGAATTCTGGCAACCGGTGATGGATCAGTTTTACAAACGGCTCGAAGAATCCAATTTGAGCGACCACCTGGATTACCGCCAACCGGCTCCATTTGTGACGGATAACCCCCGCGAGGCCATTCAGTACGTGATCCGGGAGCACAAGGCCGGCCGATCGCTCGCGCCAACGACCCCCGAACAGCTCCTGGGCATCAATCAGGAACTGACCGATTCCCTAGCTCTTTTGGAGCGGAAAAGCCGAAAGTACGGTTATCGCGCGGCGGCGGTTTTTACCGGAAAACCTCCGGACAAGAGCCGCCACTTGAGATTGGTGTCACGGCTTGCGGAGTTCTTCCTCAGTATCAACATGAACATCCGGACTGCCAGTTATCACGGTCTGTATGATACGTTGAGGACCCAATTTGGGCGGCCGGAGGGGTGGGCCGATCGTCTCCAGGCGTTCCTCTACTTTGATCCCTCCCAAGAACAGCCGCGTGCGTCGACTTTGGCCAAGGGGGCCAAGAGTTTTAAGGCCGGCCATTTGGTCGTCCACGATCCCTCGAATCATCAGCTTTTGATGGCTTATGACAGCCACGTCGCCGTATTTCTTCCCGGCGGAGTCGGAACCCTCAATAAATTTCACGATTATCTCAATTTGATGAAAACTAAAAAAATCCGGAAACGCCCGATTCTCCTCGTGGGACGAAACTTCTGGGAGCCGTATATGAAGGGCCTCGAAGAGCAAATGGGCCCGATGATTACCGCGGAGGATAAGCAGCTTTACCGGATCGTATCTCCTGAGAACCTGACGGAGACGTTCCGCTATTTGGAGGAAGAGATCTTCTTTCAGCGTTTCGAAGACGCGGTCGAGCAGGCGTCGCTGGATGAGCGGAAGATCGACGGGCGGGCCCTCTATCAGTCTTTACGGACCCACAAGACGGGAATCGATTGGACGGACCCGGCACGGATCGACCGAGCCAAAGGCATCCTCCGCAAATATAAACTCGGCGGCGAAGGCGGGCCGTCTTCCGCTCCCCGAACGGAAATGCGAAGCGACGTCAACTTTTTGCTGGCCCGAGCCCGGAAGATCGATGAGCGGTTTGGTGCGCAGATGAGCTTTTCGATGGAAGACATCTTGAGGAACATGATAGTGCGTGGTCTGACGAATCCAGAACACGTGCTCAAACTGATTGAAGACGATGGACACGGTTTTAAACATATGCTTGCGGCCGCAGAAATGGCGCTTGAATTGGCGCAAACGGAAATCTCGCAGGGCCGGCCGGTCTCGATGGATATCGCGGGCCTTGGCGGCTTCTTCCATGATGTCTATGCCCCCATCGACCGCAAGGTGCACGAGCAAATGGGGGCCGAAACCGCCCGGGCCGTGTTGAAAAAATTGGAGATTCCTTCTCTCGGCCCGGAAGCGGTTGATGCCGTCGCTTTTGCGGTTGAACATCACAACGATGATCCGCTGCAGCTCGCCTCTCTGCCCAATCAAACAGCTGCCATTGTTCGCGATGCCGATACGCTTCTCGAAAGTCTGGACTTGGACCGGATCGCCCGGGTCTCGCAACAATACAACCGTGCTTTTTTTAACCCGGCATTGAGTTTGAAGTGGAGGCTAAGAGTGCTCGGGACGGAGGACAGAGAGACAGTCGAGGCGCCTCCAAACGACGCTCTTTTATTCCTGCTCCGGAATGTTACTAAAGGCCTCCATCCCGGCCATTATGCGACTCAAGCGGCAAAGGATTACGTGAGCCGGGAAGATTTGTTGGACGTCAACCGTTCGAAAATACGGGCTCTCGCCGAAGCCGACGGCACGGCCTATCCGCCGGATGTCGAACGGGTGATGGACGAAGTGATTCGCGAGTACCGCAAAACCCGCAATGAAACGCGCACAGCAACAAGAGCATCGGAGGCGTCCTTTTTCTTCAAAAAAACGCTCATGATTGGCGGCAAGGAGTACCTTCTGGGCTCCGAGCTGCTGAATAACCGCAGTGCGACGGCTGATCAAGGGGAAGTTGAATCTTTCGTTTTTTTAGCGGTGTCCCTGGATGGCAAGGACCGGGTGGCGGTTCGCGTGGTGCCGTTTAATCATCCGAACGGGACGGATAACATGACGTTTATTGCGGCATTTCAAAACGAGCGCGGTATTCTCAACTATTTGGAAGCTCAACATTATCCCCACATGGCTCGCGTCTTGGGATTAGGTTTTGATCAAAAAGACGATTACGTGTGGCTTGCGACCGAGTGGATCGAGGGGGTCACTTTGAGCCGGTGGCTCAAGGGTCACCGGTCGTTTTCCGAAATCGCCGATCTTTTCGGGAAACTTTTGGAGGCCGTACAGGAACTGCACCGGTTAGGGATTTATCATTTGGACTTAAAGCCCAACAACATTCTTATCGATAGGGCCGGGGACGTTAAGTTGATCGACTTTGCTTTGAGCGTTAGCCGGGGCAAGGACGGACCCTTTTCAAATCCGGTTCTTGAAGGGCTCTGGCACGGGAATCCATTTTATATAGCTCCCGCAATCTATTTCTTTCAAGAGGCTTATCCGCAAAGGGATATTTTTGCGCTAGGTGTCATTCTCTTTGAGTTGCTAACCAAGAAGGCCTATTTAGGAGATGTCTGGTCCGACGTCATTCGATTGTTTGGCCGGAGCTTGGTGCAACTCGACGAACTTGTCCGCATATTGCAACCTCGGGATGCCTTGGCCCCATTGCTTTTTCGGGCATTTTCTTCTGATTCCGACGGCAATTATCCAAGCGTAGAAGCGTTTAAGTCCTCTTTTGAGTACGCAAAATCTTTAATCGAATCTCAGACACAGGGCAAGGACGGCGGACGTACCGAAATGCGCTCAACTCAAGATCACCGCCCATTTCAAATGCAAAGGGCCGGAATGATAAGGCGGGTGCGGACGCGTATGGACGAATGGATGACGCGGCACCGGCAGAGCGTTTTGGCGAACCGCGACGCCATGGTGGAAGAGCTTGCGGCCATGGATGCGCAAGCTGGGACAGAGGTCGGTACGGTGGCCGGTATCCTGCAAAAGTATGGGTTGAGCCTCAAGAGCGTTCCTGACGACGAGCTCGAAAATTTTGCCGACGGGATTGCGGGGGCCGGAAAGGATGCAGAGGCTATTGAAACAATTGCGTGGAGCGAGGACGAAATTTTGACGGCCCGGCAACTGGCGGATGCGATTCAGTCCATGAAGAAGGCGACTCTCATCCGTCATGAAATCCCTCAAGCTGTGATGGGCGGGGAGAACGGCCGGGAGCAAGTCCGGCTGCTGCTTCAGATGGTCCGTGAATCTTTCCGGCTGAACGAAAAAATCAAGATCCAAATCGTTGCCGATGATCTCAGGGGAGAAGGAGATTTGAGGGCTGTTTTGATGCAGATGAAAAAAGAGTGGGAGGGCGAGGCGATCATGGAAAGGATTCAGATCACGAATCGCGAGGATCTCGATCATGCCCTGAATGCGACGGCGGCGCCGGATGTGTGGGTCCGGGCAGGGGAAGGGCCGGCGAAAAACAGCGAAACGATCACGCTCGACTCCATGAACTATGCGGATGGAAATAAAATTATTTATTCCGGCAGCGAGAACCTTGGCGCTCACGCGGAAATCTATGTCGCGGCGCTAGCGGCCGCCGCACTCAAACAAAAGACACTGGAATGGCTCGCCATCCGGGA
This sequence comes from Candidatus Omnitrophota bacterium, assembly GCA_041666865.1. GTDB lineage: Bacteria > Omnitrophota > Omnitrophia > Omnitrophales > Aquincolibacteriaceae > JBAYGD01. Next base: position 2,837 of record JBAYGD010000032.1, on the reverse strand, counting down.
TCGTAACGCTCAGATCCGCAGCGAGGCCGTGCGGCGGGGGTTATTCGGCCTGCTGGCCAATGTGCTGGGCGAGCAGGCGTCCCGGGCGGCGATTACCCGCGCCGCCTAATGCTGTTGCGCGGGGCCGAATAATCATTCGCCCATGCGCGAAACGTTGCTATAATAACCCTGTCATTTCAACTCAATACCCCCAAAGGACCCAGGCGATCCGGTGAATCCGTATTACTTCGATTATAACGCCACGACCCCACTTGTTCCGGAAGCATTCCGTGCGATGGAGCCGTTTTTGAAAGAGCAGTTCGGGAACCCTTCGAGTACGCATGCCATGGGAAAAGCCGCGGAGCGTGCGGTGGGTATTTCCCGCAGGCAGGTGGCGTGCCTGATCGGCGCCTCTGACGACCGCGAGGTGGTTTTCACCAGCGGCGGCACGGAAAGCAATCACACGGCCATCCGTTCGGCGCTGGAGGCTTCGGAAGGCCGAAAGAAAATCGTCACCAGCACGGTGGAGCATTCGAGCGTTCGCAAACTTTGCGACCGGCTCGAAAAAGAGGGCTATGAAGTTTGCCGGATTCCCGTGGACCGTGACGGCGCCTTGAGTCTTCCGGATTTCCGGCGTGCCCTTGACGGCCGGACGGCGGTCGTCACGCTCATGATGGCCAATAACGAGTCGGGTGTCATTTTCCCTGTGGCCGAATGGGCTGAATGGGTGAAAGCGTGCGGAAGTTTTTTCCATGTGGACGCGATCCAAGCTCCGGGGAAGCTGGCCCTGGATGTCGCGAGAAGCGGCGCGGATTTCATTTCGTTCGCGGCGCACAAATGTTACGGGCCCAAGGGAGTCGGAGCTCTTTATGTCCGCCATGAGACGAAACTCAACCCCCTTTTTTGGGGGGGCGCGCAGGAGCGCGGGCGGCGTGCCGGCACGGAAAACGTTGCCGGAATCGTGGGGTTCGGCGCGGCATGCGAATGGGCCGGAAAGGGTCTGGAGCAGGCCCTTCGGGATATCCGGACGCTCCGGGACCGCTTCGAGGACGAAATCACCCGGAAGATTCCGGGGTCTGTGGTCCAAGGCCGGCGCAGCGAACGGCTTCCCAACACGAGTCTTATCACTTTTACGGGCATCGATGCCGAGGCTTTGCTTTATGCGCTCGATCAGAAGAATATTTGTGTCTCCATGGGTTCCGCTTGTTTGAGCGGATCCAATGAACCTTCCCATGTTTTGACGGCCATGGGGGCGTCGGAGGAAGAAGCAAAATCTTCCCTGAGGTTCAGCTTCGGCCGTATGACGCATGAAACTGAAGTTACCCATTTGATCGCGGCTTTGGTAGAATGGATCAAGCCATGACCGACACACATACCCTTCTCGATATTCTCCGGACGGTGGAGGATCCCCAACTCAAACGGGACATCGTGTCGCTCGGCATGGTCCGCGACATTCAGATCCGCGATGGTTACGCCCATATTCAGCTCGAACTTGCCATGAATGCCGAGGGGATTCGCGAGGATTTGAAGGGCAGGATTCTCGAAAAGACCCGCGGCCTCGCGGACATCAAGGAAGTCCTGGTGGAGTTCCTCAAAACCTCCCGGGCACACAGCCTCGAGCCCACGGGGCCCGATGGCCACGAGAACGTGCGCTTCGTCATTGCGGTCGCGAGCGGAAAGGGCGGTGTCGGCAAAACGACGGTGGCGGTCAATTTGTCGCTTGCGCTGCGCTCTCTGGGGTTCACCGTCGGATTGATGGATGGCGACATCTACGGGCCGAACGTACCCCTGATGCTTGGGGTCGATCCCGGAAAACGGCCGGGACTGAACGAGGCTCAGCGGATTGTTCCCATCGAAGCCCAGGGGATTCGGATGATTTCGATGGGGGTTCTCGTGCCCGCCGGCCAGCCGGTGGTCTGGCGCGGGCCCAAGCTCCACGGCATCGTGTCGCAATTTGTTCGTCAGGTTGAGTGGGGGGCGCTGGATTTTTTGATTGTTGACCTGCCGCCCGGTACGGGAGATGTCCAGCTGTCGCTTGTGCAGAATGTCTCCCTTTCAGGGGCTGTCATCGTCACGACGCCTCAGGAAGTGGCCTTGATGGACGCTTGCAAGGCGATCGCCATGTTCGAACAAACCAAAGTGCCTGTCCTCGGCATGATCGAAAACATGACGGGCGAAGTTTTCGGGCGCGGCGGAGGCCGGCGAGCGGCCCTCGAGTACAAAATTCCTTATCTTGGCGAAGTCCCGCTGGATGCAAAAATACGCCTCGGCGGGGATTCGGGCGAGCCGGTGGTCACGGCCCATCCGGATTCTCCGGCCGCGCTGGCATTTTTGAAAGCGGCGGGAATGCTTGCGCAGGCCCTTAACGTACCCATCCACTCAGGCGGTGTGAAATGAACGCAGCGGAACCGGTGACCGGTCACGATCCCAACACGAAAGGCATCGAAAAAAAAGTGAGGGAAATCCTCGGCCTCTTGGGCGAAGATACTTCCCGCGAGGGGCTTGTCAAAACGCCCAAGAGAGTCGCTGCGGCCTGGAAATTCCTGACGCACGGATACAAGCAAGATATCCGGAAGATCTTGAACGACGCGATTTTCAGCGAACGGTACGACGAAATGGTGATCGTCCGGGACATCGAAGTTTTTTCGCTGTGCGAGCACCATCTCCTGCCTTTTTACGGCAAGGCCCACGTCGCCTACATCCCCAACGGGAAAATCATCGGGCTGAGCAAAATTCCGCGGGTGGTGGATGTTTTCGCGCGGCGCCTGCAGGTGCAGGAGCGCCTCACGAGCCAGATCGCCGACTGCCTGATGAGCGCGCTCAAACCCCACGGCGTGGCGGTCGTCATCGAAGCGCTC
>JBAYGD010000031.1:0-25920 GCA_041666865.1 Candidatus Omnitrophota bacterium | reverse complement strand
GTCCTGAATCGATTTGGCGATGTCCATGTCGCGCTGGGTCAGCTTGGATTCGCTCTTGCGGGGAGGCCCTCCGAAGAGGTCGTGAAACCTGGCGCTCGTCATCGTCAGGCCCGCGCAATAGTCGAAGTAGTCCATGTTCAGCCGGAAGGAGCCGTCTTCCTTCACGTCGACCAAATTCTTCAGGATAAGATCCTTGTATTTGGGCTCGCCATACGGCGCCAGCCCCATCAGCTTGTACTCACCCGAATTGACCTTGAAGCCCGCATAGTAGGTAAAGGCCGAATACAAAAGGCCCAGGGAATGCGGAAAACGGATATCCGCCAGGATCTTGATCCGGTTCCCTTCCCCGACCCCGTAGCTGGCCGTGGACCACTCCCCGACACCGTCGGCCGTGATAATGGCGGCTTCCGGATAAGGGGACGGGAAAAAAGCGGCCGCTGCGTGGGATTCGTGGTGTTCGGGGAAAAGCATTCTCCCACTGAAGCCGATTTCCTCCTCGACAAGGGATTTGATCCAGAGCTTCTCCTTGATCCAAAGCGGCATGGCCATGACAAAGGAGCGGAAGCCGGCGGGGGCAAAGGTCAGATAGGTCTCGAGCAGACGCTCGAATTTTGTGAAAGTCTTTTCGTAGAACACGACGTAATCGAGCTCCCGGCCGGTGATTTTCGCCTGCCGCAGGCAGAACTCGATCGCATGGGTCGGAAACGAGTGGTCGTGCTTCTTGCGGGTAAAGCGCTCCTCCTGCGCCGCGGCAACGATGTCTCCGTTGTCGATCAGCGCAGCGGCCGAATCGTGGTAATAAGCCGAAATCCCGAGTATTTTCATAGACCCCTAATATTTTGGGACAGCATACAGATATCGAGCGCAACCGTCAACTGGGAGCCGTTTTCTGGTAAGCGGCCTGCAGTCCCAGCAAATACCAGAACACGGTCACGGCCTGCGGATTGTGGAAAACGGTATCCACCACGGTCAAAACCAGGAAATTGGCCAAACCTAAAAGAAGCGATCGCTGCAAAAGCAGGCCGTCGTCCTTGTCCCCGGGTTTTCCCGACGTCAAGCCGCGATAGAAGATCAGCCCTAAAAACGCCAGCAAGAACACTACGCTCGGGATTCCCGTCTCGGCGGCCGCCTGCAAGTAACCGTTGTGGGCGTAATAGTCCCGGACGCGCCAGTTCTTTGTTTGATCGTAACGGATGTGCGCCTTCACGTAACTGTTGATACCGGTTCCCGTCCAGGGCTTCGCCTTGATGACGTTCAGAGCCCTGTCCCACAGGTAGTAGCGCTCGACAATGGACTGTTCCTGGCCCTCCGCGTTTTGGTGGATGATCATCGAACGCGGCAGGACAAAATAAAGACCGGCGAGAAGGATGCCAAGCCCCAAGAGCCATTTCCACTTCCGGGACCAGAACAGCCATAAGATTCCCCCCGCAATCAATGCAAGCCAGGCCCCGCGTGAACGCGTCCAGAAAAGCAGCAGACACGCAGCGGCGGCCATAAACCCTATCGTCCATGCGTACCACCGCTTCCTGCCACTGCAGTAGTAAGCCCACCCCAAAGCAATCAGAAAAGGGATCGTGCAAACCAAATAGGAGGCTAAAAGCCCGAAGCTTTTAAAGGACGCGGAGACACGCCCTCCCGAGCTTGCTTCCTGAAGGATGACTCCGCGCAAAACGTCCCGGCCAGCGTAATACTGAATGAATCCGTCCAAAATCAAAATCCCGTAAAACACGAGGAAAACGGTCTGGAACTTTTTCCGGGCACTATTCTCCCTGAAAATCTCGGCACTCATCCAAAAGATCGCCGCATATTTCAGGACCTTGAAAATCCCCCGATAGCTTTCTTTAGGGGCCTCGGTCCAAAAAAGGGAGAGGAGGCACAGCAGGACATAACCGGCCAGCAGCCAGACCGCGGCCCGGTCGATCCGGGGTGCGCGGATCCCTTCTCGAAAACGCCACAGGACCCAGAATAAAAGAGCGACGACGGTCGCGATTTCCGCAAGAGCCAATGAAAACGCGATCGCGCACCACAGGACCAGCAACGCATAGAGGCCTATCGTACGCGCATGAACGCCGAAGAAATCAAGTTTCATGTTCCCCTCTTGCAGCCCATTCCCCAAAATTTTCTAAAATCATACCACGAAGACAAAACGGCGAACAAGAACCCCGCCCACCCGTCCAAAATCCCAAGCTTCAGGAAATAGAGATCGACAAACTTGGCCGGGGGGCGCAGAAGGCAATCATAAAACCTGACCCTCCGCCCTGCGGCGCGCATGAACTGGATTTCGAGGGCTACGTATTGCCCGAGTTTACGGCGGTAGTGTTCGAGATCCCGGGTGCTGTAATGATCCATCGCGTGCTCCAGCGTCCGCACCCGAAGATCCGTCACGATTTCCTCGTGCACCGGCTGTACATAGCGGACTTTTTCCCGTGGGAAAAGCCGGATCGGGGCATCCTCCTGCGTTCCGCTATAGCGCAGTCGGGCGCCGAAAAACCAGGTCCGACGCCTGACCGCATAGGCCGTATCCGCCGAAGGATGCGATTGAGTCAACTGCAGGATCTCCCGTGCCAGGTCCCCTGTCACCCGCTCATCCGCATCAATCAGAAGAATCCAGTCTCCAGTGCACTTAGCAAGCGCAGCGTTCTTTTGCGTTGAAAAATCTGTAAAGGGAATTTGATAAACGGTTGCCTTTGCATTCCTTGCGATTTCGACAGTCCGGTCCGTACTGCCCCCGTCGACCACCACGATCTCGTCGGCCCACTCGACGCTCGCTAGGCAGTCCTCGATGTTTCTCTCTTCATTCAGGGTGATCACAACCGCCGAAACTGAATTATTTTTCATGACGCCCCCGAAATCTGAGCGCTTGAAAAAATCCTTTTACAAAGGCACGGTTTCCGCGCACGATCGAAAACACGAGCCTCAGCGGCAAAAAGAAAAGATGCGCGGCCCAAAACCAGGGGCTCCTGAAGTTCTTCCACATAAAAAGAAAATTATTCCGGTGAGCCATGACAGCGATCCCGCGGCTTCCGAACCGCTTCTTGAAGCTTGCCTGCCCCATGTGATACACCACGCTTCGGGGCTCGTAATAGAGATGGTAGCCAGCCCTGCGGGCACGTGTGCAAAGGTCAACGTCTTCCATGATCCCGGGCAAATACCGCTCGTCATAGCCTCCAAGGTCCAGGAACTTCCGTCGGTCGACGCCTCCGAAACCCGACGAATAGGTCTCCGAGGGCTTCGCAAACTCGCTTTCGTATCCCGAGGGCCGCGCATCGCACCAAAACATGCCGAACTTCACTCCCGCATAGGAGCGGCCCGCCTCGACGGTTGCCCCGTCAAAGCTCCTGACGCACGGCGCGACCAGGAAACCCTGAGAATCCCGCGTGAAGGGTTCCACCAGCGGATCCACGAAATTTTTCTCGACCCGGATGTCGTTATTGAGCAAAATCACGACGGGTTCCGAAACCGTCCGAAGATAATCATTGTAGGAACACAGGCACCGGTTCGCGGACGCCACCGCAATATCGACCTTCGGGAAATTTTCACGTACATAGGTTAAGCCGTCGTCCTGACTCAAATTGTCCAGGACCGTCAGTCGCGTGGGATAACGGGCGCAAGCGGCAGCCTCCGCCACACTCGGCAGGCATTTAGGCAGCAACTCGGCGCCGTTATAATTCAGAACGATGATTCGGCATTCCATGGCGGGCCCCGGGCCTTTAAGGTTTCTCTTTTTTGATGCCTTCAGACGGAGGGAACCCCAATCGCTGGCGAACCAGATAAAGGGGGCGGTGCTTCACTTCTTCGTAAATCCGCCCGATGTATTCGCCGATGATGCCGATCATGAGCAGTTGAACCCCGCCCAAAAACACGATCGCGATAATCAGGGAAGTCCATCCCTTCACCGCCGTTTTCGTGACGAAACAGACATAGAGGGAATGGAAGGCATAGAGAAGGGAAAGACCGGTCGCCATCAGCCCCAAATAAATGGCAAGTTGAAGGGGCAACCTCGTAAACGAGGTGATGCCGTCCCAGGCAAACCTCAGCATTTTACCGAGCGGGTACTTGGTTTCGCCCGCAAAGCGCGGGTCCCGCGTGTAAGGCAGTCCCACCTGGCGGAATCCCACCCAGCTCGTAAGACCGCGCATGTAGCGTATTCGCTCCGGAAGGCTGTTGATGGAATTCACCACGGCACGGGACATGAGCCGGAAATCCCCGGCTTCGCGCGGCAGGTCGACAGGGCTCGCGCGCCGCAAAAACCGGTAAAAAATCCCGGCCGTCACCTTCTTGAACCAGCTCTCTCCCCGCCTCTCGGCGCGGGTGCCGTACACGACGTCGTAGCCTTCCTGCCACCGCGCCACCATCGCAGGAATCACTTCCGGAGGATCCTGCAAATCAGCGTCCATCACCACGACTGCGTCCCCCGCGGCATGCTCGAGGCCGGCGGTAATCGCCGCCTGATGGCCGAAATTCCTCGAGAGGCGTACGGCCCGGACCCGGGAGGATTTCTTCATCATCCTCTCGAGAACCGGCCAGGAATCGTCGCGGCTTCCGTCGTCCACGAAAATCACCTCATAGTCGAAAGCTGACAAGGCCGAGGCCGTCCGGTCAAAAAATTCGGGAAGGACCTTTTCTTCGTTAAAAACCGGCACCACCAGGCTCAGCAAAAAAGAGTTCATTTCACGTCCTCCGTCCGGGGAGCTTTCGAGCCCATCACCCCATGAATCCACCGAAACACCGCGAGCCCCTTAGCCCCTACCGCCTCCCATCGCCATCCCCGTATGAGCTTTTCGAGCCCGTAGGCCGCAACAATCATCATCAAGGGCTCCAGAGGAAACCGGTATTTCCGGTCAGGGTAAATGATCATATGCTCGCACAGATAAAAGAAAAAGCAAAATCCGAGGACGGCCAAACCGGTTTTCGTTGCCGCAAGCAGGGCCTTTCTGCGCAGCCACAGAAACAAAAGGGCAACAAGGAAGCTGTGGAGAAGAAAATAATACGCTTCGTAAGCGATTTCTTCCAGTGCCTTGCGCGCGCCGCCCTGAAGGCTCGCTGCGCCTGGTCCTCCCTGATCGAACTGATAAAAGAGCGGCCAAACCCCGCCCCACCGGTTCCAGTGCATGAAGAGAAGCACCCGTGAAATTCCGAGGTCCAAAAACTCGGCCGGATGCGCCACGATCCAGCGCTTCATCTGCCGCGAGCAAATGGCATGGGCCACTCCTTCGTTGGGGGCGTTCTCCAGTTCTTCGGAGTAGTCGGGCTCCCCCTTCTTGGGCAGCATCGTGCCGCCTTCGGGCGTCACCCCTGTGTGTAACTGCGCAAAAATAAAACAGGAAGTCGCCGTATACACCACCGGAACCCCCCAGGCCCTATAATTTCGTATCACCCAGGGCACATTCACCGCCTGCATGACGAAGAGGGTCAAAAACGAAGTCCCGAGAACGACCCGCCAAGAAAATCTCTTGAGAGCATACGTCAACGCCATCACAAGCGGCATGAAAATCACATGGGTCCGGATCATCGCCGCATACCCGAACAAAACGCCGTACACCAACCAGCTCCACGGACGGACTTTCGTCCGGCACTCGTAAAGCAAGAGGGCCAGGCCGGCGAACCATACGGGGAGAAACAGGTGCTCGTCGGTGATCAGCTTCACGCTATACACCGAAACCGGATAGATCGAATAAAAGAACGCGGCCACAAGGCCCGGGCCTCTCCCGAAAATTTCTTTGCCGATCCGGTAAACAAGGAGCGCCGTCACCGCAAACAGGACCAGATGCAGGACCCAAACGACTCGAACGTCAACCCCGAAAACCTGATAGCACGCTCCGAGGAGCATCGGATAGCCGATCGGCCGCCTTCCCGAGGCCGTTCCGTCGGGGTTCAAAAACCACTTCCCCTGGGTCAGCCCAACCGCGTGCATTTGCATGAGATCGTTTTCGGTCGGGTTCGCCGCAAGCCCGTGCATGACGGGTTCATAAGCAGAGCCCCAGAGCCAGCCGACTCTGAGCGCAAGCCCCGTCAAAAGGATAAGGCACAAAAGCCATCGGGGGGAAATCCGGACCTGCCTGAAAAAGGGCAGGTACTTGACTGACGATAGCAGCGCGAAAAGAAGCAGCGCGTAAGTGAATAACGGATTCACCTTCGTATATTCGGTCAAGTAACGCAGAAAAGTCATGGCACGTCCTTTGACTTGGACTTATTTTTGAACCACAATGACGGTATTCCAGCACCACCACCCCAAAAACGGAAAAATCCGCAGCAGGCCGCGGTCGAGCTTCTCAAGAAAACCAATCATCCCGCGGTAGGCTTGGCCTTCGTCGATCACTTTCTTCCAATAGCGAACCTTCGACGGATGCCAACGCCTGACAAAAAAGAAATGGAGAAAAATCAGGAGGCTGAACAGCCAGAACTCCCGGCGCTCGAACGACGGGAAAAAAGTGCGGATCTTCTCGATCTGGGCCCTGCGAAGCGGCTGCTCGAATTCACTTCGGACTCCGGCGGCCATTTTCCGGTAAACGTTGATGACGGGGTTGTAGGCCAAAGGCTCGATGAACACGGCCGTTCCCCCGGGCGCGAGGACCCGCCGGACCTCTTTGAGCGCCGCCGAGAGTCGCACATGATGGAGCACCCCGTTGGCATAAACAAGGTCAAAGGACGAATCGCGGGCCGCAAGGCTGCTGGCGCTCCCGTGAACCCACCGCACTTTAGTCCCGAATTTTCCGGCAAGGGCTTCTCCCACTTCAAGCGACCGCTCCGAAATATCACACCCGGTGACTTCCGCGCCCGCCAGGGAAAAATAGACGGCGGTTTCCCCAGCGCCGCACCCGAGATCGAGAATCCTTTTGCCCCGCAGGTCTCCCATCCGCTCCAAAGCGAACCGGTTTTCCAGGGCCGTCGGAGATTCGAAAGATTCGCGGACCCGCAAATCCTCGAGGGGGATATTTTCCGCCCAACGGTTGTGAAATTCCTGTTCGCTCTCGAATTTTTTACTCATGCCGGCCCCATAAGAGATTGGTAGGCCGTCAGAAGCTTCCCTGCCGCCGCGGGCCACAGATAGTTCTGCCGGATATGCTCCCGAAGGCCCGGGCCCGGGGCCTTGCGAAAAACGGACATCACCGTGTCCCGGATTTCACGGGGACGGTCCGGTGAAACATAAGCCGCGTGAGGGCCGAAATATTCTTCCGTAGCGCCCTCGCGGGTCACGACGACTTTGGCCCCCGCTAAGCCCGCCTCGAGGGCCGCCAGGCCGGGCGTTTCGAGCCAAGTCGCCAAAAGGAAAGTATCGCAGGCCGCATACGCCGACCGCAAGAGCTCGGAATCATGCGGAAGGTAGCCCAAGAAATGAACTTTCTCACCCGCTTCCTTGCGGCATTGCGCCTCATAATCCCGGTACCTGGAAACAGAATCGCCGATGACGACGACGTCGGCGTCGACGCCTTTGAGCGCGCGGATCACGCCCAGCTGGTTCTTGCGCGGCTCGATGCGCCCGACCACGAGGATGAAGTGCTCCAGTCCGTACTGATTCCGGAAAAGGTCCGGCTTCACCCCCTCAAAAACCGGATCGACCGCATTGGGGATCACCCGCACCTTGTTTCGAGGAACGCAAAAAAAACGAGTCAATTGCTCCGCTTCGCTCAGGGAGTTCGGTAAAAGCAGGTCAGAAATCTCCATCATCCTCCGGCGCTCGGAGGGTAAAAAAGGCGCCCAGACCTTGGCCGCGTGCCGCACCATCTGAACGGCGCGCGTCCGCAAATCCGGATAAGTCCCCCACGCCGATTTCCAGCTATACCAGCAAATGGTCGACAAGACATTCTTGATCCCGGCACGGCGTGCCTCTTCCATCATGGGCAGCGCGTCCTTGACCGAGCCGAACGTATGGAGAAGATCAAAATCCAGAAGCCGGTCATGCCACGGGTCGAAAAGCTTCACCGGAACACCCAGGCGCTCGAGATACTCCTTCGTCTTGAGAAGCTGGACTTCTCCGCCTCCCGGATTCTGAAACGCCGTCGGATACACGTAAAAAGCGACTCGGGGAAGACGGGTCATCCGAACTTCTCCTTCCTCAAAATCGCCACGATTCTTTGAGAGGCCTTGCCGTCGCCATAGGGATTTTTTTTGCCGACCATCCGCCGGTAGGCCCGCGAATCCGTTAGCAGCCGAAGGGATTCCCGGACAATCCCGGCGCGGTCCGTTCCGACAATTTTTGCGACCCCCATCTCGACCCCCTCGTTACGCTCCGAGACCTCGCGCATCACAAGCACCGGCTTTCCGAACGACGGGGCCTCCTCCTGAATGCCTCCCGAATCCGTCAGGACAAAGTCGCAGCGCTCCATCAGAATGAGGATGTCGCGGTAGGAAACCGGCTCCGTCAGGTGAACTCTTTCGACCCCTCCGAGTTCCCGGCGCACCACGGCCTGGACATTGGGATTCAAATGGACCGGATAAATGACCTCAACGCCGGGCGAACGGGCCAGCACTTCCTTCACGGCCCGGCATATCCGGACCATCGGTTCCCCGAAACTTTCCCGCCGGTGGGCCGTCATCAAGATCACTTTGTTCCCGGGCCGAATGCGCCGAAGCACAGGCAGCGTCTGTCGGGCAAGCCCGGGGCGAATCATGTCGAGCGCATCCACCACCGTATTTCCCGTCCTATAAATGCGCTCTCGAGGCACCCCCTCGGCAGCCAGGTTCTCGCAAGCCTTCCTCGTGGGTGCAAAATGATAATCGGCGAGGCGGGAAATCAGTACGCGGTTGATCTCCTCGGGAAAGGGCTGATATTTGTCGAACGTGCGAAGGCCGGCTTCGACATGTCCGACCGGGATTTTCGAATAAAACGCCTTCAGGGCGACCGCAAAGCTCGTCGTTGTGTCGCCCTGCACGAGAATCAGGTCCGGTTTTGCCGACTGAAGCACCTCGTCCATCTTCGGGAACAGCCGCGCGGTCAGGCTACTCAAAGTCTGGTCCTTTTGCATCAGGTTGAGATCATAATCGGTCCTGAGACGGAAAAGACGCAGAACCTGATCGACCATTTCACGGTGCTGGCCGGTCAGACAGGTCCGGGTCATGAAACTTTTGCAACGTTCCAGAACGCGGATCACGGGCGCAAGCTTGAGCGCCTCGGGCCTCGTTCCGAACACCACGAGGATTTTTTTTCTTCTCATCGGATATTTCCGGCCTTTCGGTAGATGGAGAAACCGTCTTGCGTATACTCTAACGCATATCCGTATTTTATCAATTCATTTGCGGCCGTTTCAACCGGCGCCGTGCCCGGCTCCCAAAAGGCCGCGTCGAAAATCACGAAATCGACGCCGAGATTCCGGGCCTGCTCGGCTTTGGTCGGAGACGGAATGTATTCGAACTGGTAAATGCGTTTGCGGTTCACAAGCTGGGGAACGAAGTTATTGTGAGTCAGGACCGAAGCGCCCGGCGCAACGGCCCGAAGCTTTTCGATCACGGCCCGCGAATGAGGCGTCATGTGTTTCCGGCTCTTCCAGATATAAAAATATTCGGACGCCCCGGAATTCAAAACGCCGACCGCAAGAAACACCAGGATCACCCACGTCCCCGTGCGCCCAGGCAGAATCTTCCGGGACAAAAGAGCTTTCAACCCATACACCGAGGAGACGAACAAAAATGGCGTCAGACCCGCAGTGTAATGATAATTGGTAGAGCGCATCGCGGGGTTCAGTGACAGAAGGTTCTGAAACAGGACCGGAAACGTCAAGACAAGGGTCGGAGGGTGGAAAAAGGACGTGAAGAGAAGGGGCCCGAACAATTTCGAGATGTAATGCAGGGATTCGGGATTCACAAGACTCCGAACGATTCCCCCTGCGGGGTTTTGCAGCAGTCCCGCGTAACTGCCGCGGTACAGATAGCTCCCATCCCCGAAAAAAGGGATCAGGACATTCACCGAGACGAGGAACATCCCGGCCGAAACCGCCATCAGGCCCGCACCCAAACCCCTCAGGCGCTTCCAGACAAAGGCGTACACGCCAAACATGAAGGCGATGCCCCAGATATTTTCTTTCGCCGAGACGGCCGCAAGCAGGCAGGCAAGAAACCAGCCGAGCCGCTTTTTTTCGAGAAGGATAAACGCAAGCAAAAGCAGGGGCTCGACGAGGACCTCCGGGTGAAAGTCCTCGTGGAGCACGCTTTTGGCAGGCCAAAACAGGCAGAAGGCCACGGCGAAAGCCAGGATCCATCCGCGTTCCTTCAGCTGCTCTCGGGCCACCCAGGCGATGGGAACGATGCACGCGGCCCCGGCACAGGCCTGAACAATCAAAAGCATTCTTGGGTCCTGCCACAAGGCATAGAGCGGAGCAAGCGCCGCCACCAGGGGGCTGAAATGGTCCCCCAGAAGGCAGATGTCATTTTTTAGCGAGCAGTGGAGAAAATCCCCCTGCAGGGTATTCCAGACCGCTTGAGCGAAGATTCCAAGGTCGAAGGCTCGCGTCTCAAGGGCCTCATGCCGCGCAAAACCGACCGCGATGAAAGTCAACGCGTAGGCGATCCCCATCCCGGCGAGAAGGTAGCGCAGCCGTAAGCGCATCAGACGCCTGAGCGCACGAACCGGATACAGCCGCGCGTAGAGAGCCGGCGCCCAAAGGTTCACGGCGAGGAGAATCGTAAAAAATATCGCGACGGATATCTGCATCGGCCGGACATACCGGCTCTTTTTGGCCATCTCGCCGATCCATCCCCACTGGATCAGCGGGATCGCATTCGTCAGGAAAAGAAAGAGGCTCACCGCCGCGCCCGCGGCAAGGAGAATTTGAAGAGACCATTCCTGTTTCTTATTCATCCTCCACCATGGGCTCCTGCACTTTGAACCGGTTGAAATATTTCTTTTTTAACGTCGCAAAGATATTCAAATCCCGGTTCAGCTTGAATAAAAAGGGCGCGTAGACGAGGAGAAATATGACCCACTGAGCCAGGGAACTCGCCCAAGAATACTCCGAGCCCCGAAACAGTGCATTCAGCAGGAGCAGGGCACCCACCATCAGGCCGTACTTAAAAAGCAGAAGGACGTAGCGGCGCCAGGTCACGCCCGCCGGGTAGAGCCACCGGCACGCGAGAAAATAGGTGGCGGTAAAATTGCAGAAATAGACGAAGGTGGTCGCGATCCCAACCCCCAAAATGCCGAACCCGTGAGTCAGCGAAAAGAGGTTGGCCAAAAAAGCAAGCGCGCAGGCCCCGCCGATGATGGGAAGAAGCAGCACCTGTTTGCGGATCACGACGAGAAAATAGCTGTAAGGGTGGATCAGCGCGACCCAGAAAACGCTCGTGATCAGGTACTTCATCGGCGGGATGCTGCCCTCGAAGTCCGGTAGAACGAGCCGTGCAAAATAAGGGATGAAAAACCACCCCGTGGCAATGAGCAAAGGCATGATCACTTCGAAGACTTGCGTCGACTTCTCGAGATAGCCTTTGAGACCCTCGGCATTCTGGGTTTCGCCGAACTTCTGGTGAAAATTGGGAATCAGGACAATCCCGATGGAATTGGGCAGGTTGTGGAGATAAGTGTAAGCCAAAAGAGCGACACTGTACAGGCCGAGCGCCTCGACGCCGAGGATTTTGGCGATCATCAGCTTGTCGATCGTCAGGAAAATCGTGCTCAATAGCGACACGAGGATCAGCGGAAAACCGTACTGAATCAGATCCCAGATCCTCCGGAAATCGAAGTTCCAGCGGAATGAAAACCGGTGGCGGAAATGAATGTAGGCCACGTTGAAGACGAAACTCAGCGCCATCGCCACCATGAACCCGTAGACCTTGAACCGCATGGTAAAAAAAACGACCAGCAAGGCGTTGACGATCGCCGACAAAACCATTTGAACGGCCGCGATGGAGAAAAGCTTGTAACCCCGAAGGAAGGAGATGTGGAGATTGCTGGAGCGCTGCAGCATGACCAGGACGCCCATCATGAGGAGGCCGTAAAAGAGTTCGGGGCGAAGGCTCCCGTGCATGAAGAGCGCATAAACGACGCAGCCGATGGCCACGAGAGCCGACATCACCGTCGAAAAGCTATAGATGACATTTTTTATTTCATCGGCCTTCGCATAGTCCCCCTTCCCGTGGTAAAACGGGATCTCGCGGGACGTCGCTTCAGTCACCCCCAACGGCACATAGGCCGAGTAAACGAGGATAATCTGCAGGAGCGACCAAATCCCGGTCTGCACGGGCCCCAGAAACCGCCTCGTCAGGATTCCGGCAACTAACGTAATGATCTGTGTCAGGACGGACATCATCGAATAAAGGCTTGCATCACTGATGATATCGTCTTTTCTAGACATGCTCACTCCCTTGGCCGAGGTTAAACTCCGTCCGAATATGATCGGCGACGCGGCTGGCGCCTTTTCCATCCTTGTGTCCCACATAATAGGCTTGGGATGCGGCATCCGGGATCCGTTTTGACCCATCGGATCTCCGCTGACTCAACTCAAAAAGGGCACTGCGCAGTTCGTCGGCGTCCTGGACGATCCGGCAAAAACCTGCCTTGGCGAAATGGTCGACGGACGGACGCCTGAGTTTCTTGAAATCCATGACAATGATCGGCAGACCGTAAATGGCGGCTTCAATCATGGCCGTCGACCAATAAGAAACGATCATGGCGTCACTCGACTCAAAAAAACGGTCGATACTCACCCGAGCCCGGATAATTCTAATCACTTCCTGCAGCCCGAAACTCGCCACAAAGCGCCCCCATTGCTCAAGGCCTTCGGTCCCATGGGGCTTTAAGATCACCTTCATGCCGCCCATCTTTTTCAGAGTTTCGAAAAAAATCTCGGCGGTGGGCTTGACGACTTCGGACATGGCATAATACATGTGCCCCAAATAACCGTAACGATCAGGATTTTCATAGTCAAAAACATAGCGATTTGCGCAAAAAAGAAGCCTCAAGGGTCGTGAAGGCTTTCGGGCACTGGGACGGCGCTTCCGGAGAAGGGCATCGTATCTTGGGACACCACTCAAAACAAAACGGCCGGGATCCCATCCGCGGGCGATATGGACATCGCGATCAAACCCCGAATGGACGAAAGTCGTGGACTGGCCGACGCAGCACCACTTCCGGGGAACCTCGAAATCCGAAGCCGTCGCCGCATGCGCGACACAAAAAACCGGGATACGCAACCGCCTCAAAAAAGCGGCGAGGAAACCTCCCCGATGGGCGTAATCTTCCTCGATCAACAAGCCTCGAACCCGAAAGGTCCGGACGACGGTCAGATATTGCGCTTCCGATTCCGCAAGACGGTCCAGATATTCGCTCAAAGTCCCCAACACATGCTCTCGGAACAATGGGGCCACATCGAATCCCTCAAAATGAAAGACGCCACTGCGCGCAACACAATCAAACGATTCGAGAATCGCATCCCGATGCGTCTCGACGAAACGGGCGCGCTCCGACGCGGACGTCTTCGCTTTGACAGGGGGCGTCACATAAGAGATCCCGTTTCGAAGCGCAAAAAAGAACTGCCCGAAATTAAATTCACGGTCATAAAGAAAAACGGGGATTTTTCTTGCCCTGAGCTCGAGAATCACCGGCCCGAGATGATGGAGAGAGCCATAAGCCCAAATTCCGCCCGCTCGTTTTCCCGCAAAAAACAGGGCGTTGGTGTCCTGGAAAAAACTTCTGATAAAAATGCGCCCGCGCTCCAAAAAGGACGGCGCATAGGAACTCGAAGCGGATCTTCCCGCACCATCGCGTTCCCCGATCCTTTGACACGGGATCCCCTGTTCCTTCGCAACCCACGCGATAAAATAGTTCAGAAAAAAATTGCCGGAGAACTGGGGGTAGACTTTTTGGGGTTTATCCTCGAAAACCACCACCCGCTCGGGGCCGACGGTTCGGATCAACCACCGGGCGTAGAGTAAATTTTTGACCATGTGAACCAGAATATGCGAGACGATCAAGTACAACACGGAAGGAAAATCGTAATGGATCGGATGCTGTTTGGCGGACTTCACCCAAGCGGCCGCAGCCCCGCATCCCCAGGCATTGACCTTTTCCCAATCGTCGTGAAGGACTAATTCGCCAAGCTCTGAAAAGCGGATCCCTCGATTTTTGAGTGCCGGAGCCAAAGTCAAATTGTCGCAATAGACGGCGAAATCCCCCGGCTGAAAACCTTCGGCCAAAAAGCGGTCAAGTTGAGACAGGTTGGAGATCACAACCGTATTCATTTAAACTCCGGAGTTACCAGGCGTTCAGTCCCCCGTCGATGATGATATTTTGCCCCGTCACGTAGCTTGACGCATCGGAAGCCAAATAGATCACGGCGCTGACCATTTCGTGGGAGCGCGCCATCCGGCCCATAGGAATGCGATTGGAATATCGCTTTTTGAATTCTTCGTTCTGACCGCTCTCGACGCCTCCCGGAGTGATACTGTTGACCCGGATTCCTTTCGGCGCCCAATAAGTCGCGAGGTAGCGCGTCAAGGCCACCACACCTCCTTTGGCCGCCGTGTACACCGCCGGCGAACTTATCGGCCGGTTGTTATAAAAAGAGCCTTCATAAATACGCTGGTCCGGAGACATAATCCCGTAAATCGATGCCGTTTGGATCATGCTGCCTCCGGTCCCCTGCAAAATCATCTGTTTGCCGACACCTTGTGTCACCAGAAACATGCCGTTCAAGTCGACCGAAAGCATTTGCTGCCATGACTCCAGGGAGTAATCCTCGTACCGGTCGAGGTAGGCATCCTGGTCGACCGATTTGGTGGCATTGCTGTGCAGGATGTGGATGCCGCCGAAAGTCCTCGTGACTTTCTTCACCATCGCGTCCACGGAGTCCGGTGAAGTCAGATCACAGGCAACCCCCTCCGAGCGGACGTGATAGTCCCGGCACAATTCACCCGCCAGCTCCTTAGCGGCACTCTCATTGAGATCGATCACAGCCACATCGGCGCCGAACTCGGCCAAACCGCGGCAGAACTGCCGGCCTAAAATTCCGGCCCCGCCCGTCACAACAGCCGTTTTACCTTTGAGATCGAATAGTTCTTTAAAACGGACCTGACTCATAAAATCCCCCTTTGGGTCGCATAAAATTCGACAAATTTGAAATCAAGCTCCGTGTCGATGTCAATGGATCTGTCCTCGGGCATGACATAGAGAAGGGTCTTTTTGAGCAAGACATCCCGGCTCCTGAAAAAACTGCTGCGTCTCCAGATATAAATCGAAGCGTTCATATCAAAGCATTCGGGCGCATCCTGACGCCGGACCACAAGGGCGGGCGTCTTCTTGCAAAGCCGGACAAAGCCATGGGCATTGATCTCGAGCATATTAAAATACGGCGATTTTCTAGCCGCCATCGCAGTCACAAGGTTTGAAGCGCCCGAGGTCTCCAAAAGCCGGACAGACTCCCGGAGGTCTTGAGGGATTCTCAAAGGGGCCGTCGCATCCAAATCCACAAAGGTATCAAAACGTAAACCGCTCAAGGCTTCGGCCTCGCGCGCGCAATGCTGGATCGCAGGCAGCTTGGGGGCCCGGTCCGTCGCCAGGGTCCGGGGACGCCGGATGCAATAATCGGCGCCCCATTTCTCTGCCGCAGACAGAATCGGCTGAGCATCACTGCTCACCGCGATTGCGTCAAACAAGCCCGATCGTTTCGCCTGCAAAAGGCTATGAGCGATCAGAGGCTTTCCGCAGAGGATCCTCAAATTTTTATTTTTGATTCCTTTGGAGCCCCCCCGGGCACAAATGGTACAAAGCCGTTTCATCGACGCACCTCCCCCCTTCGCGGGTTGACCTTCCATGTCTTCTTGCGGGCCGCCGTCTCAATCGCGCTCATCATGCTCACCAATTGCTTGCCTTCATCAAAGGTGCACAGCCCACGGCCCCCGTGCTTGATCACCGCTTCATGCTCCAAACGGTAGGTCCAATCACCGTCGAAGGACGTTTGCTTCGGCCCCTCCTTATCCTTTTGAAATATCCCGTGAATCAGATCCACCCGGAAAGTATGCCTCTGCGTATTCACCCATAACTCGCGACGGCATGTCCGGTCAAGGTAGTTGAGCTGGACGGTCACGGCCGGGCACCGCTGCGTCGATAAAAGGACGCAATACTGATCGTCCGAATCGATTTCGAGGTGGCTGACATGTCCTCCGAGAGCCGCCAAGCGCCGCCAGGGCCCAAAAATCCAGGTCAGATAATCCAACTCATGGCTCAAATCCCGAAGGACCCCGCCCCCCCTGGCCTTCGAAGCGGAATAACTTTTCCGGTAATCCGTCGATGGGCGCCACTCGGGGAGGTATTGGCCGACATAGCATTGGACACTGAGGACCTGTTCACTTTGCAAGGCCTTCCTGAGCTGAATCAGCAAAGGATAGAACCTCAAGTCATAAGCCACGAAGACGCCCCGGAACCCCGAACAAGAAAAGGTTTCTTCGGATGCAAATAACGGCTTCTCGACGAGGACGTATCCCCGATAGCCGGCCCTTTTCAATCCCGTCAAGCTGGCAAAATGTTCGCCCGTGGATGTCGCAATCACCACATAGTCCGGAGATTCCTTTGCGAGCGCCTCTTCCAGGGACCGATAGCTGGGCCTCACATCGATTTTCCGTCTGGACAAGACCGCCGTCGGGCATCCCAGCCCTTTTAAAATACGGGTATGCCTTGAGCCGATGGAGCCGTAGCCGATGACAAGGGCCTTCATTTGAAAATCCTGAAGAAATCGACGTTGGCTTTCTCCAGATCATCCATCCGGCCGATATCCAGCCAATATTCCCGGATCGGGAACGCGGCCACATGCAGTCGCAGGCCAAACAACTTGTCCAATAGCTGCGGCATATCAAACGTCTCATCCGCGGGAATGTGCTTCAAAACAGAGGGCTCCAGAACGTAAATCCCGGCATTGACAAAAAAACGCTGAATGGGTTTTTCATCGAGCTTGAGGATTCTTTGATCGTGGAGCTTGACCACGCCGTAAGGCACTTGAAAATCGTATTCCCGGATACACAGGGTCACATCGGCTTTCTGTTCGTAATGAAAATCCAGGAGCTGGCTGAAGTTGACTTTCGTGAGCAGATCTCCGTTCATGAGGATGAGCGGCGCTTTCGGCCGACGTTTGAGCAGACTCAACGCCCCCGCAGTCCCAAGCCCCGAATCTTCCCTCAAATATTGGATATCCACTCCCCACTTCGAGCCGTCTGAGAAATATTCCTTGAGCATTTCATCTTTGTAGCAAACCGCGAAAAAAAACTTCCGAAAGCCGTAGGCCGCAAAATTCTCGAGAATGGTTTCCAGGATGGGCTTCGTTCCCACTTTAAGAAGCGGCTTGGGACACTCCTCGGTCAGCGGCATAAGGCGCCGCCCAACGCCTCCCGCCATGAGCACAACCCAATTTTCCTTGATCGACGATTCCCGGGATGCGCGGAAAGCTTCCAATCCCACGATGCGGCCTTCAAGATCCAAGATCGGAAGCTGCCGAATGTGCTTTGGGTCCACCTTCGACAATCTCTCCTCC
Source organism: Candidatus Omnitrophota bacterium (assembly GCA_041666865.1). Taxonomy (GTDB): domain Bacteria; phylum Omnitrophota; class Omnitrophia; order Omnitrophales; family Aquincolibacteriaceae; genus JBAYGD01. The sequence continues at coordinate 8,467 of JBAYGD010000031.1, read as the reverse complement.
GGAGAGCTCTGACAGGTCGCGGAAACCGGCATCGTTTGCATGACGCACTCGACGGACTCTTCGAGCGATACGCCCCGCAAAATCCCCCGCCGGGCGTCCCCGTCTGTCATCGTTCCCACGAGGCAGCCTTTTTCATCCGCCACCAACACAATCTGACAGGCGCTGGCATCGACGATCTCCAAGGCTTTACGGATCGGGGTCTTGGGGGACGCCAGGGAGCTTCTCCAGTCGCTCACCGGAACAAGTTCGGAATCGATCATGACCTTTTGGGCGGTCAAGGGTTTCATCTCCATCCTCCCAAATCATGAAAAGACTTTCTCAAATCGATCCCCCTCCGGAGGCACTTTTTCAATAGGCCGGCAATCCGTCGCGATGCACCGCGGCATTCGTAGGGGTTCTTGACATGACGGCAGAAATCGGAAAATCGAACCGAAAGCGCTTTGGCCAATCCCCGGCGAATCGAGGAAAACTCAGGCGCGCATTCTAGGACGCTCGCCGCCATAATTCTGCCTTTCTGCCGGTCCCCAATATTTACCGTGGGCTTGCCCAGCGACGGCGCTTCCACGATGCCGCTGGACGAATTGCCGACGACCGCATCCACGCATCTCATGGCGGAGAGATATTGATTGCGCCCCAAGGAAGGAAGCACGACCGCCGTTTCCCGGCGCCCCGCGACATAGGCCTCGATCCTCTGGTTGATGCCCCTTCCTTCGCTGTCCGCATTGGCATGAGTGAAGATGATCCCGACTTCCGGGTTCGCGTCCAAAGCCCGAAGAAGGCTCTCGAAATGTGCTTTGGACACACCTCGTTCAAGGGTCAAAGGGTGAAAAGTCACAAGCAGGTTTTTTTCTTTGAACCGGAATGCCAGCTTTTTTTCCAGGTCGGCCTTCGGCAAAAAATCCGCTTTCCGTATCCCTTCCAATCCTATTTCTCCGACATTGAAAACCGCACCCGGAGCTTCCCCCATCTGAAGAATGCGTCTGCGGTAGGTTTCCGTGGATGCAAAGTGAAGACAGCTCATTTTCGTAATCGCATGACGGAAAGCGTCATCATAAACCCCTTCCGTGATTTCGCCGCCTCCGATATGGGCGAAGGGAATGCGGCAGACCAATGCCGCCGCCGCCGCGCTCAACAACTCAAAGCGGTCCCCAAGGCCTACCACCACGTCCGGGCGAAGCCTCTCATAGCTCTCAGCGCAACCGCTGAGCGCAAGAGCCATGGCTTTCGCAATGCCAACGCAACTGTCGGAACTCAAAATAATCTCGACCTTCTCATCGATCTTATAGCCGTCGGCTTCAATTTCCCGATAAGTCAGGCCGAACTCCGGTGACAGATGAGTCCCCGTCACGACAAGCTGCAGAAGGAGCTTGCGATCGCGCGAGATCTCATCGAGCAGCGGTTTCAGTATTCCGTACTCCGCCCGGGTCCCTGTCACAACACAAATTTTCTTTTTCATAGAGAAATGAAATCATCCTTTGTAAAATTCCGTTGAGCCTTTTTTCCGACGACTTCCCTCCAGCGATCGGGACTGATCCCAAGCCCCGGCCTTTTCACCGTCAGGTTTCCCTCGTTCAACACATCGCCCTTTTGAATGGGCCCGCGAGCCACAATGCTCTTTCTCACACAAGGCATGTTGACTTTCTCCGCGGGAGTCGGCCGCTTCAGCCCGTCCCCGAGAGACCGCTCAACGTTCCGTATCGCTCGGACCATCTCGAACAGTTCAGGAGGCTCGATACTCGCGCTGTGATCGGGCCCCTTGGACCTCCGGTCAAGCGTCAAGTGCTTTTCAATCACGGAAGCTCCGAGGGCAACCGCCGCCACCGGGACCTCGATGCCAAGGGTATGATCCGAGTAACCTACCCGAACACCCAACATCCTCCTCATCGTCACCATGGCGAGCAGATTCACTTCCTCAAACCGGGCCGGATAGGCCGTCGTACAATGGAGCGCCGTAATCTGATTTTTGGCCAAGCCGTTTTTCTCAAGCGTCGCAACCGCCCGACGCACTTCTGCGAGCGTCCCCATGCCCGTTGACAGAATTAAAGGCTTACGGAACCTGGCCAGCTTCGCCAAATACGGCAAGTCGGTCAATTCCGCCGATCCCACCTTCAGGAGCGGTTGAAGAGCGACCAAAAATTCAGCGCTCTCAATCTCATCCGCTGTGGAGAGAAAAAGGATTTTTTTCCGGTCGCAATATTTTTTCAACCGGAGGAAATCCCCAAACGGAAGCTCCAGCCTTTTGAGCATCTCAAACTGGCTTTCGCCGGCACTCGTCGTCTTGCGCTGATAGCGCGCCTTTTGAGAGTTTCTCGTGACGACATTTTCGGTTTTCCACGTCTGAAATTTGACGGCATCGGCTCCCGCCCGAGCTGCCGCATCCACCAATCGGAACGCCTTCGCGATCGCGCCGTCATGATTGACCCCGGCTTCCGCAATCACAAAGGTCGGATGGTTTCCCCCGCGCCCGTCAAACATCGAAAGACCCGTTTTTGCGGACGATGCGCGCGGGGTTTCCATAAGCAATCACGTGATCGGGAAGGTCCTTGGTCACCACCGCACCGTCGCCGACAATGCAGTGAGCCCCGACGCTCTTTTTGAAACCGATCGAGGCGCCGTCGGCAATAATGGTATGGCTCCCTATTTTTCTTCCGGCCATACTGACGTTACCGGCAATCAAAACGTTATCTCCGAGAATTTGGTCGTGATTCACCGCGGAAAAGCTGTTCAGGATACAATGATTTCCGATTTTCGCCCCGTTGGCGATTTTGGTAAACGCCTCAATCAAATTTCCCGTGCCCAGGGTGGCACGCTTCGAAATCATCGAGCTCGGGTGAATGATATTGACGGCAGCCAGCATGGGATCCAGGACCGTATACAACCGGTGCCGGACCTGCATGTTCCCGACCCCCAGGACGTACCCCGCGATATCGGGATTTTCCGAGATCAGCCGCGGGATATCCTCGTCCTTGCACACGACGGTGTATCCGCAGACCTTTTTGTCGAGTTCTTCGGCGGTATGCGTCGTCAACCCAAACAGTTCGTAAAGCCCTTGGTCTTCAAGGTTATCAATCACCATCCGCGCATGTTCCCCGCAACCAATGAGAATGATTTTTTTCTTCGTCATAGCGCCCTCGCTCCCTGCCTGAAATTCATGATTCGTCCGACCCGTCGGGGTACCATACTCTCAAATACCCGCGAGAATCCTCGGAAACCGATTGGGGCATCGACCAGGAAGGATTCCTGGCTTTAAAATCCCGGACGGTATATCCCGTCTGGATCAGCAGCTCATTTTTCCGGTTGCGCTCCAAAATCGTGCCCTGATAAAGCGTCACTTTCCCCACATCCGTCATGAGCGTAAACATCGGCTTGGCACGGCCCGAAAACGCTCCCGAACTGGTGACCCGGGCGATCAGATTCAACCCTTTTTCGACGGAGGTCCGGTGATGCGCCATCCCCCGCATCGGAATGCAGTGAAAAAGATAATGCGACTCGATTCCGAGGTATCTCATTTCATCGTACAATTCGTTCAGCACCGGGACCTGATCATTGACCCCTTTGAGCAAAACGGTTTGGTTGTAGATCTTAAAGACATCTTCATACAGCCGGGCATAGGCCCGCCGGGCTTTTTCGGTCAACTCCGCGGGATGGTTCACATGCGTCGCAATTTCGACCTTCACGGGCGCCGCGCTTTTGATAACGCTCATGAGATCCTCATCCACGCGGTCGGGATCCTGGACGGGAACCCTGGACCCGATGCGGAAAATCCGGATATTGGGCGCATGCTTTTTTAACTGCCCGAAAAGAAATCCGAGGCGCTGCGGAACCATCAAAGGGTCTCCCCCGGTAATCAGCACCTCCTTGACATCCTCCCGGATCATGGCACTTCCGCAGTAACGCGCGATCATTTCCAGTTCGTCCTCGCGAAGCGAAAAAATGGGGTACTGCCCCCTCAGACACCAACGGCAGTGCGCCGCACAGACCGACGAGGGCTCGATCACGATGGTGCGCCGGTACAGGCGCTCGATGCCCCGGAGCTGTTTGCCTTCGAACACCACATGAACATCCGATTGGTAATGGCGCAAACGATCGGACTCGCGAACGACCTCTTCAAGCGGGCTTTTTTTATACTGCGCCGTCATGGCTTGGTACGCTTGCGTCTCGGGCCCGCTGCGGCCCAAAGTCTCGATCAGCTCGTTGAGATACGGTGTTAACTTCTCCCTAAAAATCGAATCTTTTTGTCCCGCCATTGTTACTCCTCAATAAAAAAAGAGTTGGACGCCGTGGAAATCATTTCACATCGGAAAAACGGGCTTGCGAGTATTTTTGATCACCTTGGCCGGATTCCCCACGACCACCGTGCCTGCCTTGACATTTTCGATCACGACGGCCCCCAATCCAACCACCGCTTTATCCCCGACCGTTCGTTTTTGCAAAATGGAGGCCTGGGGGGCCACCCAGCAATGCTTTCCGATCTTCACCTGCCCGCAAAGGACGGACCCTGCGGCAATCATGGAGTGGTCCCCGATGACCGCATCATGCCCGATTTGGACCAGGTCGTCGATCTTCACCCCTTCTCCGATGACTGTATCGGAAAAAGCCCCCTTTTCGACCGTCGTGCCGGCGCCGATCCAAACATGGTCCCCGATCACGATCCTTCCGATTTGCGGAAAATGCTCCCATTCCGTTTCGCCCTGCACAAAATTAAAGACGTCACTGCCGATCACACTATTGGCCTTGATCACGCAATGTTTCCCGATCTTCACCCTGCCGCTAATCACGGCGTTCTGCTGGATCACGGTGTGTGCGCCAACCTCCACTTCGGAGCTGATATGACAGTTGGCAAGAACAGCAGCCCCTTCCCCGATCTTGGCCCCTTTCTCGATGACGGCCGTCGGATGAATTCCGGGAACGATCTTTTGGAGAAAAAATTGCTCGATGACATGAACAAAATCGATCCTTGGATTTGCCGTGATGATCGTCGAACACCGAACGGTTTTCTTCGGCGCCTTGCTCGATAAGACGAGGACTTCCTCCCGTTCATTGATGAGGCTCCAATCACCGGCTTGGCCGCCGCTCAGGCATATCAAGCAGTTGTCGGAAAGATCGTCGATATTGCGCGGGCCATAAACGGCGATGTCGGGACCGAACAGTTTCTTGCCGAGAAACTCGGCAATCTCGGAAGCGAGAACTGAATTCGACCAAAGTTTAAACATAAAGCGGCCTCCTTGCCTGCCTTGAACTTATAGCGTTCGAAACAATCGTTTTGATTTACCTTCGGTTCGCGGAAGGCTCCCCGGAGGCAAAAAATCGATTTCGGGTTTGACCGAACAGTGGTCTTTAAACTCTTGCGTCAGCAAAGCTTTCACAGCACCGTCCGCAAAACCCGAAATATCCCGGCGTTCAATTTTAAGCAGTATCCGGCCAATCGGATCGGACTGATTGACAAAGATATGAAAAACTCCCGTCAAAACGTCAAGATGCTTTTTAATCACCGTATCGAGATTATTGATAAAGAGATTGATCCCTTTGACCACGATCATGTCATCCGAACGTCCCACCACTTCAAAACGAAAGCTCCCGCGGTCCCGGGACTTGTCCACCGCCAGTATTTTGATGATATCGTTTGTCCTGTAGCGGATCAGGGGCTGAGCTTCCTTGCACAGGTGGGTCAAGACCAATTCCCCCTGAACGCCCTCTTCGATCGGCAGCACGGTGGGAGCGTCTCCTCCGCCGATCAATTCCGCAAAAAGCGCCTCCGCGGCGCGAAAACACAAGCCATCCTGCTTCACCGATTCCGAAGCGCTCATACTCAACACCTCGGAAACGCCGTAATTGGCATTCATCGCCTTGAGGCCCCACGTTTTTTCGATATGGCGCCTGAAATCCGGGTTCTGAAATCCGGACTCCCCGCCAAAAAGACCCAATCGTAATCCTAGTTCGCTCGGAGTCATCTTGAACTCCTCTCGCGCGATGAGTTCCAATTTTGCCAAATAGGACGGCGTACAATGAATCGCCGTCGGTCTTATCTGCAGCATCGTTTCGATGAGATTCCTGGAATTCCCGACGCCGAAAGGAATGACGGCCGCTCCCGTCGCCTCTAAACTCTGATGATCGGTATAGCCTCCCGCCCACATTTGGTAATTCAGGCAATGAACGACGGTATCCGCCGCCCGGAGACCCGAAGCCGCAAAACACTCGGAACCGATTTTAACCGTGAGCCGGACATCGTTTCGGGAAAGGGCAACGAAAAGGGGCCTATCGGTCGATCCGGAGGTCTTATGGACGCGCTGAACCTTTGCGGTGTCGACGCAAAGGTTCGTCCCGAAGGGAGGCTCTCTCCTTTGGTCTTCCAAAACCTCATTTTTTGTCGTAAAAGGAATTTCATCGAATCGCTCGAGTCCCTCCGTGCCGGAATAGGAAATCCCCGCGAGCTTATTCTGATAAAACCGGCTTTCCCCAAGCGTGTAGCTCAATTGTCGTTTGAGCTTCTCGGCCACCGCGCCTGTCGCAATCTTTTTGGCCCCGCATCGCATCGTTTCGCTCCCCCTCGCCACCGCCATGAGCCGCCGTTACGCCTTCGAGTAAATGACACGGATATAGTCGCCGCAGCCCGCGGCATCGATCATCGCCTGCAGTTCGTCGCCCCATTGAGTCAGAAACGGATCTCGTCCGACATCGAGGTAATCTTGATACGATAAAATGCTATGAATGTCGAGGCCTCGAGTTTCCTTATGGAGGATCGTTAAACCCGTCAGACGGCCGAGAGTTTCAAGCGAGGGATAAGAAAAAAGGATGAGATGCTCATTGGGCCCGATATTATTGGAGCATTTTCCCATGACCCGCAGGCTAAAGCTGTCAAAGTTAGGCGTGTACACCAGGATGTGCCCCTTCGGCTTGAGCAGTTTACAAGCCGCGGCCATAAACGGGACCGGCTTCTCGAGATGCTCGATCACATCAAACATCGTAAGGATGTCGAAATCTTTGACGGGAAAACTCTCCAGGGGGTCGCCGTAAATCCGCAGCCCCGTTTTCTTCCCGGTAAACTGCCGCCATTGCTCCGACAACTCGGAGCCCACACACTCGGCCCCCGTCTCTTTTAACGCCGATAAAAAAAAACCGTTCCCGCAGCCCACGTCGAGGATTTTCTTATTTGACAAATTTCCGCAATGCCGCTCGAGAAGCCGGACCCGCTCCTTGCCGAACCGCTCCCGACGGTATTCGTAATGGCCCTCCGTATCATCCATCGGGTAGATGATTTTATCGGAATCACCGTAGACATCCATCAAATCCCTCGGAATCTTTTGGTGGTATCGAAGCTCGCAGCGATGACACCGGACGAGCGGAGAATCGTCCTTGATCAGCTCTTCGGTAAATTCCGAACTTCCGCAAAGGGGGCATTCCCGAACCTCTTTGCGGCCGTGCCTGGCCATGATCCGCTTCAGCACCTCGGATTCATGCTCCTCCATGAATTTCAGAAAATCTTTCTTCCTCATTCTGGCGATATCGACTTGGATATGCTCTTTAAGTAATCGCGACAGCATTCCGACTCTCCTTGGATCCGGCCTTAAAAAGATTACGCAATAAGCCCCGCGCTGCTCGGAATATTGATGAGCCGCCTCTCGATGCCCTCGGCGGTCGAAACATCCATGCGGGGACAATCCTTGTACATCGGCAACCGATGCATCAACGTCCATGCCGGCCGCGCTTTGATGCCGTCTTCGTGAAGCGCCCTCAGGAGGTCATCCCTCTCGCCCTCGACTTCCCGATCGAGCAAAACGACATTCAGCCAGTAATTACTCCGGGCAAAAGACGGCTCCTCAAAAAACCGGATGCCGGCGATTCCCGCAAAAGCCGCTTTGTAGCGCATCGCGAGATCGCGCTTGCGGCGCAAAAACTCTGGGAGCTTCTCTAACTGCGCGACGCCCATGGCCGCATTGAGATTCGGCAGCCGATAATTGTAACCGATCTGATCGTGAAAAAAACTCCATGGGTGCGGTCGCTTTGCGGTCGTCGTCAAATGTTTAATGCTTCGCCCCAACTCGGCGTCGTTGGTCAAAATAGCGCCTCCTCCGCCCGTGGTCACAATCTTATTTCCGTTAAAACTCAGGGCCGAAACCCTCCCCCAATTTCCGGTGTGCCGGCCTTGATAGAAGCTCCCCAGAGATTCCGCCGCATCTTCGATCAGCTCAAGGTGATAATGCCGGCATAAACGGGCGATTTCATCCAAGTCGGCGGGATGGCCGAAGGCATGCATGACGATGAGGGCTTTGATGCGCCGGCCGGTTTTCAAGTGATAGCAATGGCCGCCTCGGATTTCCGTACGCGAAGACAACTCCTTTTCCAGCTTTTGCGCATCCACTCCCAGCGTTTTCTCCTCGGAATCGACAAAATGGGGAACCGCGTGACAATACGTGACCGCATTGGCCGTCGCCACAAAGGTCAGCGCGGGCACCAAGACCTCGTCCTG
>JBAYGD010000030.1:0-26820 GCA_041666865.1 Candidatus Omnitrophota bacterium | reverse complement strand
GCATGTGACGACCTGTTTTTTGAGCTATGGAGCGTTTGCGGTTTCGTTTGTCACCAGCATTGTTTTCCTGTCGCCGGCGGCGAAAAAGGTCTCGACACCGGAGAAGCTCGACCTTTTGATCTACAAACTGATCCTTTTCGGTTTTCCCATGCTCACGCTTGGAATCGCCTCGGGCGCCGTTTGGGCCAACGATGCCTGGGGGGTCTATTGGAGCTGGGACCCGAAGGAGACCTGGGCGCTCATCACATGGCTGATCTATGCGCTTTACCTCCATCTGCGCCTTATGCAGGGATGGACAGGGCGTCGTCTGGCTTGGGTAGCGTTTGCCGGTTTTTTGTCGGTTTTGTTCACTTATTTGGGAGTGGCCTATTTGCTTCCGGGACTGCACAGTTACGCGTGACGTATTCAGGGAAATAGGGCTTTACTTTTCTTGAGAAATTCCGTTATTATGCGCATCCAGATGAACATCAAAGATCCCCGGAAGCTATTTTTGCTATGCTTAATCCCGCTTGCCGGAGGGCTTTTGACTTCCTGCCGGGACATGGAGACCATCCGCAAGGCCCTCGAAATGCATAATATCCCGGGGGCGACCTACGTCGGCTCCGAGACCTGTGCGACCTGCCATGACAAAGAAATGAAAGAGTTTAAACTCGCAACCCATGAGCGCATTTCCATTCCGATGGAGGGGGTGAAGGTGGAGGGCTGCGAGATGTGCCACGGCGCCGGCAGCCTTCACGTCGAAGCGGGGGGGGGGAAGGGTGTCAAGATCGTCAATCCGAGCAAGGATCCGACGATGTGTTACGCCTGCCACATGGAAAAGAAGGCTGAGTTCAACCTTCCTCATCACCATCCGGTTCCCGAAGGCCATATGAGCTGTACGGACTGCCATAATCCGCACGGACCCGATGCCAGGCCGTGGACTTCTACGTCGCTTGAAGATACCAACGAGCTTTGCTTCAAATGCCATAAAGAGCAGCGCGGTCCCTTTGCTATCGAACATCTCGCCCTGCGAGAAGGGTGCACGACCTGCCACAAGGTGCACGGATCCATTAATGATAAGATGTTGAGCCAGCGAGATGCTTCCTTGTGCATGCGCTGCCATTCCGATGCGGCGCTGATTTCAGATCACGCCGCCAGGCTTCGTCAGGGGACGTGCTTCAGCGGGGAATGCCATGTTGCTGTTCACGGCTCGAATTATGACAAACATTTGAGATATTGATTTTCGTATGAAACTTTCTGTGCGCGCCCTCCTGGGAATTACTGCTGTGTTTCTGTGGGGAAATCATATGGCCTTTGCGGCCACTGAAGTCCAGGCAGCCAAGGCTCCCGCCGCTTCAACGTTGTCTTCAGCTGCTTCTACGACCCCGAGTCCTGCTGCTCAGGAAAACGCGGCTGCAGGTTCGCCTCGGAGCGTGACGATGAGCGCAACCGTGCTGCCCGTCCAAGTGGCCATGGTGCGCGGGGACAATCATAAATATTCAGCCAATAGCTGGCAGGACCGCGGCTATATCGGCGGAATCAAGGATTTTGCGATGCGGTACCTCTACGGAGAGGATGTCGCGGTCGACATGGACGGTCACGCCATCTTTGCGAACGGGGATTACAAGGGCTCGGCCGTCGTCACTAAGAAAGACACCGGCTATGTCCGGTTCGATTACAAGCAGTTCCGGAAATATTACGATACCTACGGCGGCATGTATCAGATTTATCCGGTGATGTCCTCCAACAGCCTTGGGCGGGACCTTTCGCTCGACATCGGTCATTTCGGCTTCGAGGCAGGCATCACCATGCCGGATTTGCCGAATGTCTCGGTCTATTACGATCATGCCTTCAAGGACGGCTCGAAATCAATGCTCAATTGGGATACGATCACAGTGGGAGGGCTCAACAAGAAGACCTCTCCCTCTTGGAAGGAAATCGACGAAAGCGTTGATACGTTCGGGATCAAGGCGGAGCATAATCTTGGCGGATACCATGTGATGGGCAAACAGGATTGGGAGGTGCTTCGCACTAAGACAAAGGCCTATGAAGTCCGGCTGTCGAACGTTTCCGGGGCGAATACGGATCAACGGCGTGAGGATACGGTCACCGAAGGGGACGTCATGACGAGCACGGTGGGCGCCGACCGATGGTACCAGAATGACAAGTTTTTTGCTTCGAGTGCTTACCGCTTCGAACATTTAACGAATCAGTCCCGGTTCAACGCGCAGCAGTATACGGCGAACGGGGCGCCTAATTTCGCCAATCTGAACAAGCCCGATGCGAGCGCTCATAATCACATGGCGGTGAACTCATGGGTCGCCAATTTTATGGCTCAGCCGTGGTGGTGGATCAGCGGCTCCACCCGCCTCAAGGCCGAAGTTTCGAAACGGGATGCCAGTTCGTATTATCCGAATGATACGGCGGCCACCATCGGTATCATCGATAATACAGGCCAAACGAATACGGACAGCGCCACCTATAAAGTCGCGGAAACGTTCGGACTGCGCAGTAAGGCGATTCCGAGGTCCGCCGTGTACACCGACCTATCGTTCGAGCAATCGCAGAACCATTTGAGTGTGAACCGAACGGGAATTCCGGGAGCGGCGGCGGCGACGGCCAGCGATTTTCAAACCCGGGATGCGGTGATTGATGAGCCGGCCGCCATTTGGACGATGGGCGCCGACATTCAGCCGTTTCGCATGCTGAACATGGCTTCGCAGTTCCGGCTCCGGCAAAAGGACATGAGTTTAGAAGATGGCATGCGCGTGAGGGGACTGAACGGGCAGGTATTTCTCGAAAACATGCACACGAGAACGGCGGGATTCAACCAGCGGGTGACGCTGAAGCCTTGCTCCTGGGCGCAAACCTCCCTGCGCTATCTGCTTGACGATACGCGCCATGAGACTCGGGCGGTTTACGATAACGTCAACGAAAAAGCGGACGTCTTGAGCCATAGCTGGATCTATGACATGACCGTTTACCCCAGGGCCGACTGGTCGGTGACCGGCTCCTTCACCAAGCAGAACGCCGAGACGAAGACCGTCGGAGCGACCAAAATTGCCGGCCAGACGTTTCTTCCGACGTTCACATCGAATTTCTATACCTGGATGTTTGGTACGGATTATCAGCCGCGCGAATATCTGAACTTCAACGGAAATCTGTTCTACACCGCCGCCAACAATTACGGCGATTTCGAGCGCTATAACGCCTCGAACCTTGTTTTTTATGGTGCCGATTATGCTCAGGTAGGATTAACCGCGGGCTGCCGGTGGAACCTCCGAAAAGACCTCACGATAGAACCGCAATATGCTTTCAGCCAGTACCGCCCGAACGAGAACAGCGGCACCGGCAACGGCTACGACGCTCACGTCGTAAGCCTTGCGCTGACGACTCACTGGGGCTAAACCCCGACCTTCGATGAGTTATCCGACCAGATCCTCATTGCCTTTATCCTGATCGGCGGTTGTCGTCACGGGAAAATCCGCCAGATCTTTTTGCCCCGAGGGGGCAGTATGGTCTGATTCTTCGCTGTGCTCAGCGGCTTTTTCAAAAGTCACTTGGCTTGCGATATTGGAACCTCGGAACGCGTAATAATCCACCGTCACAAAATCCCCGAAAGTAATCTCGCTGAGTGAACGGATGCCGGTCAGGGTCGTTTTTTTAGTCACGCGGAAAGTTTGCGGGTCAACATTGAGTGCGTCTTCCAGGTCGGTGTTTTCGACGGTATCGGTAGGAAGGACGGTGAGTCGGTTCGCGGCGGGGTCGCAGTTTTCAACGCGGCCATAAATGCCCGACCCCATTTCCTGCGCGGCGGCCAGGCTGTCGGAGGCGACTTCTTCGGCGGCCTCCCGCTCGTCCTCCGCTTCGTCCCAGCTTTTGAGGGCATATGAAGGTCGTACAAAGCACGTCAATAAAAAAAATGCTATACAAACGAAACGAAAGATATTGCCAGTGTTCACGGGGGAGCCCTCATGCCTGTTTCAATGGGAACGCTATGGGTCAAAGTTTAGCCGCGTTTCGCAAATCTGTCCATAAAATCCGAGGCATTTATGTCCGCCTCTTTTCGTGATCAATTCATAGCGCATAGGAGCATGGAGGATCAAGGGCTTTCAGGATGATAATTAGCCATTGACCCTCGTCGGCCGACGGCACTAAAATTTGTCATCTGTGTGATCGACCCACTCGAACGCTTCCCAAAAGCCCGAGGGCTTGCTAGGAGTCAATCATGCGTTTAAAACTAGTCGCCTTGCTCACCCTTTCCCTTTTTATTTTCCAGCAAATCCTTTGCGCCTCGTCCGTAGAAACAGGACCGGATGCCCTCGAGCCAGTCACGCCGCAAAAAGCACTCGACGAGCAAAACCGTTTCGAAGTTTCAGCGGTGCCGCCGGTGCCGTTGACAAGCGACGAGTTTTTAGGGGGGTTCGATGCGTTGTCTCCGGCGGATCCCGAACAGGACCTTACCTCAGACGAAGAGGAAGCGTACGAACAAGCTTCCGCAGTGCTTCAGAGCCTTGGAGAGGCCGTGGTCGATACCGTTCCTCCTGCGGGAACCCTTGCGATCAACGGAGGGGCCGTGTATACCCGCTCACGCGAGGTGACGCTCACGCTGTCGGCGGAGGATCCCTGCTCGCCATTGGATGTTACGGGGGATAACCTCATCAGCCCGCTGGACGTGCTGACTGTGACGAATTATCTTAATGTCTACGGTTCTCAACCTGTCAACAACGCGAACCGCCAATTCGATGCCAGCAAAGACAATTTTGTATCGCCGCTCGATGTGCTCGTCATCATCAATTACCTCAACGCCAATGGGCCCGGGCCGGCGTCAACCGGCGTGGGGGCGATGAGTTTTTCCACGGACAATCAGACATGGACGGTGGTCGAGCCGTTTATCAGCACCAAAGTGCTGACGCTTCCACCGGGAGACGGCGAAACGTTCGTCTACGTCAAATATTATGATAACGCCGGAAATGAAAGCACGGTCTATTCGGCGGCCATTATCCTGGACACGGTTGCGCCCGCGGTTGTCCTGGATGAGGCGACCCCCTCCTGGGTCGCGGAGCCGGAAGTGACCCTCCGCTACGCGGTGGACGGCGTTGAAAAAACAAAGACGTTCACGGACCTCGTCGAAGGCGTCAATGACCTTACGATTACGGAGTCGGACTTAGCGGAGAATCAGTCCGTGGTTCATTGGAGCGTGACGTTCAAAAGCGGATGGACTCCTGCGGATGGTTATACACTCGAGGCGGAGGCGATGACGGCGGCGGGGGAGGCATGGAGCAGCGGAACCTATGTCAACCTGTGGGGCAACGGCGCGGTGTCGACGGATCCCTTCGCGGTTGGGCCGGGCATTTATGACATCGATGTTTTCGCGATCTCCAACGATGCCGGGACGGGATATCTCCCGGAGCTGCAGCTGACCTTGGACGGAAATAGAGTCCAGCATCCGCTCGTTGTGACCAATAACGGCTGGCAGTTTCAATCGTATAAGCTGACCGGGGTTGAACTTTCCGGGGGCGCACATCGGTTGGACGCCGGCATCTACCGGATAGGGCCCTGGCAGTACATTGCAGTGGATAAGATTGTGCTTCGTAAGACCGGTGAAATCCCATCGCTGCCGGTGCCCCGGCTCGAAATCCAGGCGGAAGCGATGATGGCATCGGCCGGGACATGGAACGGCGGCGCTTATGTGACGATGTGGGGCACCGGCGGAGTTTCAGCGGTTTCTCAAATCAGCGAATCCGGAATGTATGAAGTCGAGATCTTCACGACCGGCAATCATAACGGCTACCCGCTGCTGCCCGAGCTTCAGTTTTCACTGGACGGAGATATGGTCCAAGGGTCGATGGAGGTGAGCAGCAACCGCGAATGGCAGTTTCATTCGTATAAGTTAAGCGGGGTCGAGCTGACTGCGGGACAGCATTTGTTTGGGGTAGGCGCCTACCGAACGGCCCCGGGCCAAACTCTCGCGGTGGACAGGATCGTGATGCGCAAAACGGGCGATATCCGGTTTCTCTCCGCACGGGTCGGGGTTGAAGCGGAAGCTATGACGGCTTCGGGAGGGACCTGGAACGGAGGAACCTACGCGATGCTGTGGGACGGCGGCAAGGTCTCGGTTTCTGCCGACATCCTCGAAGCTGGAATTTATGAAGCCGAACTCTTGACGAACGGAAATGACAACGGAAATCCGGTGTTGCCCCAGCTGCAGTTTTTGTCGGACGGGCGTATAGTCCAGGGGCCCGTGGAGGTAAGTAATGCCAACTGGCATTTCCATTCGACCAAGTTGATTGGGCTGGAGCTCGTGGCTGGCCGGCATCAGTTTGAGATCGGGGCCTACCGGACGGCGGCCGGACAGTCGATCGCGGTCGACCGCTTCATTCTCCGTAAAATTTCCGAACTGCCCAGCATTTCGATCCAAAACGGTCAGGAGTTCGCGAACAGCCTGCAGGTGGAACTGGATCTTTCTGCGGGCAACGCTCCGAGTGAAAGGACGCAAATGCGCTACGGATGGGAGTCCGCCGAAGGCGTCGTGTTTTCACCCTGGGAAAGCTTTTCGGCCCATAAAACTGTGACGATGCCTGCCGGTGACGGGGAAAAGGGAATCCGGTGTCAATTCCGCAACTTGGCCGGGGAAGTGAAAACCTACCGCGATACCATTGTTCTGGATACGCGTCCGCCCGAAGGAGCCGTCCGGCTCAATAGCGGTAAGGATTATGTTTCCACCCGGACTTTCACCGTTGAAATGAAAGCCTCGGATGAGCTTTCCCAAATGGGGGATTACCGGCTGTCGATTGACGGCGGAGCGACCTGGGGCGATTGGGGATCCCTCGAGGACCGCTCCAGAACTCTTTATACGATGAATGGCGCCGGGTTGTTCTCCTACGATAAGGAAACATGGCACGCGTGGGGGAATGAGGAGGAGCTCGCCTTTCGTTATGCCGTCGACTTTTCTCCCTCCCAGCTCGAAGACGGCCCGAGCGCCTATTCCGTTCAGTACCGAGACCGCGCAGGCAACCTGTCGGTAATTTATACGGATAGGGAGACGGGCTGAAGCAGATTTGCTACATGGCTTGCCGCGCGATCACTTGTACGTACACAAAGTGAAGAGACAAGGTAAGTCCTAAAAAGTGTTATCGACTCAGGACCTCCTACCCGGCCGATGAGCAATATCATTCTCACGCTATCGAGGACGGCCCCTCATACCATGTTTTCTATCAAGGTAGAACATTTGAGATATTGAGAGGGAGGTAAATTTTTGCTAGAAGGCTTTTAAAAATACTTTTCATATGGTATTATTTAGTCGTATTTTTCGGCTCATAAAAAATAGGGGGACCATCTGTGAAAGTCAGAGCTCTTGTGACCGCTGCGGTTTTTTTCTTCCAACAGATTTCCTTTGCGTTTCCTTCTCCCGAAATGGTCCCTGACCCTTTGCAATTGAATCCTCCCCAGCAATCGGCGGAGGATCTCCAACCTGAACCTTCCGCCGCTGCGGAAAATCCCACCCCGACGAGCGATGAATTTTTGATGGAATCGCCGGCATTGTCGCAGGCAACCTCCGAATCGGATTCTTTCCCGGCGAACTCGCCCGCGCAAGGGGGTTGGGTTACGGGAGTTTGGACTCCGGCTCCGTCCAATCCCGTTTACGCTTTTCGTATGACCCATGAAAGCTCTGGGGATAAACTCGAGGTCGGGCATTCCTGGACCGGTCAAACGACCGTTTTGTTTTCCGGGGGAGACCTTACGGCTCAAACGGTTGCCGACGTTTCGCCCGACGCATCCGTGGTGGTCTATGGGACCGTGACTTCTTCCGGAGATTCGGCGGTTTACGTTCAAAATTCTCTCGATCCTGAGAAGAGGATTGCCCTCACGGGAGTTTTGGAAAACGTCCGTTTTGATTCGGACAGGGTTCGTCTTGGTCTGTCCGGCTCCAGATCGGCCGTTGTTTTGCTGCCCGCAAGCGCCTCCGAAACGCCGCAACTGCTCACAACGGATTATTTCAATCCCGCCGATGGTTCTCTCGAACGGATTGAAATTGCCGGAAATACGGGAGGGGTCGCGGCGACGGTCCCCGTGGTATTCCCCGAGATGATCGCCGCGCCGAACTCACATAATCAATGGACGATGCAAATCGATTCCGCGATGAAAGGGTTGCGTTATGAAGTGCAATATGAGACCTCGGCGGACCCTGGCGTGTGGCAAACGGCGGAATCCTTCGTTGCTGACCGGTATGGGAAGATCTCTTGGCAGGATCCTTTAGGCCTTCGGTCTAATCTGGTTGCTTACCGGGTCATTCCCAAAGAGATGACCTCCTCGCAGGATCTTTTGACGCAGGCCAACCTTCTGTATTTCGACCCCCGATTCGGCATGGTGGACGAGGACAACCCTTATCCGTTCGAAGGCTGGTCGGGGCAGAATTTTACGCAACCCTCCAATTTTGGTTTTTACGCCTATCTGTTGGCTGAGATTGCTGCGGGAAATTTGGTCACGTATTGGATCGATAAAACTGAAGCCGTCGAGCGGCTCGACCGGCTCACCACGCAGCTTCTCGCCGATCAGGATAGGCTGGGGATTGCCGGTCTGCTTCCGTGGTTCGGCTATTATGACGTCGACAGGGACGGGGACGGCAAAATGGAGAAGGAATGGATGCCTTTAGAGGGATCTTACGGCCACCAGGCCGCCTTCGAGGACAACACGAATTTGTCAGCCGCCCTCGCGGTGGCCTATGGCGCCCTGCTTGACGAGTCGCTGGCGGACAATCCCGGTGTCCATCGCGGCCAAGACGGAATCCTGGCAAAAATCGACGCCTTTCTGGAAGCACAGCGAGAAGGATACGATTTGCTTTATGAAGAGAACGGGGACTATTTTCATCAAACCATTCAGGAGGACAGGGCTGTTTCCGGCACCGTCGGTTATTTCGGGGCGGAAAGCAGCAGCCCCATGTTGTTTCTGAGCCTACAGTACGGGTTTCCGTCGTCGCCCTACACGGATCTGCATTTCCAGACCCGCACTTACACGCGCAAGGACGATGCGGGAAACGTTGTTTTTGAGCGGGAGGTCCTTTCTCCTTGGAGCGGCGCGTTCCAGATTTATTGGCCCGCGCTTCTGATGCCCGAATCCATGAATCCCGATCTGCGCGGATTGATCGAAACCTACACCGACGTTCAGCTCGATTTTGCCCGGGAACAGGGACATCCCGGATTTTTGTCTGCAAGTAACAATGTTGTCGACGCTCAACTGGTGCGGCGTCGCAACGAGCAGGGGGCCATCGATCCGGACCTGGTCCAAGCGTTCAGTTGGGCCAATGATCACTTCAGTACGAGTTGGGAAGGCGGGGATACGCGCTATCATTTGCAAAGCCCTACGAATAACGGGATCGGGGTGGCTTTTAATCACGGCCCTTTTACTTTTCAAAATACCGATATGGTTTTTGAGTATGCTTCGGATACGGTGATGCCGAACGCGCGCCTCGAGTTTAAACGTGTGACAAACGGGGTGACGGAGCTGGTGTCGGTTCCGATTCCCGAGGAAGATACGAATAACCAAGTACGGCAAATCCATATTCCGTGGACGCTGGATCCGGCGAACGCCGGATTTGACGAAATTGTTTTTGCCGTTGATGGCGACGGGCGTTTCCCCCTGGATTTTTCCTTGGTCAGCCTGCGTTCGGACCGCGTGATGTATGATTTTCCTTTAGGGATCGGCCAAATCGCAAACGTCACGACCGTTGAAACGACGCCTTCGGTTTATAGTCTGGGGGGAGCTCACATGTTTCGCCCCGAGGCTGTGGACGCTATGCTCGACGATATTCTGGAACACCACCGCGATCTGATATCGGAACACGGATTATGGGAAGGTAAGAACGTCAGCTACGGCGGCCGGGTCGTTTACGAACAGGTGTTCAATAATATTGTGACGTTTGTGGTCGGGATGACCGGAAACGGCCCGGATTACATGGCCCGTTATTTGGACGCCAAAGGTTTGTCGGATGATTTGGATGCGGTCTGGAATCCGCAAGCCACGGTCTCATTGACGGAGGGCGGTACGCCGGGTGAGTTTGAATATACTGCGGACGACGGTGTGACTTATGAAGGCGTTTCCTGGAGGCTGGGCAAAAAAGTGATCGCCTCCGGGCGCCGGATCCGTTTGACGTACCAGTCGCCCGAACGAGTGGAGGGTGCGAAATTGGAGCTCAAACATGCCGGGTCCAACGCGCCGATATTCAAAACGACTTTTGACCTGGAGGCGACCGGGCAGGGAAGCAAAGAATTATGGATCACGGTTCCGGAGAACGGCCTCTATTGGGGCATCGGCGAGCTCGTGATCCTTTTTCCTCAGGCAAGCAATCTCCTGCCGCTCGACGCGATCAGCGGCCTCCATCTGACTCCCGAGCCCGAAGTTTTCTTGGAAGCGGAAAACATGGCGGCTTCGGGAGACACGTGGAACGGAGGCTCTTTCAACCTTTTATGGGGGAACGGTCAATTGACTTCCGACGTCGTGGTGGATGATCCCGGAATCTATGATATCGAAATCATCGCAAACGCAAACGATGCGGCGAATCCCTCGCTCCCGCAGATGCGGGTGACCGTCGACGGGGATACGGTTGCGGCTCCCCTCGATATGAATAACGACAACTGGCAATTCCATTCTTTTGTGCTGAGCGGTGTCGAGTTGGCCGAAGGCAGTCATCGGCTAGAACTGGAGGCTTTCCGCACGGCCGCGGGCCAGGCCATCGCCGTGGACAAAATTCTCCTCCATCGCCGCGGGGCGATGCCTTACCGGGACGACCGTATGGAATTTCAAGCGGAAACCATGACCGCGTCCGGCTGGACTTGGAACGGAGGAGAGTACGTCATTGTCTGGGCCAACGGCGAAGTGAAGGCGGTTCCCGATATCGCGGAGTCCGGAATTTATGAGGTCGAGGTCTATGCGAATGCCTATGACGCGGGAAACTCCCAACAGCCTCAAATCAGGGTTTCTCTGGGCTCGGATATGATCCAAGGCCCCCTCAACGTGCCCGGCGGCTACGGCCCGTTCCAATCTTACAAGTGGTCGGGGATCGAATTGACCGCGGGACATCCGGTTTTGAGCGTGGGAGCTTTCCTGACGGCGGCCGGCCAATGGATCGCCGTGGATAAAATCATTCTCCGAAAAACCGGAGAAATTCCCTATCGGTCCGCACGCAGACTTTTGGAAGCTGAAGGGATGAGCGCGACAGGAGGGCATTGGAGGGCGGAAACTTACGCGCTTCTATGGGGGGATGGTGCGCTGGCGGAATCTGCCGAACTTTCGGAGCCGGGGGTGTATGAGGTGGAAATCGCCGCGGCTGCCTACGAAGCGGGCAATCCTGTCCGTCCGAAGCTGAGTTTTTCGATCGACGGGAATACCCCTGCGACGATGTCCGTGAGCAACGGCAATTGGCAATTTCAGTCGTATAAATTCACCGTTCAACTCTCGTCCGGAGCTCATGACTTTCTGCTCGCAGCAGGGCCAATGGCGCCGGGGCAATATCTCGCCGTGGACCGGATCGTCCTTCGAAAAATTTCAGAAATCCCAGAAATGTCGCCCGCTCAAAGCGCGCAGGCGCCCCAGGGCAGTGAGGTTTGCGATTGGCATTCCCAGGACGGGATCTCTTACGAGTACACGTGTCAGATTCTCACGAACTCCGGCTTTGTAACCGTCTCGCGAGACTCCGTACTCCGGGTGTGAGCGCAGGAGAGCTCTTTCGATATAACGAAGTCCCACGTCCGGCCTCTGGCCGTCCTGGGACCACTTTTTCTAAACTCGCTCGCAAGAAAAAGTGGGGCGGTCGGCGGGATTTGAACCCGTGACCCTCAGATCCACAATCTGATGCTCTAACCAGCTGAGCTACGACCGCCTTGCAACCTTTTCAATAAGATGAAAGCGTAAATCCTTGCGGGACTCCTTATGAAAAATCCATCAAATTTCGTGACATCATACCATAAAAATGTCAGAATTAAAGCTAAAGTAGAATGAAATGAGATTGCGTTTTACGCATTTCTCAAGCTTTTATCTGAAAAACCCGATAAAATTAAGCAGATATGCGAAATAAGATCATGCGTAAGCTCCTCAGTGGGTTTGTGTCCGTATTCGTTCTCATCGCCGGCTCGGTGATTCCTCTCGAGGAGGCGTTGGCGGCGGGAGCCCCTGTGTCCGCAGTCTCCGTGGTCCTGATGGACGGCACGACCCACCGGTTACTCTACGGAAAAAATTTCAACAGTAAGCGTGCGCCTGCTAGCACCACCAAGGTTCTGACGGCGCTTGTGGTGGTCGAGCACATGGACCTGAATACCGTCGTCACCGTTCCCGAATCCGTGGAGTCGGTCGAGCCCTCCAAAATTCATTTAGCCGGCGGAGAGCGCTACCGCGTGCGCGATCTCCTTCGGGCGACGCTGATCAATTCGGCCAACGATGCGGCAGAAACTCTAGCCGTGGCGGCCGGCGGGTCCCGTGCCGGCTTCGCACAGATGATGAACGAGAAGGCGCGTTCGATCGGGTGCAAGAATTCCCATTTCCTCCGGGCGAGCGGTCTCCCGGCTGAAGATCAGTATTCGACGGCGCTCGATATGGCGCTGATCATGAGCGCCGCCCAGCGGAACACTTTTATTCTCGAAACCATGAAGATGAAAACGACGACGATCGAAAGCCTTTCCGGCCGGCAGATTGCCCTCAAGAATCATAACAAGATGCTCTTGAGGGGGTCCACGGAGGTCATCGGAAAGACGGGGTGGACCCGTAATGCCAAGCACTGCTTCGTCGGCCAAATAAAGCTCTTCGACCGTACGGCTGTTATTGCTATGCTCGGCAGTAAGGCCTTGTGGCGCGATCTGCGAACTTTGCTTAATTACGGAAGCAGGCTCGTGAAAAAAAACCGTTCCCTGGGCTTGGGGCCCGCGGCGGTGTTTGACGCGAAGCGGGTCCAGCGAGCGCTGAAGCAGGCCGGATTTTATTCAGGAGACGTCGACGGGATCATGGGGCCGCAAACGAAGAACGCGGTCAAGAAATTCCAGCAGTCGGAGGGGTTGCGAGCCGACGGCCAGGCTGGCCCGGAGACCCAAAAGGCGCTGAGCCGATTCTGGTAATGGCCTCAAAGCGTCTTCTCTACGCCGGTGATGGCCCGCCCGAGGGACCTGCGGGGTATTTGGTCGCGATTCTGCGTCATCTGAAGTATTCCTTCACTCATATTCCTCCTCATCGATTCATGACGCGCGAACACCTGCGTCGATCTTACGATGCCTTCATTTTGAGCGATTTTCCCCGTCATCGGATGGGGCCCGGAGCCGAAGAGATGCTCTCCGGGTCTGTTGAGCAAGGGGCCGGATTGATGATGGTGGGGGGGTGGGCTTCCTTTGCAGGGCCCTTCGGTGGATGGAAGGGTTCTCTGATCGAACGGCAGCTGCCCGTGACGTGCTTGCCGGGTGACGACCGGGTTCATTTGGCGAGCGGCGGTCACATCTTCAGGGCTTCGCCGTCCTCCATTTTCAAGGGTTTGTCGTTTCTTCGGCCTCCGGTCATCGCCGGGCTGAATCGCGTTCGCCCGAAGATGGGCTCCAAAGTCCTTCTCACCGTCCGGAGCTTGATTCCCGGAAGGGACCGTCCGCGTTATGGGGACCGTCAATATCCTCTGATGGTGATCTCCTCCGACCCTCATCGTCGCACGGCCGCGCTCACGACTGATTTGGCGCCCCATTGGTGCGGCGGTCTCGTGGACTGGGGCCGCCGAAGGCTGAGCCTGTCCGTATGTCCGGGACGGTCCGTTGAAATCGGCGACCGGTATCTGCATTTCGTCTCCTCTATTTTGCGCTGGCTCACCGCCAAAGCTTAAGTTTTCCCGCCGCTCATCCGATACCTACAACAGAGAGAAATGTTTTAAAGGAGGACTTATGATTAATCAAATGGTGGTGTCGACTGAGATCGAGTGGATCGGCTACGAGCCCAAGCGCGATATGCTGCAGGTCGAGTTTATCGAGGGCAAGATTTACCAGTACGACAGGGTTCCGTCGGCTGTTTATCAGGATTTTCTGGGTGCGGATTCCTACGGACGCTATTTCGAATTGAATATCAAGAATCGTTATCCGTCGCGGCGGGTGAGGTAGCGCCGTTTGCGATAAGACCGTAAGCAAAACTGACTTTTGACGAATAAATCCCGCCTTTGTTATAGCAAGCCCTATCAAAATATAGCAATTTGATTTGCATTTCACGCCCGTACCGGGCAGACTTCTAATAAGAGATTAAACAAGGCCATTTGCGCACTCGTGTTGTGTGGCTACTGACGCAACTTGAGTCGCGGAAGGAAGTTATTTGTGAGTCGCTATCCGGCATGGATTCGGCTGACGGCGGGATGCGTGAGTCTTCTCTTTGGGCTCAGTCAACAGGTTTACGCCCAGTCTGTTCCCGCAATGACTGTCGGGAGTCAGGGGCAAGCGGATGCGGTTCATCAATCCCTCGAGTTCATCACAATTCCGGAAGAACTTGGGACGGTACAAGCTCAGCATCGCGGAGATGCAGGCCAGCCATGGATCGTCTATATTCAGGACGCCCACGCAGTCGTAGACGCGCAGCAGCATATCCGTCAAATCCTCGAGTATCTCCATAAGCAGTACGCCTTCGGATTGGTCGCCGTCGAAGGCGCCCGTGACCGCCTGGACCCTCTTCTGGTTGCAACCTTTCCCGACGAATACGTCAAAAAGAAAGTCCTCGACCGGTACTTGAGCCGCGCGGAGTTGAGCGGGGCGGCGCTCGCGTCTGCGCAAGGGGGAGAAGCCCCCGGCTATTTCGGCATCGAGGATTGGGATCTCTATGAGGCAAATTATGCGGCCTATCTTAGCGGTATCGGTGCTCGCGAGAAGGTGTTGGACAAGACCTCAGAAGTTACGTCAGCGCTGGATCGCGAACGGCTCCTGGTTTACGGCGCCGAGCACAATGAGTTCCATGAAAAGGCTTCCGCGTTTCTCCGGGAGACCTCGTCCCTTGCCGACTTTGCCGCATTCCTTGCTTCGCGGGAAAAACTCAGGAACCTGGCGGACCGCTATCCGGAGCTCTCGAAGCTGATCGCGGGCCTTGAGTCTGAAACCGTGACAGGTGACAAGGGGCTCGACATCGCCGTGCGCCAAATGGCAGAGTCCTTCAGGAAGAAATACCTTCCGATGCTTGACCGGGACCGTGCCATGGCCTTTGCCCGCGATGAGCAGCTGTACCGGACGGGGCAGATGGATGCCTCATCCTATTTGGGGACTCTGGTAGAAGCCGGTAAGTCGCTCGGTCTGAAAAGCCGTTTGACTCCGCTGATGAAGAAGGCGCTTGGGATTCGGGAAATGCTGACCCACATCAAAGGAACCCGTCTTTTTGACGAAATTGACGATTACATTCGTGCCGCCCAAAACCTGTGGGAAGAAGGAGTGCCCGCGGAGCGAATCGCAGGCGATTACCGGCGGCTTTGGCTTCTCGAGAACCTTGCGCGCATGGAGCTCAGCCGTGATCAACTCGAGGCCTACCAAAAAGATCCTGAGTCGGTCATGGCGCTGCTCGGCGATGCGCGGGAGCTCGCGGTTCCTGCCCTGGAGTTTTATCGCCTTGCGATGGAGAGGGACACGGCCTTCCACGAGGCCCTGCAAAAACTTTTGATTTCGGAAGCGACAAATCGTGCCGCGGTCATCACGGGAGGTTTTCACGCGAAAGGGTTTGAAGAGCTCCTAAAAAAATCAGGCTATTCGTATGCCGTCGTGATGCCAAAGATCGGATCCCTCGAAGGCCAGGAATACTACGAAGACGTCATGAAGGGGAAACTTTCCTACGACCGTAAGTCCAACGAAAGCCTTTATGACGCTTTTGCCCGAGACTGCACGGAAAAGCTTGTCGCACAGCTCGATGCGCCGGCGTTCAAAAAGACTCTCAAACTTTGGCGTGACAATATTCTTAGGGGCCTTGCGGCGGAGGGAAGGCTCGCGGAGGCCGCCGATTATACGCGCTATATCGACCGTCTGGTCCGGGTCTTTTACGAACGGCACGGAGCCGCTTACACAGACAATCCTCTTGCGGAGACTCTTAATGCGGTCCGCCGCGAAGTCGAACGCTTTCGCAACGAGAAAGCGGCCGCTTTCGTCGAGAAGATCAAGGCGAGGGTCTCTGTCGCTGCAGGACAGCTCGGAATCTTGAGGCAAAAGGGCGCAGTCACCCGCGACGACGTCACGGAGATTTTGCGGCAGAGCGGTTTTTCGGTCCTTGCCCCGTCCGTATCGATGCCGTTTGCGCGCCATGAAAACCGGGTTCTGAACGACTTTGAGAATGGCACTCTGCCGCCTTTGGCCGTGCAAAAATCCGACCGTGTTTTGGCCACACGGCAGGAGATTCGAAATGTGCTAGACGATTTGGCGGCGCCTGCCGGCGCGGACTTGGCGGCGCGCAGAGAGATCCGAAGCGCTGCGGCAGAGCTTGCACAGCTTGGGGCGGTCGGTGATGGCCTGGGGCGCGAAATTGCGGCTCCTGGGCCCGAACTGCGGGAACAAATCCAGGCCCGGGTGGAAGCGCTCGCGGGTCAAATCGCACGCGGTTCTGATACTTCCGAATCGCTCGCGTTGAAAGCACAGGTTGCGGGTGCCTTGGTCCAACTCATGGACCGCGAGACCTCGCCTTCTCCTGCTTCCTTGATCGCCCCGCCGTCCATGCCTAGGGGGTCCCTTGCTCCGTCGGATTCCGCCGAACGTTCGAGAGGAGAGTTTCGCGCGGGGCAGAAGTTTGAGGACGACGGATATGTCCGTGAGTTACAGTCGCAGCCAAATTGGCAAGTTAATGACGAAACATTTCTGAAGGATCTTGAGTCCGAGAGGGCAAAAAGGCGGTCCGCGGGCATTCCTGAAAACCGCGTGTCTGTTTTCGAGGAGCAGATGACGGTCGGGGATATGGAAGGACGGGTTTTTGACCTGTATGCCGACGGTTTCCATCGCGTCCTCGTACTTTTTGACCGGGGACGGCGGATTGTAGCAATGGGGGAACGCTCCCAAATGCCGAGTCTCCTCAATACCGGGCAGACCTTCCTTGAAGTGACGGACGCCGTTTTTCGGGATGCGATTCTGCGCGCCCTCGGCGATTACGCCTCAGACCGTTTTGAGGTCGGAGCGTCGCGTGAGGAGCTTCAGGTCTCCATACCGTTTGCCTACGAGCGAAGTTTTGATTCCTACGCGTTTGCGCAAGCTCACCCGGTTTTGACACCCATGCTCGAGATGGCCGGTTCCGCTCGGGAACCCTTTTCTCTTAATCCCGGCGGCGCCAAGATCTTTACGGTTTCAAAGTTCGGCGGAATGATGGAAGGAAATGTCCTGATGATCGGGCGCCGGGAAATCCAGGAGCGGGAGGCCGAAATCCTGGGGCACGAGCTGGCGCATCACTTATGGAAATTTGCCTTAAGCGCCAAGCAGCGGGAAATGTGGATGCAATATGTCCGCACGAGTCCGGTGCTGAAAGCCCTGTATGGCGAACTGAAATCGTCTATTTACGGGAAATCCCTTCGGCCCGACGCGATCTTCGACGAAACTTTTGCCTACGTTCTTGGCACGCTCGCTTCTGACCATGACTGGCAGGTTCCGAGGAATTCGGAGATTGGCGGAACCTATCCGCTCACTGAATTGGATTATGGGGTTCTGGAACAAATTCTTCCGACACTGAGGCAGGTCAGGGAACAAATTCAGGAGCAGATGCGACGGAAGCAGGAAGACGGCGCAAACCGCGTGACGGCGACTCCAGGCGAGATGGTCAGGCCTTCCGGTTTAACTTATCAGCGAGAGAGGATTACGCCGCCTGCAGGGCAGAAAGCTAAGGGGAAAGGGTCCGGCATGGGGGCTTCGAGTGATTCCCCGGGGGGGAGAAGCTGGATCGATGATGTGGTTCGTAAGATCCGCGAAGACCAGGAGAAGATGAAACAGTACGAGAGGGACGCCAAACGGGCGCAAAAACAAAGGGATGAGGAGTTCCAGGAGATGATGGCCGGGTTTTTGGCGCGGCAAACCGAAAGATTGAATCAAACCATGGCGAAGCTTAACGCGGATATTGCACCTTTGCCGGATAAAACCCCGTGGCTCAAGCGCCTTGTGAAGTGGGCGCGCGGAATTTTGCAGCGCACAGAGGATTCGGCATCGCCGCCGCAGCCGGGGCCCGCCCCAAACACCGAGCGCCGCGAAATGCGCGATGAGGTCGCGCATTTTGATGAAATCCTCGAGGGCCTTGATTGGGAGGCTCAAGTGCGATGGATGGTTTCGCGATTGACTGTTTCTGGGCAGCCTCTCAACTTCTTTAATTTTGATGCGAAGACAGTCGAGACGCAGATCGCCCTTCAGCGGCGGCTGGCGTACTTATGCAGCCTTCGTCTATTTGACATGACGCAAGATCCCGAGCGCGGAGAAGCAGTCAGAGGCCTTGCGCGGCGGTCGGCCGAGGCGCTCCCCAGCCCGCAAGCTTCGGCGGCTATCGCGATGGTGGAGAAAATTGCCTCGGCCCATTGGGAGGAGTGGCACCGGCAAGCGAAAGTGGTGGAGCTTAAAATGGCCGCCAAGTACGGGCATTTGTACGGAAGCAATATTCGCAGAAATTATTATTTTACGTGGTCGAACGCCGGAAGGATTGACGGCCGCGAAGATGTTTTGAGTCAAGCACGCGATAAGTCGATTAACCCGGCGGAGAAGCGAGCGGTCTCGCAGCTCTATGAGGCCCTGATTGTCGTGAGAGCGCCGTCGTTTCTCAATTTGGAACAAGACACGGGATTCCTGAACCTAGTGGCGGCAGATCGCGAGGACCCCGAGAAGGCCGCCGAGGTGCCGGCGCTCCGCGGCGGGCAGCAAATGCCGCAATTGGGCGACGAAAAACTTCCCGCAGGCCTGTTGACAGATACGGAGATGGGTTTGACGGATATGTCGCGTCAATATTTGCAATCGCGCGAACGTTTGAGGGAGCTGACATCTCTTGAATCGCGGTTTATCGATCCCACATCGACCCTTAAGTGGAGTCTGGCTCGGCTCGAAGCGCTTCAGCGGGGAGGAAACCTGGCCGTTTCGGAATATGAGCGACTTAAGGGAGAGCTTGAACAAGCCCTGAAAGAACTATCTTTGCAAGAGACTGAACGCAGTGGCTCCCGCTCCGAAATGCGCTTGGAATCGACTGGCTCGGATCACCTCCCGGATTTTGCAAGTCCATCCTGGATTGAGCGCCATAATCGCCGCATGAGCGATCTTGCGGATTCCGATATGTGGGGATTCTATCTCGACGCCCATCAAGATCTTCAGACTCTGCGGGTTCCCAGGGCGGGGAAATGGTTTTTGCAGGAGGAATTTATGCTCATGCGCGCGACAGGTTCGGATCGCGACCCCGATCTCTATACGCAGGGGCATGTCCCTGTGCCCTTCGAAACATTGCCGGACGGCCGTCGGGTCCCGGCGATTTATGAGCAGGTTCAGGTCGAGGGCCGGCACATCGTCAGGCGTCTCGAGCTTTCCGAAATCGAAAGCCGCCTGCGTCTCGCGCCGGTCACCGGACCGGAGGGGGCGGCGGTCACTCTCAAAGGCTTTATGCGCAGATCGGGAGCGGGGGTGGCGCGGGTTTTGACGCTCCCCGGTCCGTTTGACATCTATTACGGGCCGGACGGACAGATGATTCATACGGTTGCCGATTTGGAGCGGTTGGACCCCGGCGCCACGAGCGAACTGGCGGGTGAGAAGAATTCCGATCGTTACCGGGAAATGCTGATTCGGACTTTAATCGAGAGGGGGAAGATGTCCGTGCGTACCTCCGTCGCACTCGAGTTCAAAGGCATCGGCAGTCAGTTCGAAACCTACCAACATACCCGGGACGACCGGGATCCAACCTATGCCGCACTGGATAAGCGGAACGTCATCATTCTTGGGGCGCTTGGCGTTTTTGGAGAGGGCTTTGGCGTCGCCGGGTGGGAAGAAGCCTTGGCGTTAAAAGTCCGGCAACCGCTGTTGCGCTCTCAAGGGGTTGAGCTGAATGACGAGATTGTGGCGGCGTATCAAATTGCGGAGCCCGAGGGGGCGCCCGTCATGGACGGGATCAAAAAGGGAAGTTACATGAGCGTGCGTTTTGGATTGAGCGGTACGAGCTTGCGCCTTGACGAGGTGAGTGCAGATTCGGTGATTGCGATGCGAAAGGCGGCGGAGCCGGAGGGTAATGTCCTCCCAGATAACGTTCAAATCCTCGAGGACTATTTGATGAATCTTGCGATTCGCTTTGGAGCCGATGCAGGCAGGTTGATGCGCGCCGGACTTTCGATGACCGGTGGCGGAAACGATGCGGACAACTATGACGGTTTTGGCAGGATCGCAGACTCCGGGACTCTGAATACCAAGCCGGATCCCGACTACACGACGACGATGAAAGTCATGATGCTTGGCAAATGGTCTCAGTTCAAATATGCGATCAATGATCAGAGTCGAAGCCGGGACATCAAGGCCAACATGGTCAGAGCTTTTGATCGTGCTTTCGCGAATCCGGATGTGGAAGCGCACGCACTCGGCGGTACGCGTCGGGAGATGAGGGCCTCGAACTTGTTTGCGGATCGCATGCCGATGCCCAGGGGGCCACGGGGGCAACAACAAGTGACCGGCTCCATGAGCAGGAGAGGCTTTATCTTGAAGGCAGGGGTCGGAATCGGCGCCGCGGCTTTTGCGTCGTTCGTCGCCTCTCGCTTTCTCTTGCCGGATCGATCTTCGTTGACGGCAAGTCCGGACGAAATCCGGTATCAGGAAATTCTGGAACGCACGCCTCCGGTGACGATGGTCTCCGCTCCCATGACGTATTCGGAATACTTGCGTGCGCGTGAAGCGAGCGCTGCTCTTGTTGCGCAAGCCGTACGATTTGCTGCGGCGCCTGAGGTCCAAAGGGCCGGTGTTGTTTCGGGTGTGATCGCGGAAGGGATCGCCGGGCGTTGGGAGGTTGTGATTGTTCCGAGGGGGAAAATGCCTGCCGACGTTCCCGCGACGATTGATCTCGAATCCGGAGTCACATTTGTCAACCCGGAGTATCTGGAGGAAGTTTCGCTGCGCAAAAAATCCGTCACTGAAAGAGACCGGGTGATCCGGCTTGCCGAAGTCATCGCTCACGAGTGGGACCATAAGATGGCCTATGACCAGACCGGAGGCCACTCGATCTACGACGCGAACGGAGATTACGATTTCAAAAGTCATTTGAAGGATGAGCTTCGTGTCTATGACAACACGACCCTTGAGATGATGCGCGCCTTTCCGGCTGCTTATACCCCCGAACAAATCGCGGAGACCGAGTGGATGGTCGCAAATGCGAAGCCGGAAGTTGCCAACCCCAAGGCCATTGCGAGAATTACGGGGCAGGAGCTCGGCCGGCAGGAAATGCGGGCACTTCAAGGCCGCAGCGAATCAAGAGCGTTGGATCCGTATCAGATCCTGGATCTCGACCATGCACAAATGGCCCGCTGGCTTGGAGATTCGGCAGCCAATCAAACGGCGATCGAGCGTCACGTCTTTGCGCATTACCTTGATAAGATGCATGACTACTATATGAACGGGATGACCGCCGAAGAGGTCCCAGGCTTTTTCGATATTCACGATGCCGTGGCGGCATGGACGGATTTCGGGCTAAGAAATCAGATTGTGTCGGCCCTCCAGACACAGAATTCGATCGACCTCACTCAAATCCTGGAACCCGATGAACGAATCGATCGATGGTTGGACATTGCGGCAGGGGTGCTCGGCCCTGAAGGTGGCCCCAACCTCGATCGTCTGACGGGGAAATTGAAAGGGGACGACCCGGAGCAGGATCGTTTGCGTCGGGAGAGGCTTGTGTCAGCCGTGATCGCCTATACCGGTCATGTGGTGCGCACGCAAATGCCGTCTTATCGCCAGAGCAAACTTTTGCTCGGAATCGTGCTCGGACACATCCGAAAAGCTTTTCGAGCGGGGGAACTGCCGGAGGGAACCCGGAGCCTTCTGTATGACCTTTTTGACCGATTTTTCATTCATTCGGACAGCCGCATCCAGCCGCTAGGGCCTCAATGGGCCGAATTTCTGACGAATGTCCGCATCACAGATTTCGAAGTGTTGCTCCGTGGGCTGCGACAGCAGGCCGCTTCTGCCCAGCCCAAAACTCCTCCGTCGGACAAATCGAAGCGCGCGCTTCTCAAGGTATCGTCCATGTTCCAGTTCGTCGGAGACACAACGGAAGCGCTGAGGCTTCTCGAGCGGGGGGATGCTTCTGCCGTCATCGGACTTCTCGAACGTCTTGACGTCATGGACCCGTCCATGATGAGCCGGACAGAATTGGTGAGCTTGCTGGATTCCGTCGGGCAGGCCGCTGCGAGAAACAGGATTCCAGGAGCGGTTGCCGGGGAGCTCCTGGAGTATCTCGAAGGAAATGAAATCGTCGTGGTCGGCATTCAGAATGTCTTAGTGGGCGAACGCGTGCGCCTTTCGCGGGAAGATTTCATGCGGGCCGGTGAGCTCTCGAACTTTTTCGATCTGAGTATGCCGTATTTTGCCATGCTCGCTGCGCTGATCGAATGCCGCGGCGAAATGCGAACGGCTGTCCGGACTGATCCGGCGGGTTTGGGGGATCCGCCGTTTGTCATGGATGAGCGTATCCCGTTGGGGCCTTTGATGGATGCCCTGGACGAGGGAGGGCTTCAAGAGGTTTTTGAGGCGATTGCAAGGCCTGAACAGCGAATGGCCGAGCGGGTTACTGCGTTTTTTTCGGAAGATCTGGGGCTGGCGTTTATGGCACCTTTGAGCCGCGCAGAAAACTCTGCGGAGATCCTCGATCAGGTGATGTCTGAAGAATATAAGCAACAGGCCATTGCAAAGCTGCAGTCTCAAATAGGTAAAGGAATGATGTCGGAATCCGATGTCGATCAGCTCGTGACTCGGATCCTCAGCCTGCTTGTCCTTGGCGGGGCCGAAGCTCTGAACGGCGCCATTAAAGGAGGTCTCGCGATGCTGCAAACGCCGCTTGATTCGGCGGCTAAGCAGGCGGTTCTGGAACTCAATGACCGGCTCGACCGGGCCCTCGCTGATTTGGCGCACGGGCCCGATGCTCCGAAAATCACTCTGCTCACGAATATGGTCAGCGACCCCGAGTTTATGAGTATGATCCTCGACGGATCGTCCTCGATTCCGATCCTCCGCATGCTCATGTTTGCAGAAGACGGGCGGGTCGATGCGTCCTTCCGCAAGGTTCCGGGCCTGACCGTTGCCCGGGATATGAATAAACTTAGGAGCTTGATGACTCGTGGGAATGTGCTCGATGAGTTGCGGGTCGCCCTTCCGACGGGCGGGATTTTATTGACCGAAGGCACCGGCCTTGGAATATTCTCGATCTTGCTCGATCACGCCCAAGTCCAGGGCATCCAGGACCGGGACCTCAAGCGGCTTGCGGTCAAATCCGTTTTTTACGCTTTGATGAAGTATGCGTCACTTGATGAAGCGACGCGGAAGAATATCGATGCGAATCCCGCGGCGCTCCTTCCTCAGATCGAAATGGCGGGCGTGACCTTCATCGGCTTGAGCGGAAACCATCTCGCCCTGCAGATGGCACAACTGGCCGCCTTCATCGAACAGGTGAGAGCGGTGAAGGCGGCCGCCTAAAAAATCGACAGCTTCACGTACTTCTTCGGGTGAGCCTTGAAGTCCTGGATTAGGGACTGCAGATCTTCGGTGGTCGACGTGAGGGAATTGTAGAACCGTTGATCGTAGAGGAACTGGCCGGCAGAACCTTCCTTGTGATTGATGGCATTCAGCAGCTTCTCGACTTCCTTCAGGACGATATTGGCCTGCGTTAGGGTTTCATCGAACTGGCTGACCGAAGAGCCGATAAGGATTTCTCCATCGGGAAGAATTTTTGCGGCGGGAGTCCCAAGAGAAATGTCCACGTAGCGGTCGCCCATCATCCCCTGGGTTCGGACGCTCGGGAGAGAATCTGTTTTGATTCTCCGCCGAAGATCGCTGCGCATTTGCATGACCACCTCAACCCGCGTTCCGTCGCTGGTATCCATGAATGAGATATCCGTGACACGGCCGATGGTCAGGCCGCCCATCGTGACGGGTGCGCCGGTTTTGAGGCCGCTGACGTCGACCATGTGGGCCTTCAGCTGCGAGACTTCCTTGAAGAGCATGCCCTTCTCGCCGCCGGCAAACGTAATGCCGAGGACCAGGAAAGAGAGGGCTGCAAACGTGACGAGGCCGACTTTGAAATCGCTGAGGGCTTTTTCGGGATCAAGGGATGCCATGACATGCTCCTTAAAGTTGGGCGCTTGCGGGATCTAAAAAGGCCCGGACCCTGGGGTCTGCGCAGAGTTTGAGTTTTTCGGGAGGTCCTTCAAAGATAAACTTGCCGTCGTAAAGCATGACGATCGAATCCGCCAAGCGCATCGCGCTCTGAACGTCGTGTGTGACGACGACAATCGTCGTTGCCGGCCTGGCTTTGAGCTTCAAAATCAATTGTTCGATGTTGTAGTAATTGACGGGATCGAGGCCGACCGTCGGTTCGTCGAAAAGAAAAATTTGCGGGTCGGGCGCAAGTCCTCGTGCGATGGCGACGCGCTTGCGCATGCCGCCGGAGAGCTGGGCCGGCCGCAGTTTGGTGGCCCCTGCGAGCCCGACAAAACGAAGGACTTCGGCGACGCGGTTTTGGATGTCTTCGGGCTTTGCTAAATTGAGTTCGCGCAGGCGGAAGCTGACATTTTCTCCGACGGTCATGGAATCAAAAAGAGCGCCGTTTTGAAAAACCATGGACATCAGCAGCCGTATTTTTCGCAGTTCTTTCTCCGAAAGCTGCGATAAGGGCTGTCCCGCGACAAAGATTTCGCCGGTTTTTGGCTTCAGCAGTCCGAGGATCCCTTTGAGGATGGTGCTTTTCCCCACGCCGCTCGGGCCGAGAATGACCTTCGTTTCGCCGCTTCGGATCATCAGGTCGGCTTCCTTTACGACATCGTCGGAGGCATAACGGAGGGTAACCCTTTTGAGTTCGATGACGGGTTCGCCGACCGCAACCTTATGAGAATGAGGAAGGGGGGCCTTGAGGTCCATTTACCACCAAAAAACTGTGAGGAACTTTGTGATCAGAAAGTCGGACGCGAGGATCAGGATCGAAGCGATGACGACCGTTTGGGTGGTGGATCTGCCGACCTCCGCCGAGCCGAGCTTCGTATTCATCCCCGTGTAGCAGGCGATCACGCCCACCAGAAAACCGAAGCAGACCGCCTTGAAAAGTCCGCCCCACAAAAATTCGGGCTTTAGCACCTCGAGGACAGAATTCCAGTAAAAGTGAGAATTGAGCTTGATGTCCCGGGCAGCCACCACCCAGGCGCCGAGAAACGCCACGCCGATGCAGAGGATGGTGAGGATCGGCATCATCACCGTGCAGGCTACCAGGCGAGGTTCGACAAGCTTTTTGATCGGATCGCTGCCTTCTGCCCGAAGTGCGTCAAGCTGTTCGCTGATGGCCATGGAGGCCAGCTCGGCCGTAATGGCGGAGCCGCAGCGGGCCGCTACCATCATGGCGGTCAGCACGGGCCCGAGTTCCCGGACGACTGTGGTTCCGACCGGGCGTCCCATCATTGTGGTGGCCCCGAGATTTCTCAGTTCGACGATGGCCTGAAGGGCCAGCACGAGTCCCATGAAAAGCCCCGTCATCACGACGATGGGGATGGACCCTACCCCGATTGCATCCATTTGACGGCGGGTAATGGAACGTTTGTAGGGCGGAAGCAGCGCCGAAAGGACAGCCGCGTATGTAAACTTTGTCAGGGAGCCGAGTTCGGCAAAGAAATCCCACAGGCTGAGCAGGGGATTCCTGACAAGTACGATGACAGCTCTTTTCATGAATATGCCCGGGGGATTCTAAACTCCATACGTGGTTTGATCTATCGGAAGATTTTCGTAACTCTTGATCTTTATTTTGGTTAAACGATGCTACGAATGTGCTATAATTATTCTGCAGATGATGCGTATCGCCGTTCTTTCACATGGGGGTGACCAGTTTCGACAGGGGATCTTGCCCTAAAGGGAGCATGCAGAGGTTGTCAGGAGGCCTCTCAAAAAACCTGGCAAAACACAAATGCTGAAAACCTCAGCTGGAGTGACAGAGCCGCGGGGCCGATTTCGGTTCCGAGCTTTGCCGCTCTTCCTATCGCTGCTTAACTGACAGCGACGTTACGGTGCCAACGCCCGCTAGGCGCTAGTAACGACATCAGTGGGCTCCGCTTCCGGCTGCGCCTTCCGGCCGGGGGTTAAGACTTCGAAGGCTCGTTTTGCGGAATCCCGTTCGCAGGAGTTCGTAAAACAAAATCGAATGCGGACTGAGCATGGAGATTCTTTTAGAGCGGCTTTCTTGGACGAGGGTGCAATTCCCTCCACCTCCATTTTTTTACCCTAGAATGGGGCCAGGCGGCATCCGGACCGAGAGCTATCTCTACGCCGATGCCCGTCTGGTTCCCGTTTAATCGCAGATATAGGCACTAAAGGCCATCGGGAGTTAATCTCGGTGGCCTTTGTATTATAGGAATTCTGAAAGAGTCTTCGGACTAGGCCAATTCTAAGCAAGGTCCAAAATCCTCCCAGTTAAAACACCCCACTAGGGTGTAATGCTCCCCTTTAATCAAGGGCAAAAAACTGTAGAACTGAGCTCGAGTTTTGGTTGATGTTTTTGTTCAAACTGCTCTGGTGTCAGTGTAATGCTCCCCTTTAATCAAGGGCAAAAAACTGTAGAACTGAGCTCGAGTTTTGGTTGATGTTTTTGTTCAAACTGCTCTGGTGTCAGATACCCGAGTGAAGAATGCGGGTAATCGGTGTT
>JBAYGD010000029.1:0-27626 GCA_041666865.1 Candidatus Omnitrophota bacterium | reverse complement strand
CGGCGGGGTGGTGGTTGCCGATTTCCCCGGGAGCGTCACGCTCAATGGGACCGAATACGAGATGACCCTCGACGAGTACGGCGTTCTCAGTCTGGAGCCCGTCGTGCATGTTGTCCCGTTTGAGTTAAGCGTATCCACCGACATTGAAGGAAACGGTGTGCAGAATATGAGCGTGACGGTAGATGCCGAAGGGAATGCGGTCGTGTCGGCGCTTGGCGAAACTCATACGGGAGTTTACGATTCGGCTACCGGCCAGATCCGCATCGGCATACCGCCTGTGTACAGCAGCGTTGCATCCATCGATTGGATTTTGAATGTCGGGACGAATTCGGACAATAGCCGTGTGCTCACATCTTTCGAGACGGTTTGGAAGTTCTCGGATGGGAACCAGCAGACGACGAATACCTACCTGTTCCGTCCTGACGGCTTACTCCTGAACTATGAGAGCCGGCATTTTTCGAGACTGGATGGCTTCGTGTCTGAACTCCGCAGCTATTCTTACGAGTACGTCGATATCGGAGGCCAGGTTAAGCCGGCGGCGGTATTGCAAAGTTATGACTGGAATAGCCGGGAAGGCTACCATACCTCGAATCGCCAGAAGAATCTCTACGCTTATGATGCCGATGGAAATCGTTACCTCTCCGTCAATGTGAACCATAACTTTGATTCTATCGGAGACAGGTATTACGCGTCCTACGAGCTGACGGACAAGGAGGCGATGCAGAAAGTCTACTCTTATGCTCGCGGGGTCAACTTGTATGATGCGGTCCTTTCGGCCCAGAATTATGATCTGATTGACGCCGCCGCGCAGGTGAAGACCGTTTACTATTACAACTCGGACACGAATTTCTCGTGGGAAGCGCTCCGATTTTTAGTCCAGTTTTCCAAAGAGTCAAACCAGTGGAAAGCTTGCCGGGTCGATATGCCGGACGGGACTACCTTGATTGTGGCGGGTGATCCGGATGTCTTGAGGCCGGAAGGGAACCCGGGAAACGATCCTGATGACATCCGGTTCATCAACGGGCAAGAGATGAATGTGGCGGGGAAGACTTATCATGTGGCTTATCAGGACGGATGGGTGGCCAATACTGATGAGTATTTGGGATACGGCATGATTTTCACCGAAGTGAATTGGTTTGACCCTAGTTGGTTTGGGCCGATGGGAGATCCCGTGGCGGCCGCTGATTTTCCGGGGAATGTGACGCTGGATGGCAAGGAATACGAGATGACGATTGACGAGCAGGGTCATCTGCGCCTGAACGCGGTCGTCGCGCGCTATACGGCCAACTTGTTCGGGGACGGCCGGCAGTTTGAGGTCAAAGTTTTGGAAGATCAAACGATCGAAGTTTCGGGGCCCCAGTGGGGGCCGGTCCGCGGCGCGATCGGTTCCAAGATACAGAAGGAAGGCCTCGGCGTCTTGCAGTTTTTTACCCGTGAGGACGGTTCCCTCGCCGAGTTCAAGATTTACCAAAGGCAAACGGACGGAAGCGATCTTCTTTTGAACCGTCTCTATTATACGGAAACGAACAAGCTGACCGCGGAAGTTCACAGGGACGGCATGGCCATCGTCAAAGATTTTGCGAGCGCCGTTAAGTTTTCCGTGACCTATGAATTCGATCCGCAGGAAGGTCTCGAAGGCTTTCAACTTCTGCTTAGCGACCCGTTCGGTCCGTTGGGCGCCTACAATAAACGCAATATGGCGGCTCAAATTTTCGGCGCGGGGGTCGATTTTGATCTTGTTCCCGTTTTCGGCGGAACGGATGCCCAGTGGGCGCTCGAGCAGAAGGCGCTTGCGGTTGTTTACTTCCTCAGCGATGTCTCGAACAGCTACGCGGATTGGCCCATCACGACCGGTTGGAGGCTCCGGCTCGGCGAAGGCTCCTATGAAGAGTATGTCACCAACGGCATGATCGATATCGCAGGCCTTTTGGACCTGCCGCAAAGCGCAAGAACGGTGGAGGCTATCAAGGGGACTCCCGGACAAGCCGGAATGCTCGCGGATGATTTCCTCTTTACTCCCGGAACGATCACGGTTGCGGGGCGCGAGTACAATTATCATTTCAATACCGAACACGCGAGGCTGATCCTTTGGGATGTGGCCAATCAGGAACTTGCTCTGGAAGCTACTTTCGTGTTTCCGTTCGGCGTTGTTGACCCGACGACTCCCAATCCGTCCAATCCCCGGCTTTCTCTGCCGAGGGTTGTCATCAACGGCGTGGAATATCAGACCGCGGTTCTGGACGGAGAGCTTCAGCTGCAATTGCATGTGGTTCCGTTTGAGATCTCGGTGTCGGATTGGCCCAATGGCCGGCCGAGTGATTTGAGGATTCAGGTGGCGGAGGACGGGCAGGCGACTGTCACATGGAGGACTCAAACCGTTCAGGGAACGTACGATCCTGCGACCATGAGCATTCACATCGATGTTCCCAATCCGTATGGCCCGTACCAATGGGATTTTCAGCTCGGGAAAGTGGCTTTGCCCGAAGGCGCGGATCAACATTATCTGATCACTTCGGAATATTCGTATCCGGAAGAAAACGGCATCGGGTCGAAATGGACCACGTTCTATGGCTATTTTTCAGACTCTGACGGGCTTGTAAAAATGCAGGTCAGTGAAGGCCCTTGGTCGCCGGGTTCAAAGCAAATTCACACCCGCACCTACCAATATCAAAAAGGTTCTGAGGGACAACCTCTGAAGACGGCGGCTTTCCTCGACTCCGTGTTCGAAAATGATCATACGGATTACACGAGGGAGTATTGGGCCTATGACGGATCCGATCGCCAAATCAAAAGCGTTTATGTCACGGCTCAGGGCTCCGGTTACTCTTATGCCTCTTATCGCCTGACGGATTATGATTCGCAAGAGAATCGAATCAAGATCACCTCGGCGAATGTCAGAGACGTGAATTTGATTGCGGAGGTGAGTTCTCCGGATCATTGGGTGAAGATCGAAGAAAAAGCGAACCTGAAGAATGAAGAGTATTTCTCGGGCGTCTCCCTTCCGAATGCCGAGTACCTCTTCAATGTTCAGTACGTCCGAGATGCCGCCTTGGGATTCATCCCCCGGAAGGTCGATATTAGCGGCGGCGCGACGTATGTCGTGAACGGGAATGCGGATGTCTTGTCGACGGGCGAGTCCGATGATCGATTGATCGTAAGGGGACAGCATGTCCAAGCGGGCGTAGCCGATTACCGGGTTGATTTCGGGGAAATCTACACCGACTTCGATTACATGATGTCCCTGGAATAT
This sequence comes from Candidatus Omnitrophota bacterium, assembly GCA_041666865.1. Classification (GTDB taxonomy): domain Bacteria; phylum Omnitrophota; class Omnitrophia; order Omnitrophales; family Aquincolibacteriaceae; genus JBAYGD01. The sequence continues at coordinate 24,376 of JBAYGD010000029.1, read as the reverse complement.
GTGGGATATGGTCTGGGATTGATGGATGTCGCTACCGGTGAGTGGGTGCTCATTCCAAACTTTCCGGCCAGCCATCGTATTGCGCTCAATGGGATCGAATACGATGTGACGCTTGACGATCAGGGTTATCTCTTGCTGGACGAAACGCTCGAGTCTCGTTGGAAAAGGGCCCTGCTCGTGTTTTTCCCGACGCCCGAAGAAAGAGACGCCTGGCTGGCTTCCGGCGTGCAAATCACCGAGATCGCCGCCACGAACGAAGTCCAATTCATGAAAGCCGGCGTGGAAATGTATACCGTCCGTTTTGGCGCCGACAGGCACTTGGAAATTGCGACCCATGTCGTCTATGACGGGACGCCCTTTTTGAATTCTGAAGAGCGCCATTTTGATGCTTCCGGCAATCTCGAGCAGCGGATTGTCACCGAGGTGACCTATGATCCGGCGGCGCAAGCCCAAGGGGTGTATCTGACGACTCTCAAGGTCGAAACGGCTTACGGCCCCGAGGGTGAGCTTGTGTACCGCGTCGTGAGTGACCGTTTTGTCTATGAGGAAGGCACCGGCGTGACGCTTTCGTACCGGATCGTGCGCTACGACCTTACGCTTGATCACCCGTCCTCGATATTCCTGTATAAGGCTAATCCGGAACTCGAGACCTATTGGGAAATCACCGGGATTTCCTTCAGTCCTGAGGGCTATGCCGAAACGATTCTTCCTCCGAATCAGGAGCCCATCAGTATTTCCGCATTTGCCGGGGCCTTGAGCCAGGGGTTGGATCTGAATCAGGATACCCGGGTCGACCTGGTTGATTTGGAGCTTGCGGAATTGGTCTACGATGTGGTCCCGCAGGTTAAAGAGTTTATGTCTCCGGAGGCCCTTAGTCCGTTTGATTACAACAGTGACGGAAGGTTGACTCCTGATGACCTGAGCGCTGTGAGGGACGCGATCAAAGCGTATATTGCGGCCCACACCGTGGCGGCAACGCATACGATTGATCTCGGATGGGGGCAGACGATGCCGGTCCAAGTGTATGAAGATGGGCATTATACCCTGACCCTTGAATACCGGACGTACACCAGTGATGCGGAAGGGAATATTACGCTCATTATCTACCCGGTTGGGGCCATTAAGCCGGTCCTGCATCTTGATTTTGATGCTTCCGCCGGATATGCCCTCACCGGAATGACCCTTCAAAACTGGAATTCCATCACCGATACGATGGTCGGCCCTAAGAATACCGCGACGTTCATCAAGCGGGGCGGGCAATCATTGATCGGCCATATTGAGCGCGAAGCCTCCTCCGCGGGACTCGCGACGACGGTTGATTTCAATTATGCCGACGGTGTTCTGACCGAATCGACGGTGGGCTACACCGCCGCAGGGCAGGCGGTCCATACGACGCTTACGAAGGTGCTCGGCAAGCGCAACGCAAACTTTGTTTTTTCATTCGGCGGCGAGCCGTTGATTTGGTACTACCCCGACTATCCGGGCTCGAAGGAGTTTGTCGAGGTGAAATCTGTCGACGGAGTTGTCACTGAAATCAAGGAATGGACGTGGCAGAGCCCCGGGGGCACCTTTCTGTTTAACGGAGTCATGCAAATCGGTGCGCCGGATTTTACGGCCACCGATCTCATGGCTTCCGCCAGGACCCATGACGCGCTCAAGGGCCTGTTGTCGGATGACAAGCTTGTGCGCAACAACCAGGTGATCGCTATACCCTCCAACATCGATCCTTCGTTTATGATCGACCAGATATCCGTCAACGGAGTTTTTGCGGATAAGATCGTCATCGATGTCCGGCAGCATCCTACGCCGACGTCGTGGACCAGTCGCGGATTTTCGACGACGGTCACGTCAGAGGGCCAGATACGGGTCATTCTTGCTCTGCCCAACTTACCGAAGCGGGAATATGTCGTGGTGATTGATGCCGAAGGCATGGTGACTCTGCAGGATGCCGTCGAGCCGCTGCGTGTGCCCGAGGTCGCATGGGCGAACGGCGAAATCACCGCTGCGCTCAATGCCATGAACGCATTGGAAGCAACGCGGGCGCAATTAATGGCCGAAACCGAGGCCATCATTTCGGTCATACAGAGCAAACTGTATGGGGCACCGATGATGCCCGGCTACAGGGCGATTCTCCAGGGAAGGATGAATGACCTTCGGGATTTTCTTGATTTCCGGTATGACGGAATTTCCGATGAGGACCTGGCGCAGGCACAGACCGTCGTGGATCAGATCGCGGCACTTTTTGATCCCGAGAACTCTGACAATCTCGAGGCTCGGGCGGCTGCCTACTTCGCGGCTTTGCGTGGGAATACAGCGTTGACCGAGAGCCGTCAAATCGCGGTCCAGCAAGCCTATAAGACGATGCTCGAAGATTATATTCGCAGGATCGAGCAAGCCGGAACGCTTGACGAATTCCATGCGATTGCACGGCCTGAGTTTGGCGCAGCGGAGGCCAGTATCCCGGGTTTCGATCCTGTTCCCGTACCAGACAATCCGTTGACCCTTGCCGCTCCATTGATTGAGGAGGCGGTGCGTTTAATTAGTGTCATGTCGCCGGTGAGGCAGGTGATCCGTACCGTGGTTGGCGATCTTAACCAGAACTTTGCCATGGACCTGTCGACCGCGACTCCGGCCCGTTACGATCAGTGGAAGAATCTCTATGTGATCACGGTGACGTTCGGCGACCAGGGCAAAGCAACGGCCAAGGTGACACTGGAGGATAGTGTCCTGAACAACGTGCCGGATCTTCTTACGGGAGAAGTCTTAAGGATATCTCCCTTGAGACGATTGGCACAATATCCGAAGGTCATTGTCTATGGCCTCGATGGAAACCATATGGGCAACGGAATCATTTGCCCTTCGGGCCTCTCTTGTCCTATGTGGCCGGAATATACTTTGGAAACAGGAAGGTTTTCGACGGCTTCAGCTTATGGGGGTGAGGTTTATAACATGAGTTACAGTCCCTCCTCGGACCTCCAAATGTTGGGCCATCTTCCTCTCCAAAACGTGACGATTTCTAATGCGGTCGGTTCGATCGTGGAAACGCTGAATTATCGATATCCGATGAGCAACGGATACGTTGATTTCAGAGGATTGCCCGGAATCGATATCGAACGGACAGGCGACCCCTTCACGCGTCGTGTCACCATCGGCCGTCCTGAAGGGATTTTGATGCGCGGCGGGGAGGTCATCACGCAGGTGGTGACGACCGATGCAGCCAATCAATCGTTGAGTACGGACGTCTTCGAATACGACAGCTACTCCATCAACGGCTGCGTTCCCAGCAGAGGCGGATTTTGTCTCCCCGAATATGGGCAGGCTTTGAACCGTATTGTTCGCAACGGCGTCGACGGTCTCACGGAGGTCACGGAATTCGACAGAATCCCGACCTATGTGGCGCCGTCCCTGTTCGGCGCGAAGGTGACGTATTACGGGTTTCAGGTGCTTCCTGTCTTTTCGACCAATGTTCAATTTTGGAACCTCGAACAACTGATCGGACAGCTGGATGCCGTGAAAACGATGTGGATGGAGGCCATGCGGGCTGAGGCGAGCATGCTTGAAGCCGATGCGCGTTTGCGGGTGGATCAGCGCCTTGCCGAATTGATGCCGCAGCTGGCAGATATTCAAAGCCAGATTGTCATGTTGCGCGACAGCGAGGGCCCAAGCCAATCCGTCATCGCCGCGATTTCGAATTTGAATTTGCAGCTGCTGGATTTAGCCGATGGTCATCCGGCCGTTGAGCTGAGGGATCTTGTGCAGCAAGCCGCGAACCTTTTAGGGCAAGCTTCGGCGTTGGTGGAGGATTGGCCCGCCCGGTTGGCTGAACTGGACATGCTCCTCAGCATGATGCAGGGGGAGATCGGCGCGAATCAAAATGCCCAAAGGGACATGCAGGGATTGCGGGAGCAGATTTTTTCTTCCGAAGACCCCCTTTTGATGGCATCGCTGCTCCAACAACTGAGGGATATGGCAGCCGGTTTACCGGTCCAGTTCCCGCCGGTTGTGATGCCGCCGCCATTGGATCCCCAGGCCATTTTGAACGCCCTGGAGTCCATCCGTTCACAGATGGAGCAGGTGCATCAGGAGGCTTTGCTGCGGGTGATCATGAAGCGGTACGAAAGTGAGGAACCTCTGCTTCGTAGTCTGGGCAAGCTGGTGACCTTCATGGAGGCTGAATATCTTCCTGACGGCAGCCGGAATTACATGCTGCATGCTTTGGATCCAAACGAAGAGGGGCAAGTGATTTTGACGGTGGCCCATGATCCGTGCCGGCCGTCGCGGGGCGGTGAAGTTCAGTGTCTCGCGGAAGGCGTGATCATGCAAGTCGTGTTGGAAATCGTGAATCAGCCGGGGGCGGACGTGGTGCTGGATATTCCGCTTCAAAACGGAGATTTTCCCGTTGGGCCGATCCAGATCCATGCCGGCCAGGCGTTCCGTCTGATGCCCGACGGCAATACCTATATCGACGGCGTCCGTGAAATCACGAAAGCACAGCTTGAAAATATCCGCTTGGCGAGCGAGCTTGCGGATGCGCTCGCAGAGGGCAACCTCAATTTGAATCGTGACCCGGTGATTGATGCCAAGGATGTGGAGATGGCCGAGGTCGGCTACGCGGCAGCAGTCGCCGTGGCAAAGCTGCTGACACCCGATGTGCGTCAGGCGTTGGATCTCGACGAGAACGGCAGCGTTGAATTTGCGGATCAGGTCCTTCTGACTTCGCGGATCAACGCGCATATCTTGCGTGAAGGGCTCATCGGCATGGTGAACGGCAATCTCGCGTTTGCCAACCGTGAAATCGGCCTGCTCACCGCTGACATTGATCAGAAGACTGCGGCGGCTCAAGCCGATCTTGCGCTCAAACAGTCTGAGATTCAGTCCAAACGCCTGGATTTGGAGAATTTGGCCGCGAGTTTAGGGGCCGCAATGTCCCAGCTTCCGGAGGACTTGCCTCTCAGGCAGGAGGCGGAAGCGATGCTTGCCGCGATCGGCGCATTTGTTGCGAATGATCTTCCGGGTCTGATCGAGGCCTATGCGAGCGGCTATCTGGCGAATGCGGTGGCCGGGCCCACGGGAGTTCGCGGAGACTATGAAAGATACCGGTCAGCTTTGGAAGCGTATCTGATCGAGGTTAACGCTCCCGAGTTGTCTTATGAGGAGCTGATCGAACTTTCGGAGCGTTTCCCCCGATTTTATCGCACGGGATTGATTGATCTGATTGTGCTTCATGATCCTGCGCTCGAATTGGACGTGAAAAAATCCAGTGCTCAGGATCTTCTCAACACGGTCAGCGATTACATCGGTCCCCGTGAGTTGGTGAGCGCGTCGTTTGGAACTGCCGCCAAAATCAAGGTGATCATAGCGATGGGCGTGCTGACGGTGAAGGTCGTCAATGGCGCCGGGAACGTGCTGGCGGAGTTCCAGGCGAAGGGGCCGGAGTTTTACTCCTTCAACGAGGCGAACGGCCTGTTGACGATCACCGAAACGAATGACGGAAAACGGGTGGTGTTCAACACGAAGAACCAGACCTATACGGTTTCTGCGAACGTTGAAACCGTCGTCTATCCGGAGGAGCTGCTTGAGCAAAACATCGTGTATAAATTGATTGCCGGCGAATTCAAGCTATGGTCGGAAGCGATGAAGAAGGGCGACGTCACGCTCCAGAATCTGCAGCGCCGCTACAGCCAAAGCGGAGTTCCGTTGATGGAAACCCTGTCCCGTTTTTCGGAGCCCTATACGCTGAGCTCCGGGAAAACAACTCAGGACTACGTCACACTGACCCGGACTTATGGCCGCGGAGGCTGGAATCCTTATGGCGTGAGTTCAATCCGCCGTGCGGGAAGGAGTCTGGCGGTGAGAAGTTCGACGATTCACTCAGTCGGGCCCACCAATTCGAGCATTCTCGCAACGATTGACGCGAATATCAGCTTCGGCTACGGATCTTCGTACAAGAGCGGCCGGGTGATCTTCGATTTTTCGAACCGTTCCAGTGCGGTGAATACGTGCCCGAAATCGTGGGAGGGTTCGGTCGCCATATGCAATTCGTTTTTTAGTTAGTCACGGACTTGTTTTAAGAATAAGGGACAGGCAGTAATGCCTGTCCCTTATTGTTTTTCAGACCCTTCCTGTCTGATTGTATGACCTCGTTCCCTCGTCCGTTCGACTCGGGACCTGCAAGCACATCGCGTGCTCTCGATGTGTTCGTGGTCCCTCGTCCGTTCGACTCGGGACCTGCAAGCACATCGCGTGCTCTCGATGTGTTCGTGGTCCCTCGTCCGTTCGACTCGGGACCTGCAAGCACATCTCGTGCTCTCGATGTGTCTTGCAGGCCGCTCACCCCCCCTTTTCAGCCCTTCGCCCCCAAAACAGGACCGTTTATCGGTATTTTTTTGACGTAACCCCTTACATCATATAGTGTTTTAATATGACGATCCTAAAGGAGAAAAGAAACATGAAAGACATTATTGGAGAAGGAAATAGAGAGACCCGCAAGACCTCAAAGCAGACCAGGCATACTCAAGTTTACAAGCAGCAAAAATTCAATACCACCCCAAAGGAGAAACAAAACATGTATCCCATCTATCACGAAGTGATCAGGAAGTTTTTTTCAGTTTTTTTAGTGGTCAGCATGGCGCTGACACAAGCGCTGCCTTCCGGCTTGGCGCAGGTCGACCCTGCCCAAGAGGAGAGGCTGCGCGAGGCGCTGCAACCGGGAACGGAAGTGACCGGCGAGCCGCAGCCGGCCGAAGCGGCGGACGAGGACTGGACGCCGACCACGACCGAGTTTTTGACGGGGGACAATCCTCTTCAGCCGGTAGGCCCGAATCCTCCCGAAACCGGGACGATCGGCCAGGGAGATGTTCCCGAGGCGCAAACGGCTAAAGATCCGTCGGCTCCGAAGGAAGGGGCTCTTCTGGAAGAATATCTGGCTTCTTACGGCGAAGTCGAAGTGACGGAGGTTACGGCCGATTCGGTCGGTGGGTATACCTATACCCTGGACGGGAATGGGGAGCCGGTGACGACTTCGATTTTTGATATCACGCTGTCGAATAGCCTCCCGGATACTATGATTATTCAAGAAGTCAATTTTGATTCAGAAGAGAACCCTTTCGGCGAAACGGTGGTGATCAGTTTTGCAAACGCGGTTCTCGATCCTGAAACCTGGGCAGTCGTCGACGGCAAGATCGAGATTGCTGTTTTGCGTGCGGATGGAAGCCAGAATAATCAGACTTCTGTGACGTATCTGAACGGCCAACCGGCAGCCATCACGTTAACCGAATACGATGAGTTCGGCGTCGGAGTTGTCCGCCATGTCGAAATGTTCGTCTCGGGCCTGGTGGCCGATGAAAACGGGAATGCGATCGATTGGATCGTCAACGGGACTATCCATAGCGATGATTCGGATTCTGGGATACTCCTCGAAACTTTCCAACTGGTTTTTCAAGACGGCCGCGCAAGCGTGCTGTACCGCACGATCTACGCTGAAGACGGGACGATTTTAGATGAGATTGCGACGACCGACGAAGCCGAGATAGATGCCGTCCTTCAATCCTACCGGCAGGTCTATGCCTATGGCCAGTTGAAACCCAAAAAGCTTCAGGAGGCCTGGCACGCGCGCCGCGAAATCGGGCGGGCGCTCGCGAAAGCCTTTGCGACAGTCGATTCCCTGAACGCTGAAGATTATCTGACTTTGGATGGGGCGATGCGCTTACGGTCAGTGCAGGAGGAATTCAAATCAGCGATCGAAACACTGCCGGAAGGAGACCGTGCTGAATGGATCAAAAAGTTCAACGAGTATTTGATCGCTTCCGACAGAATCATTTCCGCGAAGCCCTTGCTGGTTAAGCTCGCGGACAATCGCGAAGTGATTGTCCGGAATTCTCCCGATGTGATGGCGCAGATCATCCGCCGCTTCAAGATGATGGACCCAAACGGGGAAGTGACTCTCGACCGCTTGGCCGGGATTGATCCCGAAGACTTGGCCGGGCTTGAAACGGTGAAGGAATATTTTAGTGCTCGCCAGATCGGCACGTCGTTTGACCTTCCGTCGTTTGATTTGTTTTCGCCGCTCGGGCACCTTGAGCTTGTCGAGCGCCTTGTTCGTAAGTTTCCGGTCATGATCATCGAAGGCCCCGTCCAGGTTCTGGACGTGCCCGCGTTTCTTCGGCACGTGGACGGCACGGCACAAGTGTATGAGGCTGCCAAGGCCGCGATTGAAAAGGTTTTTACGGAAAATCCGTATGCCTTTGACGCGAATCCTTTGACGGTTCAAGACATCCTGAAAGGGATCTCAGACCTCAAAGAGCTCAATCTCGCTTTGGTGAATGCGGTCCTTCCGGTTTTAGAAGCCTACCGCGGCGAAGCTGTGTTTAAGGGTCTCGTGACCGGGGAGATCACCGGTATCCTGAATCAATACCAGTCGCCGTACATGCAGGCCTGGGAGCTTTTAAATCAAGGTTTGAATGGCCGGCCGGCGGAATTTGAAATCAACGGCATCACGGTTGCGGTGAGCCGCCAGGAGCTTTCGGACTTCATCAACCACCTGCCGCAGGACACCTATGACCTGTACCGTTATCCTGGGGTGAAGGCGAATGTCGACCCTGCCTTCATGACCGGTCTCATCAGCGCGGGCTATTTCAACAGCCTTTCGAACGTGAATCTTGCTTTCCAATATGCCGGTCAATTACCGGCCGAACCGGCCGACCCCCGGTTGCGGCATTACCAAATCGCCTATGCTTCGCAGTACCAGGTGCTGGAAGAAATGCTCAGGACATGGGCGGGCGAGGTCGTTCGCCCCGACGGGACGGTCGATTTCGACAAGCTCCGCTTCCGCATGCTCATCAGCTATGACCTTGAAATGGCGCTGGGCCGGGCGGAGGAATATCTCGCGAACCAGAGTCAGAAGATGCTGGATTTTTCAAACCGGAAATTCGAATTGGAAAACTGCGCCGCGATTTATGACGAAATGAAGGCGCTTCTGGCCGAGACGCAAAAGGAACTGCGGGCGCGTTTCAACCCGCTCTTGCAAGACGTGATTTATGACACGTTCAATGAAGTGACGATCCGCGTGTCTCAACGTTATCAAAACCTGGTGAATTCGTTCAATCAGGTTCTTGAAAACGTCGTGGTGACGATCCAGACCCCCCAAACGCCGGGCACATTCAGGCCGGCCCAGATCAACAGCGAAGTGCTCGAAAAAATCCTGGATGCCGTCTCGATTCGTACGAACGGTTACCTGGGTTTTTCCCGTGCCGTTTATCAACGGATGAGCGGCATCACGCCGGAGATGCTCCAGGACCTGCTTTCTCCGAATCAAGTCACGGCGTTGACGAGGTTCGATTTTAACGAATGGGGATACGGGCAGGATGCTTATCTTGCGCCGCAGGAAGTTCTCTTCAAGCTGATTCCCCAGCTTGTCCAGAAATTTGGGACGTCCGACACCGAGACTTTGATTCAAAAATTGACCGAGAATTTGCCTTTCCCCGTCGAAATCGGGCAGTCGCTTGAAGTGACGGTCCGCAATATCATTGCCGATTTTTGCCAACGAACCGGCGCGGCGATCGACAGTTCAAGCATCAACAACATCCAGGATTTGCTTGCCTTGAGGGATTTGATGGTCTCACAAAGCCAGGCGCTCAGGAATGCTCTGCGTGTCTATACGGCCAATCTTTCCGGAGAAGAAATCTCCTCGATTGAGAGTTGGGCCAATGACAACGGCTACTGGAACGGCAGCTATCAGGAGAACTGGAACTATGTCGTATCCAGGTTTCAAGCCAAGGTTTGGGAGCCCGTGTGGCTGGAAGTCCGGGGTGTGCGCGTGCCCATCCGGCAGATTCTCAACATCGAAAAATTTCCGTACAGTCCGGTTTATGATGAAAAACTCTTCACCGGTATCGCCGCCGGAGATTTTACGGATGCGGAACAGGGGGGGGACGTCAATCGATACGCTTATATCCGCTTAAGCGATGAAATGATTGACTATATGATGTCGCCCGAACTGAGCGCCCTGGGGCGCATGCAGCTTGTTGTCAATATGGTCGACCGCTTGATGTCGATGGAACCTGCGCCGGCTATTACCTTTGACAAGGACGGTGTCACCGAGTTGGATCCCGAAGCGTTCCGCTTGTACCTCAAGGGCGTGAGGGCAATGCAGCAGGCCATTTACGATGAAGCCAGGTTGCGTACCGATGCGCTGATTGAGAAATTTAAAGCGCTGGAGAAGGGTTCGTACACTATCGATGAAATCAATGCCATGCATGCAGAACTGCTGGTGCTTCGTCAGGGCCTCATCGAATACCTCGAAAAGATGGCCGGTCAGCATGAACGCCGGGACGTGATCGAGACCGAGGATGAAGTGAGCCTGATTTTCCAGGATGCCTTCGAGGCGTTTGTCGCAATGGTCGGCAAGGCTGATCTCGTGATCGACATCCAGGGTGTGTCCGTCGCGATTCCGGCGAAAACCATCACGGCGGCCTTGGTGGACTATGTGAGAGCGAATATTACCGCAAATCCTGCGGCGCATGATTTCGCAAAACTTTTCGGAATCGACGTAGATATGGTTCGCTCGGCCCACAAGCTCGAGAATTACCTGGGCGAACAAATGGTGGTCTTGCCGCGCAACTCCGAATACGTACAGATCATTTCCCAGCTCTCCGAGCTCGGCTACATGCAGCTCGCCGCGGCCCTTGTGAAAAAGTATGCCGCGGAAGTGGTGGCGGACGGGCAGGTGGATGTTGCGAAACTCATCGATTTAATCACGAACAAGGATTCTGCGGTCGCTTACGCCAAGAAATCGGCGGAAGCCTTTGTCGCCGGAAAGGCGGCCGAGATCGAAGCCTTGAATGGCCGTTCTGTCACGCTGAAAGATTTTTCGACTCTGGCGAATATCCTCAGCGATATCCGCGTCGGGCTTGTCTCCTCGATGAATGATTTTCTGAGCGGGAATGCCGACGAAGCCCTGCAGCGGGAGCTCGAAGACTTTATCACCGGGCTCTATGAGAATGCCCGCAAACTCTGGACCAACCGGACCTTTGGATATGAAGTCAACGGTCAGAAGATTCAGATCCAGCTCACCGAAGAAGTGATGGGCCGGTTTGTGGAAACGATCCGTCAATATCTTCTTGCGCATCCCGCGGACATGCCGGCTTTTCCGGTGGATGAAATGCCGCTTGTTCCGGTGCTTTATAAGACAGACATGGTATTGGCGGAAGAACCCATGCTGGCGAGCGATTTCGACCGGATCATGCCGATTCGGCCCATTATTTGGCCGATCGATCCGATCTGGATTCCGGTCCCAAGGCCGGGTTCCTACAATCCCGCGTACCATCCGACCGAACTGGCCATGACGGAACTGTTCTGCCGTCTGGCCGTCAAATACGGGGATTTTGTACTCACCCCCGATGAAAACGGAGTTTTGCAGTTTGATGGGGACAAATTCCTTGCGGAACTTTTGCTCCCGGACTCTGACCGTGCGAACCGGCGGCTTGATCAAATTCTGGCTCAAGACCTGCCCGCGCTTCGGGACTATCTCGAGTCTTTGAAAGATGAGAACGGCGCGATTTCCGTGTCGGCGCTTCGCGCGATCAACCTCAGCTTCTCGGAAGTCAAGAGCAGGATCGAGAAGCTTTATCAAGACAGCTCCGTAAAAGCCACCGAGGTTTGGGCGGCTTTTATGCAGCTTTATGAGGGAACGCTTCTGAGCGAGAACACTCTGCTTAGTTTTGACTATCGCGGCAGCAAGATCACGTTTGAAGCCGCGGTTTTGGATAAGCTGCTTATGAGTCTTTACAAAGAAGGTAAGCTCGATCCGGACTTGACCGCGCGTTTTGACGCATTGATTCGGGCCGGCGAGACGACCAAGCAGTACAGCAGCTTCAAATGGCTGCAAGGTTTGATTCAGTACGATATTGTGGGAGGGAAGATCTATTCGATCGGAGACCTCGCCGGAAAGGAAGGGGCCGGAGGTCTGGCTTATGCGGTCGATGAGATGATCACTTTCGGAGCACTCGCGACCATTCCCGGAATCAACCGTCGTGATCTTTCGGACCTCGAAGCCGCAGAAATGGCGGGGGCGTTGAAGCTAACGCCGGTCGATCCGATGACGCTTATGGGACTCCTGGACATGCGTTCTCTTGCTCCGGGCAGCGGCGTCTCTGGCGGCGGCTTGATGACAGTCTCTCAGATGGCGTCCGCCGATAGCATCATGGCGGAGCGGTCCTTTGTCGACGTGAAGGTGGACCTTGACGTCCTCCGCTGTTATAAATTCGGCAATTGCGGGGTCATCGACGAGCGGCCGATCCTCTACAAACTGGGAGGGCTTCCCTTTACTTCGGCCCGTTTTCGTTCCTTCGAATTCTTGCCGGAAGTCATCAAGGCGCTCACCGATATTATGGGCGAAGACTTTATGTTGACCGAAGGGCGGGTAAACCTCGACCACCTCCGCGCCGGCCTCGAGCAGTTTCCGGCCAACGAAGTCGAGACCCTTGCTTTGTATCATGGGGTTTCCGTTGAAAGCCTTCGGGCCTATCGAACGGATCCGGGCTATTGCCAGATGTCGATTCCCGGGAAATGTACGGAAAGGGTTCTCTATTCTTATCAGGACGGAGAAGGTCTCCGGCATTACAAGACAGCCGACTTCGCGTTTTGGGCATGGCTTCAGGGAGATCAAGTGCCGCATTATGCCTGGCAAGGCAAGAAAATTCTCCAGGTCCAGGACGCCTCCGTGGAAGACGCGTTCCTGGCCGAAGGCTACCACTCGCTTTTCAGCGAGCAGTATCCGTTTGAAAACATCCAAGTGACGGTCACGCCATGGGGGGATGTGACGGCCTCCGAGGTCCAGAATTTCGATCTTGAATATTCAGTGGAGACTTGTCCGAAAGGCGCTGAAGATTGCATGGCCAAAACGCTCGTCGTTCAGGTGACGGGTGTCAGGCGCTTGGTGAACGGGGAATGGAAGTATGAGATTCCGGAGACCGACCTTTCAGAAAAATACCGTGAGGCAGTTCTCAAGCATTTGGTGGATGTCACGGGGCTGACACTTGAGGCGCTGAAGGAAGCCATTCAAGAGGTGGTCATCACTTCCGAGATCGTCAAGAATGAAGCGGGAGCGTTCAAGGTGTATCACTTTGACGTGACGTTCAAGGAAGGCTCCAAAATGGGCGAGGTGCGCCTGATCGATGTGCTGGGGGACGGTTTTCTGCCGTCAACGGTGCGGTTTGATTCTCAACCTGTGGCCGGTTATGACGGGGGCTTGTTGATTGCCGCGGCACGGATGGAGTGGCAGTCGACGGGGTTGAAGGCCGCTGTGTCCTATGGCCCTGCCGGCGAGATTCGGGAAATAGATTGGAGCCGGACAGTTTGGATGCATACGCCTTGCAACGAGTTCGGCGCGTGCCCTCAATCGATGTATCCCGTTGAAACGTTTCTCTGTCAGGACAAGTACGATTATGTGACTGGCAAAATCACGATAACTCGCAGTCCGGGGTTTGCCGTGAAGACCTATGAACTGGCCGACGAACTGGCCTGGGCGAAATTGACGGACCACCAGTGGATCATGACATTGGAGAACTCCATGGACAATCAGTACCACATCATGGAACTCCAGGAATTTACGAATGGCGGTATGACCCCGGTGATCCGTACTTTCTTTCAATACGAAGTTCTTCAGACGGCGCTCGTTTGTCCCGCGGAGAACCCGGGTTGTAACACGCGGCAGGCCGTTTTGGCTGGGATGCAGCGTGTTGCTACCAACGGAGCGTATTTGTCCATGTCCGCCATTCAGGGCAGCGAGGCGCGCGTGGATGTCTATGACGGGGAGGAGCATGTCCTTCAGTTCGCCAACCTGAAAAATCTTCTGGAGCAGGTCGGCGAGCTTGAAAATAAGTACAACCCCGTTGTGCGGGCTTACCTGGCTACAGTTCGCGAGTTGAATTCGAATTTCGGCATTCCGGAAAAACAGCTGACCGTTTGGCTGGATGCGAAATGGGTGCAAATCTCCGTTCTGAAGACCTATTTCGGAGTTTTCTCGTATGTGGAATTCGACGCCTCGATTCGCTCGTCCGCCTATAACCGGAGCCGGTTGAATCTGCTGGGAACGCTGACTTTGCCGAACCAGACGGAGTTCGCTTTTGACCTGAAAGGCAATCTGCAGGATGGCCACTTACGCTATGAGGATGGGGCCGTCTCCGGGATCCAGGAAGTTACGATGAAATACGATGAGCAGGGACGGCTTGAAAATGTCCAGCTTTATGACGGGCCGACGGCCGTTTGCCATGGTCCCGGATGTGCTGCGCCTGGCCGTGTGGTCAAGGAGATCAACTACCGTTACTGGCCGAGTTGCCGCGGTGAAATGTGCACAATGGGATTTTTCAGTGACAGTGCGGAAGTGATTTATCCTCTTTCGGATAAAATCACGCGCCGGATCGTGACCTTCAACAGCGGAGGGTTCATGACGATCACGATTCCCGCCGGTGACATTGTATCGGTCCAGGAATTCGGAAAGGATGCCGATGGGAACGAGGTTTTGCTTGTGAATAACGAATTTCAGTATTCGCCTTTGCGTTTGCTGGGAGAGGAAGAGCTCGCCTCTTGTGTTGCCGGCGAAAAGGGGGGGTGTGTCCGCCCCTGGCCGGTTCCGTCGGTGTTGGAGAGTATCCGTCGCACGGATGCGAACGGGAATTTGCTTTCGACGGTTGTGATGGGGATGAGGCTGCCGCCGGATATCTTTGGAGGTCCTCACCCTTTGCCCGATCCGAATCGACCGCCCTTAGAGGTCCCGGCGGAGTTGGATGCGAACTTTGATGGTGTTGAGCGCATCTTTTTGGGACATCCGGCAACCGTGACGCTGGCGGATGGCCGGGAAGTCCAGATTTTCTACAAGGATTTCGAGGATTTGTTCGCGCAGGTGCTCAGGCTCGAGCAATCTCCGAATCCCGAACTTCTGAGACAGGCCGTGCTTGCTCATCTGGGGGAAACCTTCGGGCTTTCGGCCGAAGAGCTCTCGGCGTTGATCGAATCCCTGGAAATCGATTTGGATAAACCTGCCGTCACGGTACAGTTTTTGGCAGGGCGCATGGCAAACGGCCGTTTGATCGATGTGCTAGGCGAGGGAAGCATGCCTCGATCGGCGGTGGTGTCCTTCGCAACTCCGGATGCTCAGGGCAAGACGGCGATCCAAGCGGCTCAGTTACTCTTTGCCGGCAAGGACGCTCTCGTGGCTTATGAGGCAGGAAAAATCGTTTCGGTCGAATGGTCCGGACCCGATCCGAGGTGCGGGGTGCTCTACGAGTGTTTTTGGGAAGGACGCGTGTTCCTTTATCAGGATGTGTACGCGTATAACGGAGAGGGTGCGATCACGATTTCACGAGGGACTTTGATGATCAGCAAGCCGGTCCCCTACGACGAAATCGGGAAGGCCGAGTACTTTGACTTCGGTACTGTCACAGCCAATTTCAACACGGTTTTGAAATTACAGCAGTTTCCGGACGGTAAATACCATCCGGTGTCCATGGAGGAATACCCGGCGAACAAGATGGCCTGGTATGAGTATCCTCAGGTGACGACGCAGTTCGAATACCAGGTGATGCAGCCGACCTGTGACGTCGACGTTCCGAATTGCCCTGGGGCGATGGTCATCCTCTCGGGCATTGTGCGCAAAACCGGGGATCAGGTGCTGTCGGTAACGTCGATCAACGCGATGGGGCATAAAGCCCTCGTAAATGTTGACGGCGCGGAGCACAACCTTGAATTTGCGAGCCTCGAGAATCTGATCGCGCAAATCCGAGAGATCGAAAAAGAATATTTGCTCGTTCAAAAGGTCCGCAAAACTGTCATCAACGATCTTGCCACGACGTATGGAATCGGCGTGGAAAAGGTTCTGGCCTGGATTGAAAGCGGGGATTTAACTCTCGAGGTGGGACCCGTCGCAGCCAAAGTGATTACCGTCAAGGCGGTTTTTGCACCGCGTATCCAAAAAGGCCGCTACGACGTTAGGGAAGTGGATCCTCTGGGCATGTTCGTGATTCCCGCAGAAATGACTTTTGAAGTGGGACAGAGCACTCCTTACTTCCCATGGTACATTCTGCGGGACCAGGCGATCCAGAAGGATGATGGCGGCATCGCTCTGGCGGAATTGGACTCGGCGTTGCCGGAAGTCCCTTCAGACGAGCCCATCTTTCGGAAATGGCCCGTCGAGAGATTCCTGCCCGTCAGTTATAGCGTGCGGGCCGTTCATGTCAAATATGACGGCGGCGAATTCGGATCCGTCTTCGATCCGTCTTTGGGAAATCCGGAGGTTCCTCAGATGCGTCCGGATAATTACTACCTGGATGTCGGGTATGATGGTCGGGGGCAGTTCCTCACGGCGGTTTTGTATCAAAAGCCGGGTGCGTGCGAAGACTTTGCGGGAGGCGAGTGCCCGATCCCCAACAAGATTTTGAAGCAAATCGAAGTCCATCGCGTGGAATCGTTCTGCGACGTGAATGGTGGCATGATGGTCTGCACCATGGTGATGCCGTCCCTGTCGGTGGTGGTGCGGTATCCTCAATCGCAGGACATCGTGCGCAGAGACGTCGACTATAACTTGTGGGAGCAGGGCCCGTCTCTGGGGACAATCCAGTCGGTGTCCGAATACGTGAAAGATTCCGGCGGCAACGATGTCCTGACCGTTAAAAACACATTCCGCTATGAAAACAGCGAAATCACCGACGGAAACAATGCGGCAAAAATCCTGATTGGAATCTCCAGGGTAGATGCTGAAGGCCGTCCGCTTTCCGAAATCAAAATTGCGGGCCGGACTGCCGAGGTCATTTTGGCAAATGGCATGGCGGCCAAAACGGAATTCCGGATCTCGGAAGAACTCCTGGATTTTGTCCGTGCGTTCGAAAAAGAAAACGAAGGGGTGGTCTATCGAATGGTGTTTGCCGACGGGCGAGCCCTTGTCGTGGACAATTCGAAAACGGGAAAGAAGGCTCTGAAAATTCAGGCCCTGAAGGATGGACAATATGAAGATGTCCAGGCGCTGGATTTTCTCAGCTATGAGGTCCAGCCTTTTGAGGACGGCAGGACCATCCTGCGTTTTGTCTTCTCTCCCGAAAGTGACGGGGAGTTTCAGGTGAGGCAAAGCGAAAACGAGCCCTTGATGTTTTCGATCCGAGAGTATCGTGACGGTGAAACGCTGGAGCCCTTCGGGAGTTTGACGAAGCATTCCCGGTATCAGATTTTGACATTTGGGAATCAACCGACGTTTGTGAAGACCTTCGAGCATTTGCATGCCTACAACCCGGCAGACGGCGGAGGACGAAGCGTCAGTCACCGGTACTGGGATTATGACGGCGAAGGCCATTTGCAGGGCGAAAGGCTTTACCGCTTTGCTAATGCGGGTGGCGACTACGTGCTTGAATTGAACACAGCGTATGGTGCTGATGGGGCCGTCTCGTACCACGCGTCCGTCAAGCAATTCTGGCCGCTGCCGGAGCCCAAGGTGTATTTCGATGGCGACCTTCGCGAGGTGGCGTTTTCCGAGGCCTCCTCGGATTGGTATCAGATCCTGCTTTCGCTCAAGGGTAAGACGACCGAAGGAGAGGATATTGAGATCGTGATCCATCAGGACCGAATTGAAGTGAACATAGGCAAGTCGTATGTTTTCGGTGCAGCCATGGTTGTCGTCGAAAGAACAGGTGAAGGCGGCGCCGAAACATACACCACGAGCGTCAAGGCCGGCGATTTGGACCTGGTTGTTCCCCCATTCGTTAGCGCGGAACAGCCCGTTTATGACGGAGCTAGGGGCAAGCTCGTGCTGACCACGACCGACGGCAAGACGGTTACCTTGAACACCCGGAGCCTGACTTATCTGGTTTCCGAAAACGTTCTCGAAACCGAGGTCTATGAGAATGTGCAGCTTGTCAAAGAATCCACTTACAAGCTGATCGGCGGCAAGTTCGAGCTGATTTCCGAGACGATGCGCCGGCCGGATTCGAACGTTGTTTTGCAAAACCGGAAGTGGCTGTTCAGCGGGGCCGGTCTTCCGATGATGGAGACCGTACAGAGGCGTTCGGATAACGGAGATTATGTGACGATGACCCGAAGCTATTCACGCCGGGGTTGGGGCCGTTACAGTTTTGCCGCACGCAGCGGGACGAAGCGGGTGAACGGGATTGTGACCTCCCCGAATGCCATATTCCAAACGGGGGATTCCGGGCTAATGAAGGCGATTGAAGCCGAAGTCAGGATGGTCGGAAAACCGTCAGCCCAGGGCCTCGTGGCGTTCGACTTCTCAGGCGGTGCGAGGATGGTCGACAGCTGTCCGTCTAACTGGAACACGACCAGCTGTATCAAGCTGTTTTAAACAAGATTTCACGGGAAAAAGGGACAGGCAAGCAAGTTCGCCTGTCCCTTTTTTTCCTTATTTGACGGGACTTTCCGCGTGTTTTCGACCGCTCATTTGGACTTCTTGACCGCCTGTCGTTTTATTTTTGACAACCCCCAGGACTCCATGTAGGGTTCATAGTAAGGACGGAGATAACGATAAGGCAGGACGTCCTGACGGCATCATAAAGATGCAACGATTAAGGAGGTGGTTCTACTATAGCGGACGCAAAAACCTACAAAACCTCCCAAGAGCTTCCCGCTCAAGTGCCCGCACCTACGGACCTCAAGATGAGGTCCGTAGGTGTTTTTGGTGACAACCATTATAGACGGTCTTCCTTGGACCGTCATAATGGAGTACTTGCTCGACAGGAGCAAGTGCAAGTGCCCGCACCTACGGACCTCAAGATGAGGTCCGTAGGTGTTTTTAGACATAAATAGATTTCGACAAAAAGACCCCACGGATGTATCATGACCGCTCTACATTAACGCAAGATGAATAGCACTTAATTCCGGTCCATCCCCCCATGGATGATATCGAAAAACAGCTTTTGGTGTTTCTACAGCATGGCATTCCGGTCGAAAAGCGGCCCTTTGAGGCTATGGCCGGGCGCTTCGGCATGGATGCCGCGGAGATTTTGCTGCGGATCGGCCGGTTAAAGGGCCTCGGCAAATTGTCCGGGCTTCGCGCGATCTTTGATGGCAAAAAGCTCGGTTACCAAAGCACGCTTGTCGCCATGAAAACGGACGGGGAGGATATCGAGACCCGCAGCGCTTTTCTCGAACGGCATCCAGGCGTCCACGGGCTGCATATGCGCGAGCATGATTACAATCTCTGGTTCACGCTGTCGGTCCCCGGCGAAGAGGATTTGGCGGGCCATGTGGCGCGGCTCCAGGAGCAATTCCAGTGTCCTCGCGTGCTTCTGCTTCCGGCCGTCCGGGTTTTCAAGCCGGCTCAAGACGGCGGGCCCCAGGGTTATTGCGAGGACTTCCGGTGGCGTGCGGAAGAAATCAGGATTATCCGGAAGCTGCAGGAGCCTTTCCCTCTGACCGATGAGCCGTTTCATGCCCTCGCGTCAGATTTGGACATGCCGGCCGAAGAAGTAATGAGCACCGTGAGGTCCTTGATTTCCAAAGGGGCGTTACGCGCGATCCGTGCAGTGGCCGAGCAGCTCCGGGCCCACGAGCCGCAATCGCTCATGGTGGTTTGGAATATTCCCGAGGAAAAGCTTTTGCGCTCGGGAGAGAGGGCGGCCCAATCGTCGTTTGTGAAACACTGTTCGGCGCGCCGCGCGTATTCCGATTTTCCTTACAGCCTTTATCTGACGTTGGACTGCGGTGGGGCTGAAGAAGCGGCCGTGATGACGCGCGAGATCGAAGACAGGATCGGCTCCTGGCCCCGGGCCGTTCTGAGGGTTTTGCGGACGTTCCCGAGAAAACGGGTTGTTTATTTCAGCGAAGCGTTTGAGCGGTGGCAGAGCCCAATGGCTCCTGAGGAAGTGAGCCGGGCGGAGGTGTGCAGGTCATGAATTTTAGAGACGCTTGGGTGGAGCCCAGGATGAAAGACCGTAACCGGACGCAGCTCCATTATGCCCGGCAGGGAAAAGTCACCGAGGAAATGGCTTTTGTGGCGGAGCGCGAAAAACTGGAGCCGGAATTCGTCCGCCGCGAAGTGGCCTCCGGCCGAATGATCATTCCGGCCAATATTGTCCACCGGAACCTCGAGCCTATCGGCATCGGCATCCACTGTTCCTGCAAGATCAACGCGAATATCGGCAATTCTTCGGCGGCTTCTGACCCCGGCCGTGAGATCGAAAAGTTGCGCACGGCGATTGAGTTCGGCGCTGATACGGTCATGGACCTTTCGACCGGGAGCTTGCTGGATGAAACGCGCTTGTCGATTTTGGGCGCGAGTACGGTCCCGGTGGGAACGGTGCCGATCTACCAAGCGCTCGAGCAGGCGGGAGGTGTTCCCGAAGATTTGACCCCGGACCTGATGTTCGACGTCATCGAGAAGCAGGCCGCTCAGGGCGTTGATTACATGACGATCCACGCGGGGGTTTTGATCGAAAACCTGCCGCATTTAGCTGGAAGGCTCGTGGGGGTCGTGAGCCGGGGAGGGGCGATCCTCGCCCAGTGGTGCCTGCGGCATGGAAAACAAAATTTTCTTTATACGGAGTTCGACCGCCTGCTGGAAATTTGCAAAAAATATGATGTGGCGATCAGTCTCGGTGACGGCATGCGCCCGGGTTGTCTCGCGGACGCGAGTGATGCGGCGCAATTTTCGGAGCTCAAGACGCTCGGGAAATTGACTTTGCGCTCCTGGGAGCAGGACGTGCAGGTGATGGTCGAAGGCCCGGGGCACGTGCCGCTCGATCAGATTCAAATGAACGTCGAAAAGCAAATCGAGCTTTGCCACGGGGCGCCCTTTTACGTGCTCGGACCCCTGGTGACCGACATTGCGCCCGGGTATGACCACATCACGTCGGCCATCGGCGGGGCCGTGGCGGGCCTTTACGGGGCGGCCATGATTTGTTACGTGACGCCGCGCGAACATCTCGGGCTCCCGAATCTCGAGGATGTGAAGCAAGGCGTGATCGCGGCCAGGATCGCCGCCCACGCCGCCGATATTGCACGGCACCGCCCCGGCGCGCGCGAGCGCGACGACGCTCTGTCGCGGGCCCGCTTTGCCTTCGATTGGGAAAAACAATATGCGCTTTCGATGGACCCCGCCAATGCGCGCCGGCTTCGCAACGAAATGCTGCCCACCGGCTGCGCCCCGGACGCTGACTATTGCTCAATGTGCGGGCCCAAATTCTGTTCGATGAAATTATCCCAGGAACTGACGGATCTAGGAAAAGAGCGAATCTCCCATGGCGAAAAAAATCTATAATTCAGTCACCGAAGAAATTCTTGCGCTGAAGAAGGAGCGGGGGGCGATCCTGCTGGCGCACAATTATCAGATCGGCGAAATCCAGGACCTCGCCGACGTGGTCGGCGATTCCCTGCGCCTCGCGCAGGAAGCGGCCCGCTCGGATGCGAAGGTCATCGTTTTTTGCGGCGTTCATTTCATGGCGGAAACCGCGAGCATTCTCTGTCCGGACAAAACGGTCCTGATCCCGGACCTGGAAGCCGGTTGTTCGCTGGCTGACATGTCGCTCCCGGAGGACATCCGCCGCTGGAAACAGGCCCACCCCGGCGGCGTGGTCGTCTGCTACGTCAATACGTCGGCGGCCGTCAAAGCCGAAAGCGATTATTGTTGTACGTCGTCGAACGCCGAGAAGGTTGTCCTGAGCATTCCGGCCGACAAAGAAATCCTGTTTGTCCCGGATTTTTTCCTCGGGTCCTACGTGAAGCAGAAGACCGGCCGCAAGATCCATTTGTGGAGCGGCTACTGCCCGTCGCACATCATGATCCAGTCGGCCGACATCGACCGCCTCAAGGCGGCTCATCCGGCGGCGGAATTCATCATGCACCCCGAGTGCGGATGCCTCACCAAGTCCATGCATTTGGCGGATCAGATCATGTCGACGGAGGGAATGACCCGGTATGTGGGGGAGTCCGCGGCGAAGGAATTCATCGTTGCGACCGAAATCGGGGTTCTCCACCGGATGCGCAAAAACAATCCTCAAAAGACCTTCTACCCGGCCAGCGATGACTCGATCTGCCAGTACATGAAGCTCCACACCCTCGAGAAAGTGGCGGCTACCCTCGAGCATCTGCGCTTCGAAGTCAAGGTGCCCGCCGAACTCGCGGCGCGGGCCCGGGTTCCGATCGAAAGAATGATGGCCGTCGCATGAACGCGCGAAGGGTCACCCGGCAAGTTCGGGTCGGTTCGGTCCCGATCGGAGCCGGCGCTCCGGTCTCTATTCAGTCGATGACGACGACGCCCACCCGCGACGTTGAGCGCACGGTCGACCAGATTCTCGCTCTTGCCGAGGCCGGCTGTGAACTCGTGCGCGTCGCTTGTCCCACCGAGGCCGACGTCAGGGCTCTCGGAAAAATCAAGGCCCGTATCCCTCTGCCGCTCGTTGCCGACATCCATTTCAACGATCAGTTCGCGCTGATGGCCCTCGACGAGGGAGTCGACAAACTGCGGTTGAATCCCGGCAATATCGGCTCTAGGGACCGTGTGGAGCGGATCGTCAAAAAGGCAGCCGAGAGAAAAGTCCCGATCCGGATCGGGGTGAACTCGGGATCGCTCGAAAAAGACTTGATGGAGAAATTCGGCCCCACCGCCGAAGCCCTTGTGGAAAGCGCGGCCCGCCACGTTGCGATCCTGGAAGAACTCGATTTCCGCGATCTCGTGATCTCCCTCAAGGCTTCCGACGTTCCGACCATGATTCGCGCTTATCGCTTGGCAAGCGCCAGGTTCGATTATCCCCTTCACTTGGGCGTCACCGAAGCGGGTACGCTTTTGCGCGGGAGTGTCTACAGCGCAATCGGCATCGGCACCCTGCTTGGCGAAGGGATCGGCGATACCTTGAGGGTGTCGTTGACGGCGGATTCGCGCGAAGAGATCCGCGTTGCAAAAATGATCCTCGAGGCTCTCGGGCTCCGCAAAGGCGTGCGAGTGATTTCCTGCCCGAGCTGCGGCCGCGCGGAAGTCAACGTTCTGAAACTTGCCGAGGAAGTGGAAAAGCGGGCTATGAGCCTGAAGCGGCCTGTGACCATTTCGGTGTTGGGGTGCGCCGTCAACGGTCCCGGAGAAGCCCACGAATCGGATTTCGGCGTCACGGGCGGCAAGGACAAGGGCGCGATTTACGTCGACGGCAAGCCTCTGCGTGTGGTCGACGAGGCCAAGCTGGTCGACGAACTTTTTTCCGAAATCGAGAAGAAGCAGCGCTGAAATGGATTTCGATTTTCATCCCTTCGAAGACATTGCAGAGAAAATTTCCGCCGGCCAAAGACTCTCGTTTGAAGACGGCGTCCGGCTTTATCAATCTGAGGACCTTCCGGTTTTGGGGGCTTTGGCGCAGGAAGTGCGCCGCCGCTTGAACGGCCGCCGCGTCGTCTACTCGCTCAACCTTCATCTTAATTACACCAATCTTTGCGCCGACAACTGCCGGTTTTGCTCTTTTGCGAAAAAACCGGGCGAAGAAGGCGGCTATGTCCTGAACCCGGGCGAAATCGCGTCGGCGGTGCGGGAAGCCGTGATGGAGTGGCAAATCAACGAGGTGCACCTGGTCGGGGGGCATCACCCGACCTGGGGGCTGGAAGATTATTTGGCGATCCTGAGGGCGATCCGGTCGGCCGGCCCTTCGGTTTACATCAAGGCGTTTGCGGCGCCGGAGATCGCCCATATCGCGCGGCTCTCAGGCCTGGCGCCCGCCGAATTACTCCGGCGCTTTCAAGCCGAGGGCCTAAACGGTTTGCCCGGCGGCGGGGCCGAAATTTTTTCGGAGGAAGTGCGGAAAAAAATTTGCCCGAACAAAATCTCCGCCGGGGAGTGGCTCGAAATTCATCGGCTTGCCCACGGCCTCGGGCTTCGGACGAACGCCACGATGCTCTACGGGCACATCGAAAACGGAGAGGACCGCGTCGAACACGTCCTTCGCCTGCGTGCGCTTCAGGACGAAACGGGGGGCTTCCAAGCGTTCATTCCTCTCTGTTACCAGGCCCGGCGCAACGCCCTCGAAAGTCTTGGCACTTGCGGGGGTTTTACGGACCTGAAGGTTTTTGCCGTCTCGCGCCTGCTTCTCGACAACGTACCGCATTTGAAGGCGCATTGGGTCGGCCTGGGGCTCAAAATGGCCCAGGTCTCGCTCTCTTTCGGGGTCGATGACCTGGGGGGCGTCCACCTGGGGGAAAAAATCTTCCGCGAAACGGGTGAAACGCCTCGCGCGGAGCTTGACCGCGGCGGGATGGAGCGGCTGATCCGCAGCGCCGGTTACGAACCTTGCCTGGTCGACAGCGCATATTCAGTTGCTTCGGAGAATGCCGATGGATAGGGCAATCCCATGATCCGGAAATTTTCGCGTTACGAACGCCAGTATATTCTCAAAGAAATCGGCCG
>JBAYGD010000028.1:0-27958 GCA_041666865.1 Candidatus Omnitrophota bacterium | reverse complement strand
CCGAGAAAGACCGTCCGTGCCCCTTGAGCTGTTACGGCCGGACTAAGCGGGAGGCCGAAGAGCTTATCGAAAGCCGCGCCGGGCACTACGTCATTTTCAGGGTCTCCTGGCTGTTCGGGCGAAACGGGCCGTCTTTTCCGAGGACGATCCTGGAGCGGGCCGGTTCGGTTCCGAGCTTCGAAGTGGTCAACGACCAGGTCGGCCGTCCGACTTATACGCGGGACGTCGCGCGCGCCTTGCGGGATTTATTCGTACGAGTTTCGTGGCAGGCGGCTGCGGACCGGCAGATTTTTCATTTGGGAAATTCCGGAGAGGTTTCCTGGGCCGATTACGCCGAAATGATTTTAGAAAGCTATCCGGGGGCAAAGCCTTCGGTGGTGAAAATCGCGACGCCATTGGGCCACAGGCCCGCGGTGCGGCCCCTCCATAGCGTTCTGGCGCTTGAGAAGGCCGAGCGGGAGTTGGGCATTCGGCTTCGGCCGTGGCGTGAAGCGGTGAACGACTTCATCAAACATGAGCTCATCGTGGGACAGCCATGACGGCAAACGGCATTAGAGAAAGGACGAGGAAAGCGATGACTAAAAAGACGGTGATGATTACGGGGGTTGCGGGATTCATTGGGTCGCATCTGTGCGACCGGTTTCTTACCGAAGGCTACCGCGTCGTCGGCGTCGACAATTTTCTGACCGGGAATCCCAAGAACATCGCGCATGTGAAAAACAGTCCCGATTTCGAATTTCTCGAACAGAACGTTTCGGACGGAATCGAGTACGCGGGGCCGGTGGATTATCTTTTACATTTTGCCTCGCCCGCCAGTCCGATCGACTACGCCCAGCTGCCCATTCAAACGCTCAAGGTCGGCGCCCTCGGGACTCACAACGCGCTCGGCACGGCCAAGGCAAAAAAATCCGTTTTCTTGCTCGCCTCGACCTCCGAGGTCTACGGCGATCCGCTCGTGCATCCCCAAAAGGAATCCTATTGGGGCAACGTCAATCCGATCGGGCCCCGGGGAGTCTACGACGAAGCCAAGCGCTTTGCCGAAGCTATCACCATGGCGTATCTGCGCGTTCACGCGGTCGACGTCAAGATCATCCGGATCTTCAATACCTACGGGCCGCGCATGCGACTCAGTGACGGCCGTGCGATCCCCGAGTTCATCTCGAAGGCCCTCCGGGGCGAGCCGGTTTCCGTCTTCGGGGACGGATCTCAGACCCGGAGCTTTTGCTACGTGGACGATTTGGTCGAGGGCATTCGCCGGATGCTTTTTTCGCAGATCCATGGGCCCGTCAATCTCGGAAATCCCACGGAGATGACTGTCCTTGAGCTGGCAAAGGTCATCACTCGCATGACCGGCTCTTCGAGCGCCATCGCGTATCATCCTTTGCCCGAGGACGATCCGAAGGTGCGCCAGCCCGACATTACGCTTGCCCGCACGAACCTCGGCTGGGAGCCGAAGGTTTCACTGAACACGGGGCTCGAGCACACGATCCGGTATTTTCGGGAAAACATGAAGGAACTTCACTAAAGAAGGGAACGCGCGATGAAGAAACGGACCTCCAAGCGAGCGATTATTACGGGAATCACGGGGCAAGACGGCTCTTATCTGGCCGAGCTGCTCCTGGAAAAAGGGTACCGGGTTTACGGGATGGTGCGCCGGTCGAGTACGGAGCCATTTTCGCGCATCCGGCATCTGATGGCGGACATCGAATTGCTTCAGGCCGATCTCCTGGACCAGCTGTCGATGGTTCGTGCCGTGCGCAAGATCCGCCCGCACGAAATTTATAACCTCGCGGCGCAATCCTTCGTTCCGACCTCGTTCGACCAGCCCGTTTTGACCGGAGAGTTTACCGCGCTGGGGGTGACGCGCATGCTCGAGGCCGTCAAGCTCGTCGATCCAAAAATCCGGTTTTATCAGGCGTCCTCGAGCGAGATGTTCGGGCACGTGGAGGAAACCCCTCAGAATCTGGGGACGCGCTTTCACCCGCGCAGTCCGTACGGGGTCGCGAAGCTTTACGGCCACTGGATCACGATCAACTACCGCGAGAGCTACGGGCTTTACGCGGTCTCCGGAATCCTCTTCAACCACGAGTCTCCTCGCCGGGGACTGGAATTCGTGACCCGCAAGATCAGCTACGCGGTCGCGCAAATCAAGCTCGGCATGGCCAGGACACTGGCGCTCGGAAACCTCGAAGCGAAGCGGGACTGGGGATTCGCGGGGGACTATGTCAATGCCATGTGGCTGACCTTGCAGCAGCCGAAGCCCCGCGATTACGTCGTTGGGACCGGCCGGACCCACACGGTTCGGGAATTTGCGCAAATTGCTTTCGCCCATGCGGGGCTCGACTGGAGGAAGCACGTTGTGATCGATCCGCGTTTTTACCGGCCTGCGGAAGTCCACCTTTTGCTGGCCGATCCCCGGGATGCCATGAAGCGGCTCAAGTGGAAGCCAGAGGTCCGCTTCGAAGCCTTGGTGCGGATGATGGTCGACAGCGATTTGGCGCTCCTTTCAAAACCGAATGCCTGAGGGGTTCGATGAAATCCAAGCGGATCCTGATTACCGGGATTTCTGGTTTTTGCGGGCGCATCTTGGCCGGGAGTTTGGCTTCCGCGGCTGGAACGGTTGTGCTCGGCCTGGATGCGCAGCGCGCGGGCGTTACGGGTAAGCGCGTCCCTTACCGCGTGGAGCGCGCCGATATCACGGACCGCGCGGCTGTCGACGCCGTCGTCAAACGGTTCCGCCCCGACGAAATTTACCATCTTGCAGCACTCGCCGTTCCCCAGCAATCCTGGGACGCTCCCGACCGGACTTTCACGGTGAATACCGGAGGGACGATTCATCTGCTCGACGCCGTCCGCAAGTTTTGTCCCCAGGCCCGGATGCTTTTCGCATCGACCGCCCAGGTTTACGGGAGCTCTTTCCGCCAGACGGCCCGGGTGACCGAGAAGACCCGCGTCCAGCCGGAAAATCCTTATGGGGCGAGCAAGGCCGCGGCGGAGCTGGCCTGCATGGATTTTTTTGCGCGGTTCCAAGTCCGGGTGGTCGTCTCGCGCGCCTTTAATCACTTCGGCGCGTCGCAGAGCGGCCCTTTTGTTTTTTCGCAGTGGTGCCGCCAAGTCGCGCAAGCCGAGGCGGGGGAGGGTCCTGCCGAGATCCGGGTCGGCAATTTCGGCGTCGAGAGGGAATTCCTGCACGTCGACGATGTCGTTTCGGCTTACCGCCTTCTTCTCGAGCGCGGCGCGGCCGGGGGCGTCTACAATGTTTGCTACGGCCGGGCTTATCCCTTGAAGACCTATTTGGACTATCTCGTGAGCAAGTCTTCCAGGCGCTTGCGCGTGATCCGCGATCCTAAACTTGTCCGCGGCCATGAAATCCGCCGGATGGCCGGGTCCCCAACCCTCCTCAAGAGGCTTGGGTGGAAGCCCCGCAAAGACGTTTTTCTCGCGATCGATGAATTGCTCTCGGACTGGCGCGAGCGGTGCGCGTGCGTCCAGAAAAAGGAACGGCTGCCATGAGCGGACACAAACCCCGTCTTTCGGTCGTCATTCCGGCTTACAACGAGGAGCGGCGGATCGGCACCAGCCTGCGCGATATCGTGGCGTTTCTCAAGTCCAGGGCTTACAAGAGCGAAATCATCGTGGCTGACGACGGAAGTACGGACGGGACCCTCGCGGTGTGCGAGCGCGAGCTGGCCGGTTTTCCGCACCGCCTCATCCGCAATACGGTCAATCACGGCAAAGGATTTGTGGTTCGCCAGGGCATGCTGGAGGCCGACGGCGACGCCATCCTCTTCACGGACGCTGACCTGTCGACGCCCATCGAGGAGGTGACCCGATTTATGGCGGCCCTCGACGAGGGATACGAAATCGTGATCGGATCCCGGGCCCTGGCGGGCGCCAGAATCGAGATCCGGCAAAATTTTTTCCGGGAACTCATGGGGAAGATTTTTAACCGGCTGGCCCGACTTGCGACCTTCAAGGGAATTCTCGATTCCCAGTGCGGCTTTAAATGCTTCTCCCGCGAGGCGGCCAAAGCCCTCTTTTCCGCGCAGAAGCTCGACGGATTCAGCTTTGACGTCGAAATCCTTTTTCTGGCTCAGTGGCAGGGCCGGCGCATTCTGGAGACGCCTGTCATCTGGCGCAACTCAGCCAACAGCCGCGTACAGCTGATCCGGGATCCTCTCGCCATGTTTTTGGATTTGCTGAGAATACGACGGATCCACAAATGCAAGGCCCCTAGGTCTAGGTCTGTTGCGTTTTAAGCCAGCTGCGGCGTGTCCGGTGGAAGCAAAGGGCCTCCCAGAGCGCAAATCCCATGATTTTCAGATTCACCGAAGACTTTCCTGCGCGCCGGCCGCGGTGGTTGGAGGGAATTTCGCGGATGCGGTAGCCGAGATCGTGGGCTTTGATGATGATTTCGGGGAGAACAAACAGGGAGTTCGAGACGGGTGCCGTTCGGTCAAGGACCTCGCGCCGCCAGGCCTGGGACCAGTTGTAGTCGTTGATCCTGAGCCGGAAAAGATAGTTGAGCAGAAAAATATAGATGACGGAAAGGAAAAAACGGAACAGGCGGTAGGCGTTCCGCTGCCAGCGGACCCCGAGGACGATGTCGGCTTCGCCGCGCTCAAGAATCTCCACGAAGTCGGGCAGCTCGGAGGAATCGAACTCCTCATCGGCGCCGATGTACATGAGGTATTTGCCTCGCGAGGCGGCGATGCCGTCTTTGAGCGAGGCCGTGTAGCCCCGGTTGACGTCGTGCAGGATGAGCGCGGTGTTGGGATATTTGCCGATCTCGACCTGGATGACTTTGCGCGTCGCATCGCGGCTTCCGTCCTCGACGATGATGAGCTCCCAGTTCCAGTCGGGGTGGGCGATGAGGACCTTGTGGAGGTTCGAAAGCATCTGGGCGATGTTCTCGGCCTCGTTGTAAACGGGAACGATAAAACTGATAAAGGGTTCGCGCGACATGTCGTTAGATTATTCAAATGTTGAACCGTTGTCAACCGTTCCCATTAATTTAGATGCGTTACCGTGGATGCCATAACAAAAGGCGGGCAGGGTTGTAGCCGTTCCGCGACACGTGCGAACAGCGTTAGGGAGGCGAAGAAAGGTTTCGGAAAAACAATTAGCGCCGCTTGCCGAGACGAGGAGATCGGGGAACAACCCGTGAGGTCCAAGAGCTCCGAGCGAGGCTGGCGCGTTTTGCAGAAACCTTTCTTCGCTGACCGGATTTGACCGCAGGTCGCGCAACGGTAACGCTTTTTTTGCGGATCGGAGGGTGGGGAATGTTCTGGATGATTTTGATGGCGGCGCTTGCCGGGTTTCAGACGGGCGATATTCAGAGGGTGTGCTTCGAGGACCGGTGCATCAAGGTCGAAGTGGTCTCACGGGTTGAGGAGCAGCTGCGCGGCTTGATGTTTCGGGACGGTTTGGCCGAAGGGACAGGGATGCTTTTCGTCTATGAACGCGACATCCGGCCGGTGATGTACATGAAGAACATGCGCTTTTCTCTCGATTTGATCTGGCTCGATGTGAGCAAGACCATCGTCGCCGTGAAGAAGAACGTGCCCGCGTGCGCCGGCGAGCCGTGCCCGCGCTATGACCCCGGGCGCTGGGCCCGCTATGTCCTGGAAATTCCCGCAGGGACCGTTGACCGCCTGCGGCTCAAAAAAGGGACCCAGGCCCGGTTTGAAACGGAGGAGACCCGTGGGGGATAAACCTCTCAAGGCTATCGTCATCGGCGCCAGCTCGGGAATCGGCCGGGCGGTGGCCAAGGCCCTTGCGGCGCGGGGCGATACGGTCGCGGTGACCGCTCGGCGGGTGAATTGCCTGGAAGCGCTGAACCGGGATACCGGCGGCAAGCTTCTGGTTCGCGGCATGGACCTGTGCCTGCCCGAAGAGGCCGCGGCGGTTTTCGAAGAGCTTGTGCGCGACATGGGCGGCGCGGATTTAGTCGTCGTTAATTCCGGCGTCAACCGGCCGAATTTCGATTTGGGCTGGCCGGAGGAGATCGAGACCGTTCGAGTCAACGTCGTTGGATTCATGGCCATTGCGGATGCGGCAGGCCGTTATTTTTTGGCCCGCGGGAAGGGACATCTTGCGGCGGTATCGTCGATCGCCGGCTTGCGGGGAAGCGGGCGAAGCCCGGCTTATGCGGCTTCGAAGTCTTTTATGTCCGTTTATCTCGACGGCCTGCGCCAGCGCTTCAGCCGGACTTCGATCGCGGTGACCGATATCCGTCCGGGGTTCGTCGACACCGCGATGCTCGAGGGCCGGCGCAACCTTTTCTGGATGGCCAGTCCCGAGCGGGCGGCCTCCCAAATTCTCGAGGCGCTCGACAAAAAGAAGAGAGTGGCTTATGTGACCCGCCGCTGGGCGATCGCGGCGTTCCTTTTGCGGCGGATTCCTAACCGGCTTTACGATTGGGGGTTCTGGAAGGTGATCGAGGCCGACCGCGCCGAAAAAGTGCGGGGAACATGATCGACAGGTACGACCTTTCCTCGCGCTCGTGCGGCCCCAAGCCCAGAAGCCCGGCATAGCGCGCAATCGCGGTTTCGCTTCCTTCGATTTCGAGGTACCATCCGTGCGTGCCCAGGCGGTCGAGGGCAATCACGCATCGAGGAAGCAGGAATTCCTCGCGTTTTTTTTGGTATTGGCGGAAGATCTGAAAGCCGAGGCCCGTCAAAATGGCCTTGGATTGTGCATAGTCGACCCGGGTTTCGTATTCCAGACGCCGGGTGAAACGGCCCGGAAGTTTCGGGCCCTTGAGGGTGATCCGGGCGCCTGAGGCGTCCCGGCGAAGCCGTAAGACCATGCGCTGCGCCCGGAGTTCTCCTCTGCGGTCGAAATATTCGTTCTTCTGCAGGCCGCCCGGGATACTCTTGGCTCCGAGCGCGAGCACTTTCCGCCGAATCTTTGCGGGTTCGCGGACCTTGAATTTTTGTTCGATTTCATATCGTTTCATACGCTGTATTGATTTACGGCCTTGCGTGGTCATTTCTTGACGGAGAGCCGCCTGATGAAGATTGTTCTGATCCAACCGCCCATTCGCGATTTTTATCAGACGGAGGTCCGTCTGCAGCCGGCCGGGCTCGGATATCTCAAGGCTGCGCTGCGGCGCGAGTTTCCCGAGGCGACCGTCCTCGTCCGGGACTATCATCACGGCCGCGGCCGCCGGACGATTCCCGTCCCGGAGCCACTCGCTTATCTTCGCGATTATTATGTGCCGGGAGACCGAAGCCCCTTCTGCGGCTTCGGCGCCTATTCCCATTACGGGGCGGATTTTGACGAGGTTGCCGAAGACGTCTTGATCGAATCTCCTGATCTTGTGGGCATCTCGGCCCTGTTTTCGACCTATGCCAGCGAAGCGCTTGCTTGCGCGCAGGCGGTCAAACGACGTAGGAACGTTCCCGTGATTCTTGGAGGGTCCGCCGTTGGTGCACAGCCCGAGCGCATGTTGAGTTCGGAAAACGTGGATTTTGTCGTCGTCGGCGAAGGGGAGTCGGCCATGGTCGAGTTTGTCCGCGCCTGGCGAAACGGCAAGGACTTCGGCGCCGTTCCCGGGCTCGGGTTTAAGGAGGACGGGCGGCTGCGCTGGAACATTCCGGCGGCTCCGGTTCCCATCGGGGGGCTGGCGCCCCCCGACTATTCGGATTTTGACCTCTCTCGTTACCTTTACGAAAAACAACCGATGTGCGTGGTCGTCACCTCGCGCGGCTGTCCGTACCGGTGCCGCTTTTGCTCGGTTCATCAGACCTGGCAGGGGTTCCGTCAAAGGGAACCCGGCGAGGTCTTGGACGAAATCCGTGCCCGTTATGCCGCGGGATTCAGGGTCTTCGACTTCGAAGACGACAATCTCACGTACGGCCGCGAGTTTATTTTAGCCCTGTGCCGGGGCCTTGTGAGCGAATTTCCCCTGGGGAGCATCCGGTGCTTGGCCATGAACGGTATTTCCTATTGGAACCTTGATCGGGAAATCCTAGAATCCATGAGAGCGGCTGGTTTTACCCATCTCAATATCGCTCTCGTGTCCTCCAACGATCAGGTCCTGAAGCGGCTTGAGCGCCCCCACGATCCGGACCGCTACCGGAAGGTGATTGCTCTGGCGCATGCCCTGGGGTTTGCGGTCGTCTCCTATCAGATCCTCGGACTGCCGCATGAAAGTCCGGACTCGATTGCGGACGGAATCGCCCTGCAGGCCTCCTTGCCGGTCTTGATTGGGGCTTCGCCCTTTTACCTAGTTCCCGGCACCCCGATAGAGTCTGATGTCGCGGAACCTTCGGGAGAAGAGCGAAACGCGGTGGTTTGTCGCTTGACCGCCATGGGGGTGGACACCGGTCTTCTCGGGCGCGGAGACGTTTATACCTTTTTCATTACGATCCGTATCCTGAATTTTCTTAAAAGCCTTTCGTTCGAAGGAGAAAGCATTTCCTGGGGGCAGGCTCTTGCACGGCTCAAGGGCAGGGACCCGCGCTCCCGTCTCGGAGCCGGCCTGCTGGAGAAGCTTTTTGAGGAAGGAATTCTCTACGCGGCGGTCCGGGGCGGCCTCATGCCGCTCAAGCGATTCAGCGCGAAGCTGTTCTTCCAATGTTGGCAAAAGATTGATAACATGGTCACGCTGGAAGGCCGGCAAATCGAAATCTGAGGAGAAATTGATGAAGAAAGCGACAACGTGCCTTTTGCTTTTTTGCTGTCTCTGGGCCCCG
This sequence comes from Candidatus Omnitrophota bacterium, assembly GCA_041666865.1. Classification (GTDB taxonomy): domain Bacteria; phylum Omnitrophota; class Omnitrophia; order Omnitrophales; family Aquincolibacteriaceae; genus JBAYGD01. The sequence continues at coordinate 19,256 of JBAYGD010000028.1, read as the reverse complement.
CAGGCGGCGGCCGAGGAATCGAGAAAAGTTTTGCAGTTTTCGGCCATTCGCGCCCTTCTCGAAGGCGTATTTGAGGGGGCCTGGACGGTGGATCAGCTCAAAGAGCGCGGGGACTTCGGTATCGGGACCTTTGACGGGCTCGACGGAGAGTTGATCGCGCGAGGGGGGAATTTCTACCGCGCCGATGCCGACGGCAAAATTGCGGTAACGGCCGGCAGCCGGAAAGTGCCGTATGCGACGCTGACGCGCTTTTCAAGTCCGGAAGTGTTTACCCTTCCGCCGGGAGCCGGATACGATGAGGCCTGCCGAGCGATGGATGCGCTGCTGCCGACCCGGAACATTTTTTACGCCCTGGAAATCGAGGGGGAGTTCGAGGCCCTGGCGATTCGAAGTGTCCCTGCCCAGAAGCCGCCGTACCGGCGGATGCGGGAATTTATTCCGGAGGAACAGAAAGTCATTCGCAGGGACAAGATCCGGGGCGTGATGGTCGGCTTCCGGATGCCGCCCTACACGGCTGGGCTCAACGTGCCGGGCTATCACTTTCATTTTCTGAGCGAAAACCGCGATGTGGGCGGGCACGTCCTGGGCTTTAAGCTCGTAACGGGCGCCGTCCGGGTCCAGGAGATGCATGAGCTCGAAATCGTTTTGCCTCACAGCGCTGAATTTTACGTGAAGAACTTGTCCGAGGAGAAGGCCGGGGATCTCGAGGCGGTCGAAAAAATGGGTGCAGGATCGCTGCAAGCGGCCGAAAGATAGTAATCGAATTTATCTTGGAAATCATAAACTTTGACCCCGTAGCTCAGTTGGATAGAGCACCTGCCTTCTAAGCAGGTGGTCGGCAGTTCGAGTCTGCCCGGGGTCGCTCCTATGCCGAAAAGATGCGGGAACACGAGGGATCGAGGAACGGAATGAAGCAGGATCCCAAAAGCATGAGGTTGTTTGTTCTTCAAAATGCGGACAAGATGAAGGCCGAGGAGATGGCCGCGCGCCTCGGGATCAAAATCCGTAAGGTGAAGAAAATCCTCGAGACGTGCAAGGCCGGGGCGGGTCGAAAATCCAAAGCGGCGTCCCTCGAGCCGGCAGAGGCATGGGGCTGGAAGAAATGGCTGCCCTGGCTCGCGGGGCTCGTGCTCTGGGGAGCACTGATCTACTCCAACAGCTTCCAGGTGCCGTTTGTGCTCGATGACCGCACCAGCATCGTGCAGAACTACTTTATCCGCAGCTTCGGCCGGCTCGGATGGTATTGGACGCACTATCCCAGCCGCATTGTCTCTTACCTGACTTACGCCTTCAATTACCGGATCGGCGGGCTGCAGGTTTTCTCCTATCACGCGCTCAACTGGATCATCCACGTCCTGAGCTCCCTGTGCGTTTTCGGAATCGTCCGGATGTTTTTTCGGACGGAGGGGGGACGCGAGGCCGCGCGCAGCGATCCCGGTTTGGAATCGCCCAGGGCGCCTGACCTCCTGGCTCTCTTTGCCGCGGTGATTTTCCTGACCCACCCGGTTCAGACCGGCGCAGTCACCTATGTTGTTCAGCGGGATGCGTCCCTCGCAACTTTTTTCTACTATCTGACGCTTTATTTATATGGCGTATCGCGCGTTGGCCGGGCCGGTTGGGCGGCCGGCCTTTCCTGGGGGACCTGTTTTCTCGCGGTTTACACCAAGCAAATCAGCTTTACCCTCCCTTTGGCGATTGTGCTTTTCGAGTGGGTCCTCAGACCGGGGGGCCGGGAACCGGTGCACAAAAGGCTTGCGGGGGTTTTGCCCTTTTTTGCAATTCTCACGGTGGCGTATTTCCACATGTTCCACTGGCGCGTCGCAGAATCCGGGTTGTCGAGCCAGCTGCAAACCACCCAGGAGATCAGCTCCGGCCGCTATTTTTTGACCCAGCTGAGCGTTTTATGCACCTATTTGAGGCTGCTTTTTATTCCGGTGGGGCAAAACTTGGATTATGATTATCCTCTGGCGTCGGGTTTCTGGCACTTTCCCACTTATGCCTGTGCGGGCCTGCTTGCGGCGATCGTTGCGGCCGGCGTCTGGCTATGGAGAAAAGGACACCGGCTTCCCGCATTTGGGATTTTCTGGTTTTTTCTGGCCTTGAGCGTCGAATCTTCCTTCATCGCGATCAGCGACGTGATTTTCGAGCACCGCCTGTATCTTCCGATGATCGGCTTTTCCGTTTTTCTCGGCTGGCTCTGCCTCCGGATCCTGAAGGGCAACGTGCAATCCTTCGCCCGCCTGACGGTGGTCCTTGGGCTCCTTCTGGGGGCGATGACCTTCATGCGCAATCAGGTGTGGGGGTCCGAGCAGTCGCTTTGGCAGGATGTCGTCAAAAAATCGCCGAGGAAGGCCCGCGGCTACGACAATTTGGGCGTCGTCATGCAGCAACAGGGTGCGCTGGCCATGGCCCGTGAATACTTTGAGAAGGCGATACAGTTTTCACCCAATGAGATCGAGGGCTACGTGAATCTCGGTTTTTTGCTGGAAAAGCAGGACGATTTTGAAAAGGCTCGAGTGATGTACGAGAAAGCGGTGAGCTTGCATCCGATTGTTCCGGACCCCTACGTCAACCTCGGGCGGCTCCACGCGAAGCTCGGAAATAACGAGAAGGCGGTGGTGTACTTCAACGAAGCCCTGAAGGTGGATCCGTATGCGGTTAAGGCCCTCAACAATCTGGCCGTCATCGCGAACCGGCAAGGGGAAACGGATCAGGAAATCGAATACTACCTGAGGGCCATCGAAATCGATCCGACGTACAAGACCGCTTACCGCAATCTTGGGATCGCCTACGGCATCCGCGGCGACAGCGACTTGGCGGTGAAGTATCTGGAAAAGGCGGTCCGCCTGAAGCCCAAAGACCCGGACATCCACTACAACCTGGGCGTTGCCTATCTCAAGGCTCTCCGCCTCGATTCGGCCCGAGCCGAGAGGGACATTTTGCTCGCCCTCGGCGACCGGAAGTTATCCGAGCAGCTGGGCCGCCTGATCGCCGACGCTTAAGCCCGGCAAACCGCGTCCAGATTTTCGCAGAGCTTCTTGTGTTCCTGCCACATTTCTGGCGGCGTCCGCGCGCCGAACTGGGACAGAAATTTCTCGATGTCCTGCAGCTCCGGCTTCCACTCGGAAGGCTGGACCTCAAAAAGATTTTCCTTCTGGGCGGGACTCATCGCGAGGCCTTCCGTATTCAAATCTTTCAGGTGGGGCAGAAACCCGAGGGGAGTTTCCCTGGCTCCGGCGCGGTCTTCGACGCGGTCCAGCATCCACTTCAGGACCCGGATGTTTTCGCCGAAGCCGGGCCACAGGTACTCGCCGCGGTCGTCGGTGCGGAACCAATTGACCGAGAATATTTTCGGCGGATGCTTGAGCTTGCGGCCGATCTCAAGCCAGTGGGAAAAGTAGTCGCCCATGTTGTATCCGCAGAAAGGGACCATGGCCATCGGGTCCCGGCGGACGACGCCCACTTGACCGGCCGCGGCCGCGGTGGTTTCGGAGCCGGTTCGTGCGCCCAGATAAACGCCGTGTTGCCAGTTGAGCGCTTCGGTCACGAGCGGGACGAGCCTTGAGCGCCGCCCCCCGAGGATGACGGCGGAAATAGGAACGCCGCGGGGATTGTCGAACTCCTCAGAGAGGACCGGGCAGTTGTAAATCGAAACGGTAAAGCGGGAATTGGCATGAGCCGCCTTCGTTTTCATTGAAGGATCCCATGGGGCGCCCTGCCAGTCGAGGAGGTTTTTCGGCGCGGGTTTCGAGAGCCCTTCCCACCACGGTTCGTTGCGGTCGGTGTCGAGGGCCGTGTTTGTGTACAAGGTCGGAAAAAATTTGTCGGCTTTGAGGGTCCGGAGCATATTGGGATTGGTCCCCAGCGAGGTCCCGGGAGCGACCCCGAAGCAGCCGGCTTCGGGGTTGATCGCGTACAGGCGGCCGTCAGGGCCGACGTTCAGCCACGCAATGTCGTCGCCGATCGTCCGGATTTTGTATCCGGGCAGGGTCGACTCGAGCATTGCGAGATTGGTCTTGCCGCAGGCGGACGGCAGCGCCGCCGTGATATAGAATTTTTTACCCCGGGGGTCCTCCACTTCCAGGATGAGCATGTGTTCGGCAAGCCAGCCTTCTCGTTGGCCGAGGCAGGAGGCGATGCGCAGGGCGAAACACTTTTTTCCAAGCAGGGCATTGCCGCCGTAGCCGGAGCCGACGCTCCACACCAGGTTTTCCGCGGGGAAGTGCATGATGAAGCGCCTCTCGGGGCTGAAGTCGCCCACCGAGTGCAGCCCGCGCACGAAGTTTTCGGAGCTTCCGATGCGATCCAGAGCGTCCTTGCCCATGCGGGTCATGATGCGCATGCTGACCGCCACGTAGGAGATGTCCGTCAGCTGGACGCATGCCTTCGAGTAAGGGGAACCGGGGTGTCCCATCATATAAGGCATCACATACATCGTGCGCCCGCGCATGCAGCCGTCGAAGAGCTTCCTCATCTTGGCTTTGGCTTCTGCCGGGTCCATCCAATTGTTGGTCGCTCCGGCGGACTCTTTGTCGGGGTGGCAGATGAAAGTGAGCTGTTCGGTCCTCGCCACGTCGGTAGGATGGCTGCGGTGAAAGTAGGCGTTGGGCCAGTCGGTCTGATTCAGCTTCTGAAACACCGGCTTGCCCTCGACCGTTTCTTCCTTGATGCCGATTTCGATCAGTTTGCGTGCTTCCTCTTCGGAGCCGTCGCACCAGTAGATCTTGTCCGGTTTGGTGAGCTGAGCTTGTTCGTGAACCCATCTTTCTAAAGGCGTGGTCATGTCGTTCTCCTTCATTTTTAAAGGGATTGAAAAAAGACGGTTAGGCGCGCAATTCTACTCATAATCAGTTTGCATGTCCACATATTCGAAAGCTTGTGTCAGTGGACGGCGTCTGGTTTACATGCTATAATCCTCACAATCCATCCGGAAACCGAAAAGGATTTTCCCTAGATGATTTCAGCCAGCGGGATCACTCTGCAATACGGCAAGCGCGTTTTGTTCGAAAACGTCAACCTGATGTTTACGCCCGGTAACTGCTACGGGCTGATCGGGGCCAACGGCTCGGGCAAGTCGACCTTCCTCAAAATTCTCGCGGGCCTCATCGAGCCCAACGCCGGAAGCGTGGGGGTCACGAAGGGGGAGCGAGTCTCGCTTCTCAAGCAGGACCAGTTCGCCTACGACGATTTTCCCGTGCTCTCGACCGTCATCATGGGGCACGAGCGGCTGTACAAGATCCTGCAGGCCAAAGAAGCGATCTACGCGAAGGCCGTTATGACCGAAGAGGACGGCATGAAGGTTTCCGAGCTCGAGCATGAGTTCGCCGAGCTCGACGGCTGGAACGCGGAGTCCGAGGCCTCCAAACTCCTGAGCGATCTCGGGATCGATGATTCCTTCCATCAGGTGCCGATGCGTCAGCTCGAGGCGAGCCTGAAAGTCCGCGTCCTGCTCGCCCAAGCGCTGTTCGGGAATCCGGATGTCCTGCTCCTCGACGAGCCCACCAATCAGCTCGATGTGGAGACCTGCCTGTGGCTCGAGGATTTTTTGTACGATTTTCAAAATACCGCGATTGTGGTTTCTCATGACCGTCATTTCCTGGACCGCGTTTGCACGCATATCGCCGATATTGATTTCGGAAAGATCCGCCTTTATTCCGGCAATTTCAGCTTCTGGGTGGAGTCAAGCCAGCTGGCCATGCGCCAGCGTTCGGAGGCCAACCGGTCAACCGAAGAAAAACGCAAGGAGCTCCAGGCGTTCATCGCGCGGTTTAGCGCGAATGCCTCCAAGTCCCGGCAAGCGACCAGCCGGAAGAAATTACTCGAAAAACTGACCCTCGAGGATATCCAGCCTTCCTCGCGCCGCTATCCCTATATCGCGTTCAAGCCCGAGCGCGAGGCCGGCAATGAGTTGCTCGAGATTGAGCACCTGTCGAAATCCCTGGACGGCGAGGTAATGTTCCGCGACCTGAACTTGCGCATCAACAAAGGCGACAAAGTCGCGTTTGTCGGTCCCAATGACTTGGTCAAGACCACGCTCTTCGAGATCCTCATGGGGGAGATGACGCCTGACGCCGGCCGTTTCAAGTGGGGCGTTTCCACGCTCCGGGCTCATCTGCCGAAGGAAAACAGCCGGTATTTCGAAACGACCCTGAATCTCCTGGATTGGCTGCGTCAGTTTTCGAAGGAAACCGACGAAAATTTCATTCGTGGATTTCTTGGGCGGATGCTGTTTTCGGGCGACGAGTCGCTGAAGCAGGCCTCGGTCCTGTCAGGCGGCGAGCGGGTCCGGTGTATGCTTTCGCGGATGATGCTTTCGGCGGCAAATGTCCTCCTCATGGATGAGCCGACCAATCATCTGGATCTGGAATCGATTACCTCTCTCAACAAGGGGCTCGAGCTCTTTGACGGCACCGTCCTGTTCTCGTCGCACGACCATCAGTTTGTTCAGACGGTGGCCAACCGAATCATCGAGCTGACTCCGCTCGGAATGATCGACCGCAGGGACACGACTTTCGACGATTATCTGGCCGACACCCACCTGAAAAATGAGCGCGCCAAGCTCTACCGCCATGGATGAAATTTCATTCAAGCTTTCGACCGATTCGATCGAGTTGTGCCGGCTGCTCAAAGCCACCGGCCTGTGTGAAAGCGGGGGAGCGGCCAAGCAGGTGATCACGGCCGGTGAGGTCTGCGTGAACGGACGCGTCGAAATCCGCAAAGCCTTCCAAGTCCGCTCCGGAGACCGGGTGGAGTACGCAGGCGCGGCCGTTTTGGTCCAATAAAGGCTCGAAGGGCGTATTGCAATTCAGACTCTGAATCTGATATAATCCCTCGTTTTACATTCATAGGCTGTTCTCTTGACTTTATTCGGTGGCAGGATACAGATAACGAGGGTATTTTTTTGAAAAGTTCTTTCGACCTGTTTGAAAAGTTTTCCAACCGAGTCCAATACAGGAATCCACTCATGATCGCTCTTCAGTTCCGTCCGAAGTCTGTCCAACCCGTCAATCGATTGTCGCCTGCGCGCGCGATGCTCTTGGTCGCTGTGCTGGCTTCCGTTTGCCTGGCCTCGCTGCCCGTGATTGCCGCCTGGGCGGCTGAGCCCGCTCTGAACATGCTCGACGCGGCGGACCGGGGGACCCAAAAGACGGGGGATTCGAAAGCCACGCTGGTTCCGACCTATGACGAAACTTTGAAGAAAGACGTGCTGGAACTCGACTACCGCGTCGGCCGGGGAGAATCGGTGACGCTCTGGACGAAGAATTATCCGGCAGGATTGAACGCTGAAGCGGTGCAGTCCCTCAAAGCGGGTGTGCGGTCGGCGGGCGCCGAACAGGCGCGTCAAATCGCCGTTTCGCTCGAGATCAAGGGGTCTAAGGACGTTCGTTCCGTGGATTTGCCGCTCAAGCAGGGCTGGAGTTTCAGTCAGGAGTCGATCGACTGGAAGCGCCTCGGAGCCGTCGAACAAATCGCGTTTGTGGTCACGCCTGCCGGCGCGGTTCCGTCCGCCGAAGGGACGATTAGCGTTTTTCTTGAGTTCGGCCGTGAGGCCGCACCCGCATCCTCTGCCCCTGCCGCCCCCAAACCGGCGGTTACCGGCGCGGTGAAAACAGAAGCGGCGAAAACGGAAGCGGCGAAGCCCGCGAAACCCGCCGCTCCTGCGAAACCGAAAAGCTCCTATTCGCTTCTTGACGCGTCTGAACGCGGAACCGACGTCTCCGGGACAGCTCGGGCGAGCGTTATGCCGACTTACGATGAGGCTGCCGGTCAGGATATCCTTGAGTTTGACTATACCCTTGCCAAAGGCGCCAGCGTGCGGGCGTGGTCCCGTGCCTTTCCCGAGGCCCTAGGACCTACGGCCGTCAATACGGTCAAGGCCGGCCTCCGTCTCTTCGAGTCTTCGCAGGCATCCGGGATCTCGATGACGATAGAAATCAAGGGTGCGAAGGGCGTGCAATCGATCCCGGTCCCGCTCAAGACGGGCTGGAATGCGCTGGCGGAAACCATCGACTGGACGGCGACGGGCCCTCTGCAAGAACTAGCGTTCGTCGTGACGGCCCAGCCCAGCGTCCAAGAGGCGAAAGGGACCATTAATCTGGCGCTCGATTTCGTGCGCCTTCTTGCTCCCAGGAAGCCGGGCTCGGTGGTTCGGAAGGTCCCCGGATTTTCGCTTTTCGACGCAAGTGAAAAAGGCGTGTTCAACATCGGGCTGTGCAACGGGACGATCCGGAACCTTTTCGACGAATCGTCGATGAAAGATCTCTGGGCTTTTGATTACTCCGTTCCTCCGGGTGCGATCGTCGGGATCTGGACGAAGAGTTATCCTGCCGATCTCAATGCCCGGACGGCCGACTCGGTGATGTTCAGCGTGAACGTTCCGAAAGCTGAACAGCTCGGCCAAGTTTCCGTGAAGCTCGAGATTAAAGGGAAGAAGGCCATGCAGTCGGTTCCCCTGGCTCTCCATGCCGGGAACAATCCGTTTCGCGAGACCGTCAACTGGAATGCCATCGGCGATTTGACGGAAGTCGTTTTTGTGGTCAGCCCCCTGGTGATCAATACGGACATGGGAAGCGCGCTCCAAGCGAACCCTGAAGAGGGGCAGCTTGTGCCGGCGGGCCCGGCTTTGACGGGGACCTTGCTGTTTGATTTGGAATTTCAGCGGCTGAGCCTTTTGCAGAAAAATTTTACTCTGATCAAAACCTTGATGACGCTGGCGCTCGCGGGATTACTGGCCTTGCTTGTCGGGTTTGTCGATCGCGTGCGCTCGAGCGACCGCGCCGGCGGCCGGTTGTGGGCGGGCGGCGGCGCCGCAACGGAGGGTGCCCCTGCGGTGAGCGCATGGCTGGCTCGCCTGGGACGAGACTTTTTTTACGGAATCCTCCTGGTGGTTGTGGCGGCCGTTGCGGTGCAGATCTATTGGATGGGGTCGCGCGGGATGTTGGACGGTGGTCTTGGCTACGATTTCCTGGTGATCGGGCTCGTGGGCGCATTGATTGCAGGTTTGTTCAAATGGCGTTATACGGGCAAGCACCTGACGGGCGGCGAGATTTTTCAGAATGTTCTCATCGTCGGGCTGCTTTCGGTTTCATCGAGCCGCATGGAATTGCTTCAAGCGCCCGCGACGTGGAATCAGCTTTTGATGATCAACCGCCTGACGGCCGTGACCGCGTTTCTGGTTTATCAGATCTTTAATGCCCAAGCGTTGGCTTCGTCGGGCAGACACCTGAAAGCCGTTCCCTCTGCCCTGATTGTCGGCACGCCCTACCTCTTTGGATGGCTTCTCCTGCTCGAAAATGTGACGATGCTCCAGCTCCTGATGAACACTGTCACCGGCGGCATCCTGTCGGCTTGGCCGGCGGTCTCGGAGACGTTTTCACGGATCCTGGTTGCTTTTGTGTTTAATGAAGCGGTGATCAACGGGATTAATTTCGTGACCAAGGGTAAGACGCTCAAATCGGCCAAGGGGCACTGGATCATCCTCGGAGTGTCCGCGTCGGTCGTGATTGCGCCCTTCGCCGGGGATTTGGGCTCCCTGCGCGTGATCGCCTCATGGCCGATGATTGTTCGCGGTCTCATCGCCGTCGTTACGACGGCGCTTTCTTTCGCCGGCTTGTGGGGCGAGGTTTATCTGATCACCGGCGCTCTGATCGACGGGGGGCATCACCTCGCCTCGACGCCGGAAACGCTCGGGAAGCATGTGAACGCGGGCATGCGAAAGGGGATGGCGTTCAGCGGGATTCTCATGGCCATGCTTTATATCCTGACCATGATTTTGAATGCTCCGGCGGCGCAAAAGGTCATGGCCTCCGCGCCGCTGATTGTCGGCCTCCTCGCGGGGGCGGCTTTGTTCCCGCTCCTGAAGACCGTCATCGAAACCTTCGATGGCAGCCTTCCATTCTTCGAGCGGACGCGCTACAGCTACCAAAGCGGCCCGCTGTACGCGCGCGGAGCGGTGGCAGGGCTCGGTTTCGCCATGATGGTGACGCAAGGCATGTTCCAAAAGGAGATGTCGGAGCGGATCGTTTTCGGTCTCCTGATCGGCCTTTTAGCCTCGGGCGGCGTCAGTTTTCTTCGGGACGTGGTTTACGCCTTCCGCGGTCAGGGCAAAGTCCAGAGCTGGCGCTTGTATTTGATCGATTCCTTGCTTGGCATGTTCGTCGGCGCGGCGGCAGCCTTTTATCTGGATGCCCGGCAGGTTCCGGTGATCGTCGAGAAGTTCAAGCTGTACACGAGCTCCGGCTTTTCCGCGATCGAGTATATTACCTACCCGCTCGTCAACAAGTGGGGACGCATTGACATCGGCGACTACACCGGCGGCGTCAAGCTGATGTTCCTCGAGTCTCTTGCAGGGGTGATCAACTGGTCGGTGGCGGCGTGGCTATTCGCCATCAATAAGGTTTTTATGCAGGCCTATTTCGACAAGGACAAAACCCCCGTGAAGTTTTTCTTCTCGAAAGCGGGTTTTGCCCTGCTCGTCGAGCACATGATTTACGTGCTCCGGTGGGGCTTGTGGATGTCGCCGATTATTTTCACCTTCTTGCGCATGATGCCTGAGGCGACTTGGTACAACCAGGACGGCATGATCCGGACCTTCTGCGCGATTTATCAAAAGTTTACGATGTCCCCGGACGCCTTCCGCGACTGGAGCCTGCAAGTGTTCATCTGGGTGATGGCATTCGATTTTTTCCGCATCCTCATCTGGATGGATCACATGGGCTTGCGCGTCGCGACGCTCGTGAATTTGAGCTTCCTCGGCATGGACAAGCTGGACGAGAAAATTTCCCGCTTCATCGGACCCTCGGCCGCTCAGCGCTACATTCCCGAAGGGGTCAAGCGCTTTACGACGTGGGGACCGCTTCTGATACCTTTTTATTTGCCACGCGGCCAAGCATGGGATTATGCCTGGAGCACTTCGGAAGCCATGCAGAATGCCTCGCGCGGCAAGGGCCTCCTGGACGTCCTTCAGTCTCTTCCTCCGGCCCAGATGCTGCTCGTTCTCGTGGCCTCCGTGTTGTGCGCGACGGGTGTGTCTTACGCCGTTCGCCTCCTGCATGAGAGGAGCCGCAAGAGGCACATCGCTCAGTACGAGCTTTCGAACAACGAATACAAGGTTGTCGTGAAGGAAAACGGTGAGGTCTACAGCGAGGTCCTCTCCAAGGAGTTTTTCCATGTGACGCGTTCGTCCTATGACACGATCGATCCCAGCGGGAGGATTCTCTATGTTTCGGAGAGCGGCAATGGGTCGGGCGGCGCCAACCGGTATTGGCCGGTGGTGGGAAATTTCCCCCGGGAAAAATTCCTGCCTTCCAAGGTAGAACGCTCCGAGAATTCATTCCGGATCACCAACGCCTCTCACGGCATCCGCACTTCCGTTGTGATCGCGTTGCCGGACCCGGACAGCACGGCGGAGATCTGGACGATCACGCTGGAAAATCTTACGCCGAAGGGCCGCACGCTGAAAATCGTGCCTTACGTCGAGTGGGTTCTGAACGGCTGGATCCATGACCGCTTCCATACCCAGTACGCGAGGCTGTACCCCGAGATGGAGTACGTTAGCTCCTCGAACGCGATTTTGTCATGGCATAAGGCCACCAAGTCTATGGGGTTTCTCGCGACGGAGGGGGCCCCCGAAGGGTTTCTGACCGGGCGCGTGGATTTTGTCGGAAGGGCCAGGAGCATTTGGTCGCCGAGAATTTTCGAGACGATGGATTTCATGAGCGCTCGCGACACAGCGCCGTATCCGACTTTTGATCCGATCGGCTGCATGTCGATTCCCACGCAGCTCAATCCGAAGGGGTCGTACACGATGCGCATGGTCATCGGCTACGCCAAAAACCGAAAAGCGGCTCTCGAATGGCTGCAGAAGAACTTCAAGGCACGTCCGGACCGCAAGGTCGCGCTGCCTGAAAAGAAGCGCGCGCATTTGATCGCGCACGGCGAAATTCCTCCCGGGACGCCCCAACCGTATTCGGAATTTGCCAACCAAGGCAATACCCTGGTCGTCCACACGCCGTACACGCCGCGTCCGATCGATCACGCGCTTTCGAACGCCGTGCATTCGGTCATGGTGACGAATCGCGGGCTCCACACCTCTTGCAACGGCAACTCCCAGCAGAACCGGCTGACGCCGGACTGGGCCGATACGGTCACGAAGGAGATCCCGACGGAGGCGATCTACCTTTATGATGTGGACCGAAACGAGTGGTTTTGCCCGACCTTTTTGCCCCTTGCGGACACGGCGGCGAAATATGTCAGCGAGTTTTCGGTCGACGGGACCGCGATCTTCCGCATGACCCGCGGGACCTTGTCGACGAAACTGACCGTCTTCGTTCCGCCCGGCGACCCGCTCGGCATTTATCTCCTGACGGTGAAAAACGATTCGGACCAGCCGCGCAGGCTTCGTGTCGCTCCGTATTTTCAAATGGTGCTGGGCTTCATGCCCGAGAAATCCGGGCCCCTGCATCCCCGCTACGACAAGGATCTGAATGCCTTGTTCTACGAAAATCCGAGAAACATCTTCCGGTCAGGGCCGGCCTTTGCCGCCATGTCTCTTGAGGCGGAGGCGACCGAGACGCGGCGGGGACGCTTTTTCGGAGAAGGCCGTTGGGTCACGCACCCTTATTTCGTTGAAACGGGAGCCCCCGATTTGAATCAGATGAACGATGATGCGCAAATTGCGAGCTTCCTGGCCACGATGGAAATTCCGGCGCACGGCGAATGCTCCGTTGCGATCCAGCTCGGACAGACCGAGAACATGGGCCAAGCGGCGCCCCTCATCCGAAAGTACCGGGACCTCGATCAGGTCCGCGCCAGCCTCGAGACGACCCGCAGCTGGTGGATGGGCTTCATGAAGACGCTCCAGGTCAAGACCAATACCGAGGAGTTCGACCGGTACCTGAACTGGCTCAAGTACCAGGCTTTGGCCGAACGGATCTGGCCCCGCCGCGGTTTTTATCAGACGAGCGGCGCTTACGGGTTCCGTGACCAGCTCCAAGACACGGTCAACTTAATGTGGGTTGATCCGGCGCTGGCGAGAAAGCAGATTCTGCTTTGCGCGTCCCAGCAGTTTCTCGAGGGGGACGTCTTTCATTGGTTTTTCACTCTCACGGACGGGCGCACCGCGTTTTCGTGCCGTTCTCATGCCTCCGACAATCCTTTGTGGGTGGCATGGGCGGTGGGCGAGTATCTTCGCGTCACCGGAGACGAAACCATTCTCGACGAGATGACCTCGTATCTGTATTCGGAGTTTCCGTTCGCTCAGCTCCCAAAAAACAAGCAGGGCTGGGGGCACTTGTATCACCGCACGACGCGCGCGGATTCGGTCTACCGTCATTGCATGCGCTCGATCGACCTGGTGCTGAAGAAGCGCACCGGAAAAAACGGGCTTCCCCTGATGGGGGTGGGCGACTGGAACGACGGCCTCGACGAAATCGGCTCGGAGGGAAAAGGGGAGAGCGTGTGGCTGGGCTTCTTCCTTTATTACATCCTCCGGGAGATGATCGACGTGATCGGCAAGAAGGACGGCCCGAAGGCCAAGCAGTACTACTCTGGCCGGATGGACGCTCTGAAGGAGGCCATTGAAAAAACCTGGCGGGGCGATCGCTATCTGCGCGCCTTTCACGACGACGGCACCGAGATCGGCCTCAAAGGCAGCGGCATCTGGGAAATCGACGCTCTGACGGCGGCGTGGGCCGTGATGTCCGGCATCAACTTTGAGCGGGGAGTCACCGTCTTCAATACGGCGCTCAGCGTTCTCGAAAAGGATGATGCCATCCTTCTCGGCTGGCCGGCTCTCCGGGAGGATACCAAGCCCTATCTGGGACGAAGCAGCAAGTACCCTGAAGGGGTCCGGGAAAACGGCATGTATTGTCACGGGGTCCAGTGGCTTGTCCGGGCTGCACGCATCGTTGCTGAAGAATACCACCGCCAGGGCAATCAGGCGAAGGCCGAGGAGTACCGGGCCGTCGCACTGCGGCTCTGGATGAAAGTCGCGCCGATGTCCCACATGACTCCTGAACTGATCGAAATCTACGGAGGCCAGCCGAACAAGCAGTCGGCCGACGTGCTCACGAACTTCGAGCGGGGAAGGATGATCTGGCATGGTTATACGGGGGCGGCGGGCTGGATGCTTCGCCAAGCCATGGAAGGCGTGATCGGAGCGTCCCTGGTCCGGAACGAAATGCACATGCCCGCGGACATCGATCGCCAGAGGGGAACTCTCAAGGTCGTCGACGTCCGCAGGGATGTCAGTTTGAGTCCCGTTGCTTCACGGGAGGCTTCCGGAAAAAAGTCCGGCTGCGGCTGCTGCGGCGGCGCTGACAAGTCGAAGTCCAAGTTATCCGTTTTGGCGCCCGAAATCGTAAGATCTGCGCCTTAGCAGACAACGCGGAGGGCTTTCTGTGGAGGAGAAGAAGAGCTACATCCAGAACTGGATTAGTCTCGCCGGAATCCTGTTTTCGTTGATTTTCTTTCTGGTCATCTGCTTCATGATCGGGCTGGATCTATTCCTCAAGGACCTCAACCCGTATTTGCAGTCGATCACCTATATTTTCGTTCCGGGCCTCCTGATTGCGAGCCTGGCCCTGATCCCGGTCGGCATCTTGATCGAGCGCAAGCGCCGGGTGCGTCCGGGTGGTGAAGGGAAATTCCCGGTCATTGATTTTAACCACCCGGCTCATCAGCGGTGGATCCTCACGACGGCCGGCGTGGTCACGATTTTCGGGCTCTTTTCACTTTTCGGGGCCTACCGGGCCTATGAGTTCACCGACTCGGTTGCCTTCTGCGGTCTGATGTGCCACAAAGTGATGGAGCCGGAGCACACAGCCTACCAGCATTCCTCCCATGCCCGCGTGGCGTGCGTGCGCTGTCATATCGGCCCGGGGGCCGAGTGGTTCGTGCGGGCAAAACTGAGCGGCCTTTACCAGATCTATTCCACCCTGACCAACCGCTACCACCGCCCGATCGAGACCCCCGTCAAGAACCTCCGGCCCGCTGAAGACACCTGCGAACAGTGCCACTGGCCGCAGCATTTTTACGGGGCGGTCCAGCAGGACCACACCTACTTTTTGACCGATGAGGCCAATACGTCCTGGAAGGCCGACATGCTGATGCAGGTCGGCGGGGGCTTTCCGCAAAAGGAGGGCATTCACTGGCACATGAACATCAAGAACAAGATCGAATACGCCGCTACCGACAAAAAGCGGCTCGAGATTCCGTGGGTGCGCAGAACCGACCCGGAGGGAAACGTCGAGGTCTATAAGAGTGAGGAAGCGGGCGCGGTCGCAGACGCGCCGCCGGGCGAAATCCGCCGGATGGATTGCGTCGATTGCCACAACCGGCCCAGCCATATCTACCGGTCTCCGGACAGGGCCGTCAATCAAGCTATGGCGGCCGGGACCATTCCGCCGTCGCTGCCTTTTGTGAAGCGCGAGGCGGTCCGCGTCCTTGCGGAGCCTTATGCTTCAGTTGAAGAGGCCGCGTCGAAAATTCGAACCTCTCTCGAGGGATTTTACCGGGAGCAATATCCCGATATTTTCCGGGATCGTCATGCGGACGTGGTTCGAACGGTTCAAGCCGTGACCGACATTTACCAGACGAATTTCTTTCCGGCGATGAAGGTGTCCTGGAAGGAATATCCCGACCACATCGGACATATGATTTTTCCGGGATGTTTCCGCTGTCACGACGGCAAACACAAATCGGCGAGCGGGAAGGTGATTACGCAGGACTGCTCCAAGTGCCATCTCTTGATCGAGCAGGGGGAGCCCGGGGCCCCCGAAAAATCCGTCGATGGTCTCCCTTTCCGCCATCCGGGCGAAGACGACGGCGCCTGGAAGGAAATGCCCTGCTACGATTGCCACACGGGCTCTTGACGAAGCCCGCACCAGAGGAAGGGGAGCATGATTCGTAAGCTTTTGGCGGGGTCGGGCGTTTTTTTGTGGCTGCTTCCCGCCGTACTTCTTTACGCCCAAGACAAGCCTGCCGGCGCCAAGGCCGCGCCGATCAGCAATGACGATTGCTTTGCCTGTCACGACAACCTTGCCCCTGACCGCTTTCATTCCTCGGTCCACGGCCGCAACCTCTGCACCTCCTGCCACAATGACATTCAGGAACTGCCCCATCCCGAAGAGCTGAAGAAGGTCCAGTGCTCGAGCTGCCACCGGCTCGAGGCCGAAGTCTATAATACGTCTGACCACGGCATGGCGGTCAAATCCAAGATCGAGGCCGCTTCCTGCCAGACCTGTCACGGGGATCCTCACGCCATTTTCGATTCCCGGAATCCCGAGTCGCCGGTCTACCGGCTCAATATTCCCAAGACTTGCGCTCATTGCCACGATGACGAAAAGAAAATGGCGCCCTATAACCTGCTTGAGCGGCTTCCGCTCCAATCCTATTCAGAAACGGTCCACGGGAAGGCGCTTGCGAAGGGGGTGATCCAGTCGGCCATTTGCACAGACTGTCACGGCTCGCACGATCTTCATTCGCCGGCAAACCCGAAATCGAAGATTTTTAAGCGGAACATTCCCTCGACCTGCGGAAAATGTCACGAAAACGTTTTCAAGATTTACGAGCGCAGCATCCACGGGAAGGCCGCCCTCGAGGGCAAACGCGAAGCACCCGTTTGTACGGACTGTCACGGTGAGCACATGATCAAGTCCCGGCTGGATCCGTCTTCGCTCACGTTCCCGACGGCCATTTCGGAGCGCGTTTGCGGCAACTGCCACGCCGCCGAGCGGGTCACGAGCAAGTACCGCCTGCCGGCCGACCGCCTCAAGACCTACCGGGAAAGTTATCACGGTCTGGCAAGCAAGATGGGGATGCTGACCGTTGCAAACTGCGCAAGCTGTCACGGGGCGCACGATGTGCTGCCGTCTTCCGATCCGCTTTCCTCTGTCAATAAGGTCAACCTCCCAAAAACCTGTGGGAAATGCCATCCCAACGTGGGCGAACAGCTCGCCAAGGGGTATGTGCATGTCTCGGCTTCGCCGACCTCGAACCAGGTCATTTTTTATGTCACGTGTTTTTATGTAGCTTTGATTTTTCTCGTCATCGGCGGCATGGTGGCGCATAATTTTCTCGACTTCCGAGTGAAGCTCCGGGAGCACTACGAGGAGCTCAAAAGGCGCGGAATTTATCTGAGGTTTACGCTTGCCGAGCGCGCTCAGCACTGGATCCTTGTCCTCACCTTCGTGGTCCTGGCTTATACCGGTTTTGCCCTGAAGTTTCCCCATGCCTGGTGGTCCTCGCCGTTCTCCTTTTTCGAGGCGGGAGCCGAATGGCGCGGACGCATCCACCGGATCGCCGCGGCGGTGTTCTGCTTCCTTTGCTTCATTCACGCCCTGACGCTTGTGTTCACCAAGCGGGGGCGGGGACAGCTCAAGGCGCTTTTGCCGCGTCTTGAAGATGTCTGGGATGTCCTACGGATGTTCCGGCACTATTTTGATCCGTCCAAGCCGAGGCCACGCTTCAAGCGCTACGGGTACATCGAAAAGGCGGAATACTGGGCGCTTGTCTGGGGGACTCTCATCATGGTGCTTACGGGGGCGATGCTGACCTTTGAAAACGTGACCATGCGGTATTTGCCGAAATGGTTCCTCGACGTGGCCACGACGATCCATTTTTACGAAGCGGTTCTTGCGACGCTGGCGATTCTCGTCTGGCACTTGTATTTTACGATTTTCGATCCGGAACAGTATCCGCTCAACCTGAGCATGATGACGGGCATGAGCCCGGAAGCCCCCTATGAGGGAAAGCCTCCGGCGCCATCCCCGGCCGACAAGAACGAACACGCACCCCCCGGGAAGGAATAGATTTATGACGACAAAGAAGGCGGAGCGTTCCTCGCGAAGCCCGTGGACCTTTTTGGCGGACGCGCTTGCATCGGTCCGCCTCACCGTGGGACTGCTGGGGGTCCTTATCCCTCTGAGCATTGTCGGGACGGTGATTCCTCAAGGGTTGTCCTCGCAGGAGTATATCGACCGCTTTGGCTGGAAGGCTTTCGGTGTCCTCTATTATTTACGTCTTGATACGGTCTTCACCAGCGCGTTATTTCTCCTGCTCCTTGTGGCTCTCGGAGTCAATGTGCTGGCCTGCACCCTGCGCCGCATCCGGGAAAAGAAATCGCATCCTGGATTCATTCTCGTCCACGCGAGCCTCGTCTTTCTGCTCGCGGGAGGCCTCGCCAGCGGCCACGGACGCATCCGGGGCGAGGTGACGCTGGAGGCAGGGCAGAGCGCGGGCTTTTTCGAGGCCCGAGGAAAAAAAATCCCCCTCGGATTCGAGATTCGCCTGACGAAGTTCGAGGTGGAGCACTATCAAGGCAACGCCGAAAAACTCGTGATTGCTCTGCCCGGCGGAACAGGGACCTATGAATTTCCGGTGCGCCTGGGGGAAGAAATCGCGGTTCCGGGCTCGCCGTATCGCTTCAAGGTTGAGCAATACGTTCCGGACTTTCGCATGGATCACGGCGGCAAAGGCGTTTTCTCGGCTTCCAATCAGCCGAATAATCCAGCGATTCTCGTCCATGTCTCGGGCCCGGATACAGACTACGGAGAGTGGGCCTTCGCGAAGTATCCCGATTTCCATAGGAAGAAGGAGGGAGGGCTCGACTTGCGCTATCACTGGGAGCCCTTGATCCCAAAGGCCTTCCGCAGTTATGTCGACGTGATCCAGCAGGGGCGTTTCGTACGGCAAGCGGTCATCGAAGTCAATCACCCCCTGAAGTTCGGCGGCCTTTCGATCACCCAGGAAAATTATGATGCGGTGAGCGGCCAGTGGACCGGTCTGGGGGTGGTCAAGGATCCTGGAACGCGCTGGGTCTATCTCGGTATTGTTGTGCTGATTGCGGGACTTGCCAATAATATTTATCTGAGACCGTGGTGGAAAAAACGGAGGAATTTATGACAGAGTTCCATCTCTTATCGGCGGCCGGAGTTCTTTATCTCGGATGCTTCTTTGCGTATGCCGTATTATTTTTCAAAAGGGAGCCCTCGAGCCGTTTTGCGTTTGCGATCCAGCTTGTGATCTGTGCCGCGCTTCTGCTGCAAGGAGCGGCTCTCGTCCTGCGAACGGTGGCGACGGGCCATGCGCCTTTTACGAACATGTACGAATCCCTCGTCTTCTTTTCCTGGTGCCTGGCCTTTGCTTGGTTGTGCGCGGAGCAGTGGATCGGCCTTGCGCGGCTCGGGTTCCTCATGATGGCGCTCACCGTCGCGGTTCTCATGTACGCTTTTTCCCATGACGCTTCGGTCAAGCCT
>JBAYGD010000027.1:0-40571 GCA_041666865.1 Candidatus Omnitrophota bacterium | reverse complement strand
GGAGGACATCGCGCCCGTCAGCCCGTTTTGCAGAAGATCGGGCGATATTCCGAGATTGCCGAAGGACGTCCCATTGACGATCTTGAGCAGGATCAGATTCACAAGCGCCTGCGGATCCGTAATGTTCTCAAAAACCTGTTTTTCCACTTTCAAATCCGTTACGAGGTTGACGGGAACAACCATCGAACGGTCCTGATAGCGGATGTTGCGGATAGTCAGTTCGAAGCGGTCCAGCTGAAAGGGCATCGCCTTTCCCTGTTTGGCGGGCCCTGCGGGCTGTTTCGGCCCGGCCGTGCCCTGCCCCTTCTGTGCCGCCGAACTCAAAAGGCTGATGTTGCTGACCCCCGCCTTGTTCTTCTCGAGATTGACTTCCTGCAGAGCGAAGCGGATTTCCGGAAGATGGATCGCTTGGCCCTTGAGGATCTGCTTGAGGTTTACGGAGACGAAAATTTCAGGAATTTGGGTGAAGACCGGCTGCTCGAACCCCTGAGGATTCAGGATCTTGAGATCCCGGATCTCCAGAGTGGACGGAAATTGATATTTGAGATAGCCGATTTCCGTTTTGAACCCCGTGACCGCCGTCACGGCCGTCTCAGCCGCCACCTTGATCACCAGGTCCTTGGCCACGAACAACGCCGCAACCAGGATCACGATCAGCAGCAAAAGCGTTGAGAAAAATTTCTTCATAACGGCTCCTTTTGGGTTGACTGCACTCCCTGCATTATCACGAGAAAATTTCCGCGTTCTTTAGACCCGGATAGAGCCGGTCTTTATCGGAAAGACGCGGTTCGATGCCCGGGGCAACGGGCCATGCAATGCCAAGCGCGGGATCGTTCCAGAGAATGCCGCGCTCGCTTTCCGGCGCATAAGGGGTCGAAACCTTGTAAAGCACTTCGGTCCCCTCCTCCAAGGCAAGAAAACCGTGGGCAAAACCTGCGGGGACGTAAATCACCTTTTTGTCGGCCGCGCGCAGCACAATGCCCACATGCCGGCCGAACGAAGGCGCCCCGCGGCGAATGTCCACGGCCACGTCAAAAATGCTTCCCCTCAGGACGCTGACGAGCTTGCTTTGCGCGCTGGGCGGAAGCTGGTAATGGAGCCCCCTCACAACTCCCAAGCCCGAGAAACTCCGGTTATCCTGCCGGAACTCTTCGAGGATCCCGTGGCGGGCGAAAGTGTCCCGGCGGTAAGTTTCGACGAAATAACCGCGGGGGTCGGAAAAGACGCGGGGCTCGATCAGTTTGACTTCCGGAATGGCCAGTTCAACACAGTTCATAGGGACTCTCTTTTCAACCGAAGCGGTAATGTTTGCGAACCGCTTTTTTGATCTTCCAGCGGCAGTCGAGCCCCGAGGGAAACGTGACCAAATCCCCCTTCCCGAAGGACACCTCGGCATCCCCGGCACAGACCGTCACGTCGCCTTCGAGAAAAAAACACGTCTCCGGCTCGTCGTAATGCCAATCAAACTCGGAAACTTCCTTTTCCCAAATCGGCCACTTCCGGATCCCCAGCGACGAGAGTTTGTCCGGGGAAGGCTTTTCCACCAGGATTCCCGCCTGCGTTTTTGCTTCAGCCATGATCGCCTCTTTCTTGTATGGATCTTCGGACTTCAAATCCCGCTGTTTTATTCCGATAAATGTAGGGATAGTATATGCAACTCGGAGCGCCGAAAGGAAGACTTTTTCTTACCCGGCCAAAACAGGCAAGACCCACCACCAGGAGACCCCGATGGCTGACGCCTTCATAAAAATTGCAATCGAGGAGGCACGAAAGGGCTTGAGCGAGGGAGGAATCCCGATCGGCTCGGCCCTGGTTAAGGACGGAAAAGTCATCGGGCGCGGACACAACAAGCGGATCCAGGAAAACAACCCGGTCATGCACGCCGAGACCGACTGCCTTCACAGTGCCGGAAGGATCGGTCACTACCGGGGCACCGTCCTCTATTCGACCCTCATGCCTTGTTACTTCTGCGCCGGCGCGGTCGTGCAGTTTGGAATCCGGAAAGTCGTGGCCGGAGAATCCAAAACGTTTCCCGGAGCAAAAGCCTTCATGGAATCTCACGGCGTCGAAGTCGTCGATCTGGATCTTGCGGAATGCAAACAGATGATGGCCGATTTTATCCGCGAGAAGCCCGAGCTTTGGAAGGAAGATATCGGCACGCTCTAGAGCGCGCGGACGTTTTTTTGACCCGCCTCGGCCCCGCTCCTTTGAGCATGCCCGTTTCGGCCGCCATGCGGCGCAGCAGTTCGACGGGAAGCCCCACCACATTCGTATACGAGCCGTCGACTTGTTCCACGATCCGGGGGCCTTCCTGGATCCCGTAAGCCCCCGCTTTATCCATGGGGTCGACCCGGGAGAAATAATCCCTGATCGCGCTTGCGGCCATCGCCCGAATCCGGACGCGGGTTTCCGAAACGCCGGTACGCCAGCGGCCGGTCTTTCGGTCCCAAAGGGCGACTCCGGTATAGACCCGGTGTTCTTTTCCCGCGAGCGCCGAGAGCATCCGGAAAGCATCCCCGCGGCTTCGCGGTTTGCCCAGCACACGGCCCCGGTAAACGACGACTGTGTCCGCGCCCAGAATCCACCGCGTCTTCGGCGAAAGCACGCTTTTTTTGACCTTACCGACGGCATGCCGCACAACGAGCTCCGCGGGGGGAATGCCCGGAATGCGGCGTTCATGGTAGGCGGATGCCGCCACCCGGAAAGGCCAGCCCATTTTTCTGAGGATGACTTTTCGGCGGCGGGACTGGGAGGCGAGGACAATCATCGTCGCCGGTTAAAAATCCGTCCGGATGAGCACATCGTCTCCCAATCTTTCAATCCGGGTAAACGACGCGCGGATCGGACGGCTCAGATCACGGATGCCGTCCCCTTCGACCGACGTTTTGGCCGAGCGGCCCCCGATGATTTTCGGAGCCAGGGTCCAGTAGGCACGATCCGCCAGCCCTTCGCTCAAAAGTGACCAGGCCAGTTCGCCCCCGCCTTCGACCAAAAGCTTCGCCACTCCGAGGGAGGCCAGCCGGCCGAGAAGAACTCTCAAGTTCAGGCGCCCGCGTTTTTCGGGAACTCCGAGCAGGGTGATCGATTTTTTGGATCCGGCGTGTTTGTTGGAAATCGACTTCAGGACTCTCTCAGAAACCGCCACCAGCGTCAGCTGAGGGCCCTTCAAAACCCGCGCCCAGGGCCGGATCCGGCAGTCCGCATCCAGGACCACCCGCCAGGGCTTTTGAGGATCCCTTCCGGGAGCCGGAACTCGGGGGGTCAGCCGAGGATTATCGAGAAAAAGGGTCCGGGTTCCCACCATGATGGCATCTTGTTCGGCGCGGAGCCGATGAACAAAAACCAGGGAGGCCGGTGAGGAGATCCAGCGGGATTGCCCCTTCGCGGTGGCGATCTTCCCGTCGATCGATTGCGCCATTTTGAGCGTCACGAAAGGGAGCCCGGTACGGACGTACTTGAAAAAGGCCTCGTTTTGGGCCGCCGCCTCGCGGCCTAACACCCCGGTCCGAACCTCGAGGCCCGAACGCCGGAGCGCCGCGACCCCTTTGCCGTGGTTCCGCGGGTTGGGATCGAGTGCGGCGACCACGACCCGGCAGATCCGCGCTTGGACGATGGCATTGACGCAGGGTGGCGTCTTGCCCCACGAAACACAGGGCTCCAACGTTACATAGAGAGTCGCCCCCCGGCAGCGGGAGCCGGCAGCTTTTAGCGCGTCGACCTCGGCGTGGTCGCCCCCAAACCGGCGGTGATACCCTTCGCCGAGAAGCCGTCCCTTGCGGACCACGCACGCTCCGACCATCGGATTGGGGCTGGTGCTCCGGCGGCCCTTCTCGGCAAGCTTCAAAGCCCGCTCCATCCAGTCCATATCCGGAGACCGAAAGTTAGGCCTGGGCATCGGGAGAATCAGCCATCTTTTTTTCGGTGTGGGTGATCTTGTCGAGGATTCCGTTCACGAATTTCCCCGAATCTTCCTGGGAGAACTTTTTCGCGATGTTGACGGCCTCGTTGATCGCCACTTTGGGAGGAATGTCGCTGACGAAGAGCAGCTCGTAAGTCGCAAAGCGCAGGATGTTGCGGTCGATGACGGCCATACGGCTGAGCTGCCAGTTGCGGGCTACCCGCGTGATGACCTCGTCGATTTGATCCTTGTGCGTCAGGGTTCCGAGCACTAATTTTTCCGCGTAAAGGCGGCTCTCGGGGCAGCCCGGCTGATTCTGCTCCCAGAAAGAGCGAATCGCTTCTTCCGGAGATTCCGGATTCAGCTCGCACTGATAGAGGATTTGCAGGGCGTACTCGCGGGCCTGGGTGCGTTTTCTCACGCGCGACGGCCCCCGGAAAATTGTCCGGCCAGATCCGCGATTTCGAGCGCCGCCAGAGCGGCGTGCATGCCCTTGTTCCCGGCCTTCAGGCCGGCGCGGTCAATGGCTTGCTCGAGGGTATCGGCCGTGATGATGCCGGTGGCAACCGGCACACCGGTCTCGAGCGCAACTTGGGCGATCCCTCTCGTCAGCTCATTGGAAACGCATTCAAAGTGATAGGTGCCTCCGCGCAGCACGCAGCCAAGCGCGATCAGGGCGTCCCACTTTTTCCGCAAAGCGGCTTTTTTGCAAAACAGCGGCAGCTCGAGCGCGCCGGGAACCCACACGACCTCGATCCGGGAGGAGTTCACCCCTGCCTGGGCGAGGGTTTCGACAGCGCTCTTAAGAAGGCGTTCGGTAATGAATTCGTTGAAGCGCGAGACCAGAATGCAGATCCGCTTCGATCGTCCGTTGAGGGCTCCGCGGCGGATTTTCATGAATCAAAGGTTCAGCAGGTGGTTTAACTTGTCTTTTTTGGTGCGCAGATAACGGGCGTTATGCTTATGAACCGGGGTCGGCAGGGAGATGCGTTCCACGACCTCGAGGCCGTAGCCTTCGAGCCCGACGATCTTGCGAGGATTGTTGGTGATCAGCCGCAGTTTCGAGAGCCCGAGCTCCTTCAGGATTTGAGCTCCGGTCCCGTACTCGCGCAAGTCCGGTTTGAAGCCGATCGCCACATTCGCCTCGACCGTATCCAGTCCTTTGTCCTGCAGGGCATAGGCCTTGAGCTTGTTGGCAAGACCGATCCCGCGGCCTTCCTGACGCATGTAAAGGATGACGCCGCTGCCCCGCTGCGCGATAAAATCCATCGCGGCGCAAAGTTGGGCCTGACAATCGCAGCGAAGGGAGCCGAGCACGTCGCCGGTGAAGCACTCGGAGTGGACACGCACGGTAGTGGCTTCCGGGCCGATCTTGCCCTTGACGAGTGCCACGTGTTCGGCGCCGTCCACCAGCGAGCGAAAAATTTTGACCTTCCACTCGCCGAAAGCGGTCGGGATGACAGCCTCGCTGATTTTTTCCACCAGCCGGTCAAATTGCCGGCGATATTCGATCAAATCGCGGATGAGCCCGATTTTGAGTTTGTGTTTTCGCGCAAATTTGACGAGCTCGGGCACCCGGGCCATGGTGCCGTCGTCGTTCACGATTTCGCAAATGACGCCGGCGGATTCCAACCCCGCGAGCCGCGCCAAATCCACCGCAGCTTCGGTGTGTCCGGCCCGAATCAAGACCCCGCCCTTCTTGGCTTTAAGCGGAAAAATGTGCCCGGGCGAAACGAGATCGGAGGCCCCGCGCTTTGGATCGGCAAGAATTTCGATCGTCCTGGAGCGGTCGCCGGCCGAAATCCCCGTCGTAATTCCGAGGCGCGCGTCGACAGACACGGTGAAGGCCGTCCCCATCGGATCCCGCGACGGAACGATCATGTCCCGGATCTCGAGAGACTCCATGCGCTCCTCGCTGATCGGCACGCAGATCAATCCACGGCCGAACCGCATGAGGAAATTGACTTTCTCGGGAGTCACGGCGGAGGCCGCGAAAATGAGGTCCCCTTCGTTTTCGCGGGATTCATCATCGGCCATGATGATGATATTCCCGGACCGGATCTCCTTGATGATCTCTTCGATCGAACTAAATTTCATGAATTCACACCACTCCCTTTTATCTTCTAAACGTGTGTTTATGGTAACAAGTTCCCCGTTCCAAGTCAATATGCCAGAGAGAAAAGTTATAAATATGCGCCATAAATGGGGTTATGATTGATAATATAGCATCAATTGATTTGACAATTATGTTGGATATGTTATCTTTACTTATAGGGACAGATAGAAGTTCGTTCCTGGAGTTATTCTTTGAGGATTCTGAAAAAGGCAAACCCGGGGGAACCCGGGGACGCAAAGCCGAGGGCTCCAACACCTGCTACGCGCAGGCAGTGAGCGGCCGGGTTACCAAATCTCGAAGATACGGTTCTTTTTCACGCGAGTCTTGAAAAGGGCAAACCCGGGGGAACCCGGGGACGCAAAGCCATAGGGCCCCAACATCCTGCCAAACGCGCGGGACAGTGGGCAGCCGGGCCGCCAAATCTCTCGGTATTTGGCCGAATCAGAGCCTCGGATTTCGAGGAGAGGGTTCGGCATGAAAAAAGCCATCGCAGCTAGTTGGACATATGCATTGATCATCGCTTTTCTGACCTTGTTTTTTCTACCAGGGAATGCAAGTGCCCAGCAAATATTCAGCCGGACTCTCTCTCTCCGAAATCTCGCCGCAGATCTGAAGTCCCCGGAAGCCGTCGCCCAGTACCTGTGGCGGAATTTTGCCTTCGAAAAAGATCAGCGCCAGTTCGGCGTCGAAGACCTGTGGCAGTCTCCGGATCAGTTCCTCGAAACCCGCAAAGGCGATTGTGAAGATTTCTCCCTTTTCGCCTACGAAATCCTGAAAATGAACGGCATCAAAGCCTTTGTTTTCAACGTGTACGGCAACGGATTCGGACATTCGGTCTGCGTGTTTATGGAGAACGGCCGCTACAATCTGATCGACGGCGGGACCGTCACACGGCTCGACGCGGCGGACCTCCAAACCGTCGCCGAATCGATTGATCCGTTCTGGAAGAGCGCCTCGGTCGTCATTCCTCACGGATCGTCCTTGCGGGTCAAAGTCCTCAAGACCCTCACCCGCTAGGGGCCGTTAAAAAAACCGCTTCAACACCACGAAAAGAGTCTGCGTCAGGATAGCGAGGTCGAGGTTGAATCCGAGATGCTCGATGTAGTAGAGGTCGTAATCCATGTTCTCATGGATGAGAAGGCGCTTGCGGTCCTCGCTGATCTGCCACAGCCCCGTGATCCCGGGCCGGACCGTCAAGCGTTCGCGTTCGAGAGGCCCGTAGCGTTTGACGATGAAGGGCATTTCGGGCCGCGGCCCGACGAGGCTCATATCCCCCCTCAAGACGTTTAGGATCTGGGGGATTTCATCCAGCCCGCTGCGTCGAAGAAACTGCTGATAGGGCGTCGAGGACGGCTTCGCGGCGCCTTCCTTCTTGAGCTCGGGAGAAATGTCGGCATTTCCGTGGCGCACGAGAAGCGTCCTGAATTTGATGATCGTAAACGGCTTCCCGTCTTTGCCGACGCGCTTTTGATGGAAAAAGACAGGCCCATCCGAGACCGCTTTGATCCCCAAAGCAATCGCGAGCCCCAAGGGCAGCAGCATCACGCAAAGCAGCAGCGAGCAAAGGATGTCCAGGATCCGCTTGAACGCGCGGTAATAACTCCTCGATGTTTTTTCGCGCAGCCCCACGAGCGGAATGCCTCCGATATTCGAAAGCGCGATGCTTTCGATATGGATCTGAAAAAGCGCGGGAATCACCCAGCAGCGGATGTTGAGGTTCCTGCAAATCTGCAGGATTTCGATCACGCGGGCCTCGATCAAACGCCGGTGCGCGATGAAAATCAGGGAAACATCGTTTTCTTTCACGATCGCCCGGAGGGCCTTGATCGGACCCAGGCAGGGAGGATTTTCAGGCTTCTTGTGCAAGGCCTCCAGATCGTCATCCAGATAACCGGCAACCCGAATGCCGAGCTTCGGCGACTGGCGGATCCAGCGCTCGAGGCGTTGCCCGTGATAGCCGGCTCCGCAAATAATGGCATTTTGGACCGCGATCCCCCTCCGATGGAGCTGCTCGATCCCGTGGCGCATCAGATACCGCACGGTGCTGATGAGGAGGATCGCCACAAAAACAGAATAAAACGTGGCCAGCCGTGAGAACAGGAATTCGCGGTAGAAAAAGGTGAGGGCAAACGTATACATGTAGAGGATCCAAACCGCCTTGAAGATCAGGCTCTGCTCTTCGACCCCCATGACGCCCATTTTGGACTTGTACAAGCCGACCGATTTGAAGACAAGCACGCCGAGAGGAGGAACCGCCCAGAGGAGAACCGCGTAAACCTGGAAAGGCTGATAATTCCCATGCCAGGGATAGGCGCGCCAAAGCCAATAGCCGGCCGCAAGAGCGATTTGCAGACAGACGAAATCGGCGACGACGAGGCTCAAGGCCAGACAATTTAGCGCAGACGAAAACGATCTTCTCATGGCAATCCATTCTCCCGGGGTGTGACTTTTCACACCCATAGCGTGAGCTTATTCTATTCTATTTATCGGTTTTTTTCCGGATTGTTTAACGCCTATTTACCCGGCACCCTTTTCCTTGCTACAATACCGCCGATGAAAAAAATGATCGCCAATCTCTGCATCAGCCTCATCGGACTTATGCTCGTCCTCGCCGCCCTTGAGGGCTTTCTGCGCGTCACCCATCTTTTCGGCGCACGCATCTCGTGGTCTGTCCCGGACCCCGTGCTTGGCTGGCGGATGGAGCCTTCCAAGAAGCATTGGGCCGCAGAGGAGAATAGCCGCAGAATCCCCTGGCAGACCAACCGCTTCGGATACCGGGACAAGGACTGGACCGTCCGGAAACCCGAAGGCACGTTCCGCATCGCCGTCCTGGGGGATAGCTATGTCGAAGCCCTGCAGGTGGTATCGGATCAAACCTTCCTTGCCCTGACCGAAAAAAAGCTGAGCGCTGTTCTGCGGGAGCGCCCGGAGCTCATGAACTTCGGACGCTCCGCCTTTACCCAAACCGAAGAGTTGTGGATCTTACAGAACGAAGTGCTCCAATTTTCGCCGGACATGGTCGTCGTCTTCTTCTTTCCCGTCAACGACATCTATGAGATCGCGCCCGAAACCTCCTTGGACCGGATCCGTCCTTATTACCGCCTCGAGGCCGGCAATCTCATCCTCGACACTTCGTTCAACCAGACGCGCACCTATCGGCTCAAGTGCCTTGTCAACCCCCTGAAGCACCGCTCGGTCCTCCTTTCGCTCCTGACCGAACGTTTCACGGTACTTCGCCGTCAAATCGATCTCGAAAACAAGGTGAAGCTGCAAGAAAAAAACGCTCTGGAGCCAACGCTGACACTCGAGGGTTACTTGAGCCTTTGCACCCAAAATCCCGACCCGCTTTATGTCCGTAATTATGCACTCAACAAGCGGCTGTTGGCCGAAATGGCCGCGTTCCTGCGTCCGAAGGGCATTCCCCTTCTGCTCGTGTCCATCGACCTCCCCTCGTACCTTCCCGGAACAGAAGAAAAATGGCTTGCCTTGGATCCGGCCTTTGACAGTCTCTTTTTCGAGAAGGACTTGGCGGCTTTTTCCAAAAGCGAGGGCATCGAATTTCTGGGCTTGCAGAATAGTTTCCGGGAGGCCTATTCAAAAAATCATGAGTCCCTCCACTGGCAGAAATACGAACAAAATATTCCGGGGAAGCGGATGGAGACCGGCGGGCACACCGGGCATTGGAACGACGCAGGACACCGGGTCGTCGCAGAAGCTTTATCGGAAAAGCTGGAATTCCTTCTGACTAAATCGAACCCCTGATCCGTTCAAGGACAATCCGCCAGAAAAAAAGAGGAATGCCGAGAGCGTACCGTCTAAAAAGTCTTTTCGGCTCTTGCAGCAAACGGAACAGCCATTCCAGATGAAGGCGGATCGCCCAAGCGGGAGCGCGCCGGGCCGCACCGGCCGCATAATCCAAAGCGGCCCCGCCCGTGAGGATCACCGGGGCATCGAGTCTCGGGCCGTTGGCCAGCAGCCACTTTTCCTGCAGGGGCATGCCGAAGCCCACGAGCAAAATATCCGGACGACATCGCTGAATATCGGCGAGGACTTTTTCATTCTCCTCTTGTGATGCGTGGAAATGCCCATGATGGACGCCACAAACCTGAAGGGCCGGAAATTTCGCCTTAAGCCTCTCTTGCGCTTTTTCGGCAATCCCTGGAGCGGCGCCGAGCAGATAGATCCGGTAACCTCTGGCCGCGCTGAAAGCAGCGAGCTGCCATATCCAGCGGTCATAGGTGATTTTGGGAGGCGGAGACTGCCCGAGCAGCCGGAGTCCCCAGCGGATGCCGTCTCCGTCGCAAATCACAAGCGCCGCGCGATTGAAATAATCGCGAAGCCACGGTTGAGCACAGGCAAGATTGGCCGCGTGGATATTCAGATAGGGGATAACGGCCTTCTCCCGCGCCTCAATTTTCCGGCCGATGAAGCCGTGCAGCTCATCGACCGTCACATCGTGCAAAGTGATTCCAAGCAATTTCAGCGTTTTCATGATGATCCCGTTGTCTTTCATATTCTACCGCAAAACCCACGCCTCCGCGAGCCGTTTACCGAGTCGAGCTCATCCGTCTCCATGCAGTTGTCGACCGGACAGACTAAGATGGACAAAAAGCTGTAACTCATGTTTCGGGGGCGGCGCGCCGTTAAGATACCATTCGAATCAAGGAGATTCTTTTGTCAAAACAGCATGAGCACGTTCCGGCACTGGACGGCATCCGCGGCCTCGCCATCCTCATGGTCATTTTCCACCATGCCACCTATCTGCAAAGCCACCAAGGGCTTGGCGGCTGGCTGATCAAGGCCCTCCACATGGGGGGGCACGGCGTCGACCTCTTCTTTGTCCTTTCAGGGTTCCTCATCACCGGCATTTTGCTCGACGCGAAAGACCGGCCGAATTTCTTCAGAAATTTCTACGGACGCAGGACTCTGAGGATCTTCCCGTTATACTACCTCTATATCACGTTTATCCTGTTCCTTCTCCCCGCTCTCGTCCCGTCCATGAGGCAACCCCCTTACGAACTCGCCGCGCTCCGCCAGCACTGGCCTTGGTATTATTTTTATCTCTCGAATTTTTTCGTCGCCCAGAAAGGGTTTTTCGCTCACGGGGGGATCGACATCACCTGGTCGCTGGCCATCGAGGAACATTTCTACCTGCTCTGGCCGCTCCTCGTCTCTCTTTCGGACCGCCGCCATATTCACCGCTGGCTGCTCGGTATCCTGAGCCTGTCGGTCCTGCTGCGATCGCTCCTCTGGGCTTTCGGAACGCCGCATCTGAGCCTCTACGTCATGACTTTCACGCATTTGGACGGCATCTGCCTGGGCGCTTTCTGGGCCGCCTATCTGCGAACGAGAGAGTCTTGCCCGGACTTCTTCCGGGGTTTTGCGCGCGGCCGCTTGATGGCGCTGTCGCTTGCCGTTTTAACGGCTCTTTTTTCTATGGGCTTTCTCGAGGACAATCGCACTTTCATGAATACGCTGGGCTATTTTGTCATCAGCCTCTTTTTCGTCCAACTGCTTGCGGTCACCGTCCGCGAGAACCCTCCGGAATTTCTCCGGCGATTTTTCTCGAGCGGCCTGTTGAGGGCCGCAGGGAAATACTCCTATGCGATGTACCTCGTCCATCTGCCCATTTGCACCCTTCTTCGCCGGGCCGCCTCTTCATGTCCCTCGCTCGGATTTCTGACCGCCCCCAACGCCGCCTCGCAAATCCTCTTTTACGCCGCGGCCATCGCTCTGACCCTGGCCGCCGCAATGGCGAGCTGGCATCTGCTTGAAAAGCACATGCTGAAGCTCAAGAAGCTTTTCGCTTAACAAGTCGAGGGGCCATTTCCTACAGGGACAGGCCTGCTTTTATAGCATTATTCAAGGCCTGTACCTGTAGGAAATGGCCCCTAACGCCTGCGAAGGTGCGCGCCGAACTTCAAAACTCCCCCGACAATCAGAAAATACAGGTAGGAGATAAAGGGCAGTCCAAAGAGGGTATCGCTCAGGAGCCAGATATTCGCCCCCAAAAGGCTCATTCCCAGATATTTCCAAACGATGCTCTCGAAAGGATCTTTCAAATATTGCTTTTGGGAATACCAGCTCATCATCACCGCCCCCTGGAAGACGAGAAAGAGAATCAACCCGATAAACCCCGAGACGAATAGCAGTTCGATGTAGAGCGCATGAGAACCGATCGCCATCATCGTAAAGCCGTCGCGGAAACGTACACCGACCCCCAGGATGGGATTTTCGGCGATCACGATCCGGAAGGCTTCTTCGTAAAGCTCGAACCGGCCGACGGTGCTGGGCTTGCGGAACTCCAGAATGAATTCGACCCCCTTGTCGATAAGCCCCGCCAGTCCCGCGAACAAGAGAAGTCCCCCGAAAAGAAAGAGCCTTTTTTTGTCCTTTTCGAGCACGTTCACCAGGATCCAGGCGCCGACAAAAGCGTAAAGGGCCGCGCGGGAAAGCGTGAAGAATACGACCGCAAAGGAGAGAATGAGAAGAACCGTCCCCTCGATGCGTTTCGGCTTTTTGAGGTCGGCGTAATAAGCCATCATCATCGGCATCATCATGACCAGCAGTCCTCCCGTGGCCGTCGGCGCCTGGTTGTACAAGGTCAGCCGTGGGAACTCTTGGTTCGAAAACCAGTCCGACGTGGTCCCGCTGATCTTCAGGGAAATGAAAAAATACGGATAATTGAGCAGCGAGGGCATCCGCCGCGCGAGCCAGGCCTCCGTCTCGAAGTGCGCGCGATAATAGAACCAGTAGGCCAGGGCGGCCGCGCCGACGACCACGCTCACGAGACAAAGCCACCGGCACGCGCGGAAAAAGCCCCGGAAGAGGGTCTCCGGATCGCTGTTATAAACGCCGAGCACGATCAAGAATCCCATCACCAGCATGACATAGTTGTTGATCGAGGCGATGACCCGCTGAGCCGGACGGAGAGGGACGTTGATGGCGATGGAAATTAAATAGGTCAGGAGAAGAAAGACGAAGCAGAACATCTCTCGTGGAACCCGGACCGGCCGATTGCAACGGCTCGACAGAACCAGCAATTTGATGCCGATCAGGAGGGCCGTCACATGATAGACCACGATACTGAGCCCGGTGACCCACCAGACCGGAAGAAGAAACAGCGTCAGGAGGAGGTCCGTTTCAATGCGGGTATTTAAGTAGGGGATCTTGACCGTCATGTCCGCTGCCCGTTGATTCTATGGACCCATTCGAGATAAAGCCGGTCGTAGTCTCCGGCCATGCGGTCGAATGAATACTGTCGGACGTAGGCCTTCGCAGACGCCCCATACCGGACAATCCTTGCCGGATCATCCACCCAGCGGCCCATGGCATCCGCGAGCGCCGCCGGATCCCCGGCCTTGATCAATTCACCCGTCCGGCCGCTTTCGACCAGATCCCGCGTCCCGGGGATGTCGGTCGCCAGGACAGGCTTCCCCGCCTGATAGGCCTCCAGGACGGTCAGCGGCAATCCTTCCCAAAGCGAGGGCAGCACCATAAAATCGCAGGCGGCAAACCACTCGGGAATCCGGGTCGAGTAGCCGAGGAATACAAAGGTGTCGCCGAGACCGAGCCGCTCGACTTCACGCCGGATGAAGGACTGAAGCGTGCCGTCCCCGGCAAGAAAAATCCGGATTTTTTCCCGCTGCGCCGGGCTCAAGCGGGCCGCCGCCAGGACCAGATCCTCATGCGCTTTTTGCTCCTCGAAGCGCGCGGGGCAAAACGCAAAAACTTCTCCGCTCCGGCGGGCGTACTTTTGCCGGATCTCCTCGAGCGCCGCCGGATCCGGCTTCGGCTCGGGAACCGCGTTGGGAATGAGCACGCACCGGTCTTCCGGCACGCCAAAATGTCGCACCAGATTTTGCCGGACTCCCCCGCCCACCGCGGTCGCGCAGTGGCCGTAGCGGAAAAGGCCGCGCTTGTCGGTGCGCAGGACGTGCTCGGTGTGGAGGATCACGCTCCGATGCTTGAAAAAAAGATCGAACAAAAAGGTCATGTACCGGTGATGAGAATGCACCAGATCCGGCCGGAAACTGCGCAGGATCCGGTCGAGCCCCCAAACGGCCGCGCCCGCGCAAAGCTTGCTCTGCGGCACGCAAAAGGCCGTCACTCCCCGCTTCTCGAGGGCGGCGGTCAGTTTGCCGCGGTTCGAAACGCAGGCGACCTCGTGGCCGAACCTCTCCCGCATCGCTTGGAGCACGTCCAGAAGAACCTTCTCCGCTCCGCCCAGGCCGAATTTCCCCGGATCAAAAGTCGCGTAAAGAATTTTCATGACACAGGCTCTCCTGCTTTGCACTTTTTAACCGCAAAGTGAAGCCAGACCGCCGTCACCGTATAAACCGAGGCCGTCGCCATCACGATCCCCGCCAAACCGAAGAAACGGATCAAGACCGCGGTCAGAACAATGTTTAAAACCAGTTCTACGCAGGACTGAAAGCAATACAGACCGGCCCTCCGGAACACAAGCAGCACCCGGCCGTAAAGCAGCTTCATCACGCCCGGAATGAGCGCCAGGGCAAGCCATCCGAAAATGACGGAAACCGTTTTGAGCTGATCCCCGGTCAGAGCGGACCTCCCGTAACAAACCTGGATGAGCGGCTCCCTGAAAAACCACAGGCAGGCCCCGAGAAGCACGGCACCCGAAAAGACGATCCGGAAGTCCGATCTTAGACGGCTATGAAACGAATCGGGGAGATTCCCGCAAAAATTCTCGGACCAGTCCGTCAAAAATACCTGCAGGAATCCCGAAATAAACAGGATGTAGGGAATCTGGAGCAAGCGATCGGCGTAATTGAGCAGCGTCAGGCTTCCCTCGCCGAGGCGCGAGGCGAACCATTGATTCGTGATCGGAACGATGGAAACCGCCGCAATCGAGATAATTTGCAGGCCGGCTTGGGCAAAAAAATGACGCAGGGCAGGCATGATTTTTGGCCAGTCAATCCGGGATTTCAACCTAAAAAGAGACCTGAATAAAAGACACGTCATCGCCCAGCGAAAGACCTCGCCCGCCGACAATCCCAAAGTCAGCGCGTCCGCTCCCAAAGACCTATGCAAGATCAAAACAAAAACAATGACCGCCGCGAACCGGATGAGGGGTGAAACCGCCGGATACCAAAAAATTCTCCGCGTATAAAACAGCCCGTTCTGGGATGCGATCTCCGCGCCGAAAATCAGGAGCGGAAGCATTTCGAAAAAGAAACGGGACACAAGACGGGAGGACTCACGGTCCCATCCGCTCCCCAGGCTCAACAGCGGACCCAGGAGAAAGAGCGCGGCCATTGCGGTGATTCCCAAAACCGGACGGCTGAGAAAAAATATCCCCGCGGCCAGGCCCTCCGCCGCGCCCTCCTCATCTTTTCTCTCGACCAGGTACGGCAGAAGGACCGATTCGTACAGATGGGTGAGAATAGCGACGAAGAAGAAAATGAGGCTGTAGGCGAAAAAAAAGGCATCCGTCTCGCGGCCCGCGCCGTAAAAGAACGCCACGATAAAGGGCAGGATCAGGCCTCCCGTGCGGCCGATGAGGGTAAAAACGGCCGTCGACAGAAAAGGTCTTTTTTTAGCGGGCTCCATACCCGACCTCCATCGTTTCCAGTTCGATCTTCGGATTTTGCGCGCCGGAAGCCGCGTCGCCGTTCATCAATTCGAGATCAAGCCACCGCGGGCCGCCGGACGTGCGGACCGTAAAACCATAGTCCTTCCAGTCTTCCGAATCCGCATAGACGGTTCCGATCCGCCGCTCCTTGCGCCCGTCGGACAAGCGCGCCGCCAAATAGGGATAATCCTTCCGGACGCCTTTGCGGCCGCGCATCCGGATCCTGAACGTCACTTCCCCGGGGAGCAGTTGGACCCGCCGGCCGATGCGGCCGGGACGGGCCAGAGTGAAGCTCACCTCATGAAAACCCGCGCCCCAGGCCCACCAGGCATCGTCGCTCGCACGCGTCATCGTTTTTTGAACGAGGGCCTGGGCCTTGGCGCGAACCGGAGACTCCCACTCGGCGAGCAGCAGCAGCTCCCTGAGGTCAGGCGACTCTTCCTCGAGCGCCGGCTCAAGGGCTGAAATGGCCGCGTCCGGATTTCCCGATTTCCAGTCGGCTTCGGCCCCGTACCGGCGCAAAAAGGGATAGTTCCCAGCCGGCGCAGTTTTTTCAAAATACTGCCGAGCCACTGCGAAGTCGCCTCGCCGATAAGCAAGCAGGCCCTGCAAGTACGGCTCCCCGCTTTTTATCACGGCACGCTCGAGAAAAGGAAAAAAATCCGCGACCTCCGGTTCTTCCTCTTCTTCAAGGATTTGCCGGAGAATTTTTTCTTCTTTTCCGGTTCCTTGGACCATGACCGCTTCCGCCGCAAGAATCCCCGCCTGAGCTGCGGAAGACTCCTGACAAATCCAGGAGGCATTCCGGAAGGCGGCGAGCGCCTCTTCCGGGCGCCCCTTGCGCAGCAGCCCAAGCCCCTCTCCGGCCTTCTGCCGGCAAAAAGCACGGTTCATCGCCTCAGACTGCCGAAGCACCGACTGCCGGTACTCCCATAGCCCGTGTCCGTCCATCCATTCGATAAGGGTATTGTAAGAAACGGCATCGATAGGGGTCACTTTTCTTAAAAGAGTGAAATCTGAAAATTTTTTCCATAAAAGAGTCAGGGCCGGCTTCAGGTAGTGCGGCGGCTGATACCGGTGATGCAGCGCAATCGCGTTTTTCATCCGCTCGAGGGCCTCGGCTTTTTCCCGCCCGGAAAGAAACTGCGGGCTGGCCAAAAGCCGGGAAGCCGTCATCCATTGCATCCAAGCGCTCCCGCGTTCGAGCTCGTAGGCTTTCAGGAGCAAGGCATGAATCCGCCTCCAGCGGACCGCCTCCATGCCACCCGGTTCACCCTGGTCCATGGCCGATTGCGACAAAGCAAGATAAAGCCAAGCTCTGCCGTACCCCGGGGCCGCAAGAGTCAGTTGTGTGAACGCCCGCTGAGCCTGCACGAGCCGCTCCCTGTCCTTGTTCCGGATCCACTCTTGCCACGCGCTTTTTCCGAGCAGCTCGATCGCATCAGGAGAACGGAGGGCGTCGAACCGTCCGGATCCGCTCAGGAGACGAACAGCCCCGGAAAAGTCGTTACCGACAAAACACCCTTCGGCCCGTGAGAGCTCTAGCCCCATCCATGATTGCTGCAGGCACACCGCCGCCAGCAAAAGCAGCGCGACTCGCAGTGCCGGCTTCCGGAATTTCGCGACGGAGGATCGATTCATGCGCCCTCCGACCCCGCGCGGGCAAGGCGGCACCACCGCACGGCCAATCCCAGCAGGAGAACCATGAGGAAGCGGTTGGCAAAGATCGCCCCATTAAAATCCCCGAGTCCGTGAATGAGAAAGGCCGTCACCGAGACCATCATGCCCCACGCGACAAAAAAGGCCTCAGCCTTCAGAACAAGCCATTCCCGGATCGTCCTCCATCCGAGAGCCGCAAAGCCCGAAATAAGGACCAAAAAGCCGGGAATCCCGAGCTCCGCGCAAACTTCCAGGTAATCGTTATGCGCGTGGGACCACCCGAAGGCAAGCTCCGGGGATTGATAGGCCGGATAGACCCAGGGGAAGGCCCCGAGGCCGATGCCCCACGGCCAATGATCCCGGATCATCGCAAGCGTGTCGCGCCACACGACCCACCGGCCCTCGCCCAAAATCAAAGCATCGCCCGCATGTCCGAGGCGCACCCCCAAAAGCTCTCCGGAAACCAGGAAGGCAGCGGCAAAACCGGCCGCAAGAAGAAACGCGGTCACAGCCGCAAAACGCGCTGAAACCTTTCGCATCAGGGCCGGCAGGAAAATGAGAACGGCGGCAAGGAAGCTCGCGCAACCCATGCGGGAGCCCGTCCTCAAGAGGCCCGACAACGTGACCAAAAAGATCGCCCCAAAGACCGCGGCGCCCCGCAGCGATCGATTCCCGAGACAGCGCATGAAAAGCCCCGACTGCACCCCGAGGCACATCGCAAGCAGGCAAGCCGCATGGTTACGGTTGATCAAGGTGCCGGTCAAGCAGCCCACGTATTCGGTTTTGGAGCGCCACAAAACTTTCTCGAGGCCCGTTCGGATCTGGCACCAGCCGTAGAGAGACTCGAGGAACCCCAGGACCGCAAGGACCGCAAGCAAACGGACGGCTGCGGCCGGCCGAAGCTTCTGGGTCAGGGCAAGAACGCCCGCCATCGCAAGCCATTTCAGCAGCTCTTCGAGCGTCGCGAACCGGTTGAGAGAAGTCAAGAGGCCCTGGACGGTAAGGAGGCCTAAGAGGAGGAGCGCTGCGCAGCGAAAAAACGCGGGAAAAGCGGCCAACTCGCCGGCAGCCTCCGGCAGAACGACAAGAAGCAGGAAGATCAGCGCGCACAGAGCCATGAACGCCCAAGGCTCCACGGCCCCGAAAAACAGAGCGCCCGAAACCGCCGCAAAAGCCAAGCCGGCCTCCGCAACGCTTTCGCGGAGGAAACCGGGATTACTTGGCCGGTGCAGCATCCCCGTAGCCGTAGTAGTAGTACTGGTGGTAGTAATAGTCTTTTTCGCGAACGCTGACGCGGTTCATTACGACCCCCAGCACTTTGGGGCTCTGCTCCGTGATGTTGAAACGGCGCTTGAGATCCTGAATATGCTTCTTATCGGTGCGGTGATAATGGACAACCGCCAGGACCCCGGCGGCATATTCATGGAGAACGGCGACATCGGCAACGGCCAGGTACGGCGAACTGTCCAGCAGGACGATGTCGTAAATTTTTCGCAGGCGATCCAGGAGCGTCTTCATTTGAATCGACCCCAGAACTTCGGCTGGATGATGGGAATACGACCCCGCACTGAGAAAATCGAAGCCGACTCCGGGGACCGGGCTCACGAGAGCTTCTTCGAAAGACACCTCGCCCTCGAGGATGTCCGTCAACCCCTTGGCGGGAGAAATTCCGATCAGTTTATGGAGCCTCGGCTTGCGCAGGTCGGTATCAATCAGCAGCACCTTGAGATGATTCTGCTGAAACGCCGCGGCCAGGTTGAAGACAATGGTGCTTTTCCCCTCCCCGGGGTTCGGGCTCGTCACTAAAATGAGCCTGCAGCCTTCCACCTTCCTCAAATGAAAAAGCAGGGCCGTCCTGAGTGCGCGGATGGATTCGGCAGCCGGCGAATGGCCCATGTCGCCCCCGAACAGCTGGCCGCCGAAGGGCTTTTCGGGATCGACGTCAGATTCGGGAACGATTCCGAAAAGCTCGAGCCCGAGGCCCCTCTCGACGTCGTCGGGGGTGCCCAGGCTCGAGTCCAGATATTCGAAGAAAAAAGCGAGGAGGATCCCGCCGAGGAGGCCCGCAAAAAAACCCACCAGGAGATTCACGAAGGGCTGGGGTTTAAAGGGCCTCACCGGAGCCAGCGCCCGGTCGACGACGATGATGTTGCTCGCCTGAGTCTGAGCCTCGCTCGTGGTCTCATTGAGGCGGCTCAGCAGGGCTTCATAGATCTGGCGTGAGCTGTCGGCCTCGCGCTCCAGCTGTCCGTATTCGATCGCGACCCGTCCAAGCCCCAGGATCTTCTTCTCTTCCTCGTCCATCCTGGCCTGGAGGCCTTCGATCTGCGAACGCAAGCGGATCATTTTGGGATGGAGCGGCAGGTAGCGCTTCTCGAGTTTGGCTTCCTGGGCCTGGATTTTCACCAGCTCGATCTTGGCCGTTTGCATAAATTCGTTTTGTCCCCGGATCGATGGGATGTTGACGAGGGCGTGTTCTTCCTTATAGGTCTGCAAAGCGCGGTCGGCCTCGGAGACATTGTCCTTGAGCTCCACGAGCTGTTTGGAGATCAGCTCGGTCGCCTGGTTAGAAATCAGAAAACGGTCTTCCAGACTGCGCTTAATGAAAAGATCGGCCAGGGTGTTGGTGAGCTCGGCGGACCGCTTGGGGTCGGGATGGAGCACGCTGATTTCCACCAGGCGGGAATTGCGGACCGGATCCACCTTGAGCATTTTCCGGATCACGATGTCTTCGGGCGCGGGTTCCGCCATGAATTCCCTGAGCCACGGCTGGAGAAAGGCGGCCTTGCGGAGCAGGGCGCGAGCCCCGCCCTGTTTCAATTTGAGGACGTAAGGGTCGCTCGCAAGATTTGACTTCCTGACGAGGGATTCGACAAGCGTCCGGCTCCGAAGCATTTGGTACTGCGTTTGGTAATAATCCGAGGAAGAGGAGTCAAGCGACATGACCTCCTTGAAATCGACCACGTTGGGATTGCCGCGCTCGATCAAAAGCGACGCTGTGGCGCGGTACAGGACCTGCTCCCCATAGGTCAGGAAGATCGCGGCTCCCAAGACAAGCACCATGAAGATCACAATCGCGCGGCGTCGCTTGCGCAGGACGTACAGATAATCCATCAGGTGGATTTCGTAATCGGGAAAAGGACGTGGCATGTTTTGGGCCCTTTAGAAAAAGGTTCTCGAAATGACGATGCGGTCGTTGGCCTCAAGCTCCATATCCTGCGAGGTGTCCCCCTTCTTAGTCAACCGGTCGATATCGACCTCAAAAGTCGTTTCTCCGCCGTCGGGCTTTTGGCGGATGACCTTCACCGCGGACTTATTGGCCACCTCGGTAAATCCACCGGCGAGCGTAATGGCTTCGAAAACCGTCAGCTTCCCGGTCAGCGGAAAAGCGCTCGGTTCCCGGACCTCTCCAAAGACGAAAATCCGGCTGAACTCCTTGACGATCACCGTGACCTGAGGATTCACCAGGTATTTTTCTCCCAGGATC
This sequence comes from Candidatus Omnitrophota bacterium, assembly GCA_041666865.1. Lineage (GTDB taxonomy): Bacteria > Omnitrophota > Omnitrophia > Omnitrophales > Aquincolibacteriaceae > JBAYGD01. Next base: position 19,816 of record JBAYGD010000027.1, on the reverse strand, counting down.
TTCATCACCTCCTGCTCGAGCGCGGTCACCGTCAAACCCCAGGCGCGGATGGAGCCGATCAGGGGAAGCGAGATCATGCCGTCCGTGAGGACACGGACCTCGACGCTCAGATCGGGCTCGTCATAGACATCCACCTGGAGGAGGTCGCCGATGCCGATCTTGTAATTTTCGGCCCTTGCGGGACTTCCCCCGCCCTGTTGAGCAGCAAGAGACGTACCGCACGGAGCGGCAAAGAATAAAATCGTCAAAAGAAACAGTACCAATTGTCTCATTTTTTCCTCAATGGCTCGACCGTGCCGGGCACAGCTTGCTTATGCTTTAAGTTATCGGCAGATACTAGCAGAAAATCGAGCGGTGGGGAACCCGGAAAGGGATTTTCGGGCGGATCAGTACCGGAGGAAAGAAGTCAGCGAAACCCGGTCGTCGTTATAGGTCAGAACCGAGAAATTCGAGTTCCGGCGGTACCACTCATAGGCCAGCTCGACCTCCATCCACTCCCGGAAAAGATAGCGGACCCCGGTCTTCGCGTAAAAATTATTGTCGTGGCGGTAACCGTTGCGGTCGTCGACTGTCGCCCTCTCGGCATAGTTATCCCGGTCATAGCGGAATTCCTGCGCAACCACCCACCGCGGCCGGAACTTGTATTCGATCACTCCGCGAATGCCGTGACGTAGGTAATAATTGACGTCCATGAAGGTCGCTTCGATCGCTTCACGGCTAAAATCGATCTCGAAGCGCCAGTTTTTTCGCCACTTGTACGTCACGTCGGCTACGGCCACCCAGGAATTGAAATCGTGGCGGTCCTTGTACCGGTAAGTCCGGAACTGGGGCCCTACCCGCACCTTGGCGGTCAGATCGGGCATGAGCTCCCCTTCCAAACCGATCCGGCCCTGGTTGAGGTGCGAGTTCCGGGTGTGAGCTCCGGGATATTCGATTTGGGAGAAGGTGTAATCGGCGAGCGCCTTCAGGCGGGCAAACAAATCATAATACAAAACGCCCGTCCAGGCGCGCTCCTGGAAATCGAACGGCTTGTCGACCGTCCTCTGAAAATCCCGAATGAACTGGCGGAACCCCCCTTCGAACGTCATGCGCTTCCACCGGTAGCCGAGCTTCGGATTCACCAGCTGATCGATGCGGGGAATACGCGAGGTAAAGGTAGTCCCCGCGCGGTCCGAAGTGATGTCCAGTTTTTCCAAAACGTTCAGGTACCAGGACGGAAAATTAAAATCTCCGAGGGCAAAGAAGTGCTGGTCCTGGGTGTTCTGGGTCGAGTTGATCGCCAGGGTTTCAATATCGCCTTCGTAGCCGACCGTGACCTGATGGCGGTCGATCGGAATCTCAATGACGGCGCCGGGCGCCACGTCGAAGACAAAGTCCTTGCGCGCTTTGGAGTGCGACAGATAGACGTTGTCGTCAAATTCGAATTTGGTTTTCAGGTACGGATGAATCCTCAGCGGGCCGGCTTTTATCCGGGTGGGGCCGGTCTTGATCCACCGCTTTTCTCCGAATTCCTTGATGGAATCCTGAAGCTGATAGTCGGCAAATGCGGGCGCACTACTTTGTATCAAGATGATAAAAATCGAAAGAAAGAGTGCGCCCGCCCGTTTCATGCTGGAGGAAATTTTATTTGGACGGGCTGGCTTCGATGCCGCGGGAATCGGGTGGCGGCGTGTTTTCGGCAGTTGTCCCGCCGGGCTCCAGGGCCTCGGTCACGGCTTCGGTCTCTGAGAGCTTGATCGGATAGCGCTCGCCCTGCTTCAAGGCGATCTCTTCGCCGATCGGATCGATCAGGGTCGCAGTCCCCGCGTCCATCGTGACTAAACCGTCGTTTTCGCCGCTCGTGATCGTAACCGCATTGCCGTCTTTGAGGGTCAGCTCATGATCGAGGACCGTGATGTCGATGCTGTCTTGCCCGGAAACCGTACACTTGAATTCGCCGTCGAAAACCTCGAGGATGGAACCGTTCGGAACCGCCGGCAGGTCTTGCTTGCCGCATTCGACCATGGTGATCAATTTATCGGGATCGGTGGCATTGGGATCCGTAATGATGAGGGTTCCGCCGCACTCGGCCTTGTTGGCCTTAAGACAGCAGTTGCAATCGATCGCGGCATACGCAAGGCCCGTGACGGCCAAAGAAAAAAGAACAACGGCAAGCAAAACAGCGCACTTAGAGCGGCTCTTCATGGTCAGATTCCTTTCGGGTTTCATCCCTAAAAATGAACGGGATGGTGATGATTTTATATTAACCGATCGATGCAAAATTGACAACATCAATCGCTCAGGTGCTGAAAGTTGAGCGAATGGATATAAAAGTCGGCCGACGTGTCCCCCGTCGCTCCCTGGTCGACCAGAATCATGACAAAACCCACATCCGAAAGCGCCGCAAGGCCCGGGAGATCAATAACGATACGCGTTCGCGTCGGCGCGTCCGCAAGCGTCACATCCACCTCATAGACGGTTTGATCCGCCGAATTCTTCAGTTCTAGCCGGATCTTCTTGGGGGTATCCGCGGCCGTGTAGACGATTTCAATTTGGTTGTTCCGGGCGTCGTAGGAAGGAACCTGCCAAAACACGCCGCTCTTGTGTTCGAGCTCTCCGTTCAAGAACCGCGCTCCCGTGACATCCGTCGTATCGTAGGGATACCCGTTGATCGCGCCGTGCCCGGTATAACGGCTGAACACAGCAAGGGACCTATCCGCAAGGACCGGCTCAGGAGCCGGCACCGCGGAAGTCTTTTCCAGATCAAACTGGCTTTTGCGATCATAGAGCAAATTATACGAAAGCTCGAGCCCCCGCTTCTTCAGGTAAGCCGAAAAAGCGTCCGGGTCCGAGTCGAGCAGCCCAAGGACGGTCGATGCGATGTCGATCGCCAAAAACCGGCCGCCGACTTCACTGCCCGAGCGCGCGGCGTCCAAAAGCCCGTAAGTCCCGTCCAGCGACGGAATCTGCCGGCGGATCGAGGAAAGCCAGGAAAGAACGGTCAGCGGGTCGGAGGCATAAGCTGCGGCGAGGGCATAAGTCGACCCGACGTCCGTGATCATATTCTCCGAAGGAAGCTCTGCAAGCTCCGTCATTCCAAGGCGTCCGTAGTAGTCCCCCTCCGGGCGGTTGTCCGGCCGCTGGCTCGCCGAAACAAAGCCCGGCAGATGCCGCTGGTAAGCGTTGTCCGTCTGGGTGACCAAATGATTGTAGAGGGCGTTCCGGAATCCAAGAAAATCCGTTTCTCGGTTGCGCAGGCCCGGCCAAGTCACCTGGAAAGCCCCGCCGTCAAAAGGCGCGAAGTTCGTGATGACGTTGCCGTCACGGTCAGTGTAATCCCTCATCACCGGATTGAGTTTGTCCCAAACGGTCGCAGGAAGCGTCGGATAGCGGACTGAAAGAAACGCGATCGACCCCCGAAATTCGTTCACCAGCCGGTCCATGAAGTGGTTAAAAATACCGGTTTTGGAGTTGACCGTCGCCGCAAAGATCCCAAAAAAAGGATCGACCATTTTCTCGTAGCCGATCCTCTGCCGGTCCAAAAAGGTCTCGGCCTTGTCCGTCAAAGGCTTCGCCGTATCGCCGAGCGCCGACTCTAAAGATCCGATCATCACCGCAACGCTCTGCGAAAGATTGGCGTTGTCGCCCAAGCCGATCCAATCGGTCGTTGCTCCGAGAGGCTCGAGGAAAAGCCACGGGATCAGGCCGTTCCATCCGAAGCCGCCCTCTGCCGGCGGACGCTGAACCGCAAGCAGACTGTCGAGGACGCGGTTGATTTCCGCAAGCGCTTGCTCGCTCGTCAAGGTGCTCTGAATTTTTCCGGCGGCGATATCGGCCAAAATCTGGAGCTGAAAACCGATGATCGTGGGCTGGGTAAATTTTGCGGAGGCGTCCACAGCTCCGGACGCCGTGATGCTGTCATAAGTAAAATGGGTCACGGGATCGATGCCAATGCCGTCCGTGAAATATTTGGCGCCCTCCTGAATCAGGAGATCACGCGTTTCCACAAGCTCGGGCGGAAGTTCGACGGGCGTATAGGCAAGCCCCAGGGTCCGGATCCGGACAAGCGACTGGGAGCGGCCGAGCGTCATGCTTTGGTCCTGCACGAAAAGGATTTGAGCGACTTTCGAGGGATCAAAAGCGGGCAGAACATGGGCGCTCTGAAAATCAAGCGTGTAATAAAGATCGACCGGCCGCAAAGCGACTTTGAACTCGGCGCGGACACCGTTGATATCGACGACCTGGACTCCGAGCACGGTGCCCTCGGAACCCCGGGCTGAAAAAACAAAGGTTTCAGGGAGAGTCAGTGCTTCTCCCTGAAACCTGTTGTTTCCGTCAAAATATCCCTTACTGATGACCGCGTAGGTGAAGCTCGCGGCGTCCGGCAGTTGCGACTCCAACTCGAAAACTTCCGAACTCTCTTGGTCTAAGAGCGCGATCCCCTGCGCCGCCTGACCAAGGGACACCTTTCCGCCACTTCCGGCCACCCCTGGGTTCGCCGGAAGGGCTGTTAAAAACCCGAGCCATCTCCCCCGGCAACCGGAATGTAGTAGAAATTGCCCCAGTCGATATTGAGGCGAACAGGTCCGGTGTTGCCGCTGACCACGAGCGTCAGGAAGGCAACTTTCGTCAAATCGATTTCCTCGAGACTGCTGAGCGGAATCGTCCACCGCTTTGCGGTCGCCGAGATGCCGGTCAACACCACCTTGTCTTTTTTGCCGTAGTAATCCTGAACTTCCAGGACGACCTGCGTCAAGTTGGTGCCGCCGTTATCGAGCCCGAACGTAATTCCGCCCGGGTAAAGAGTGTTCAGATTGATCGTGTGATCCGTGTTGTTCTGGGTCAGATAATTCACGTACACCGCAGCCCACGACGAATCATACTTGAGGTTGTAATCGACCTGCGCCTGCGTCGCCGAAAGCGTCGTCCTCGTAACCGTACTGTCATCTGAGGACTGGTTGACGTCCAGCGAAGGCGCCGTTCCCTCAAAGGTATTCGGAAGCAGCGTGATCGCCGGAGTTCCCGCGGCCGGAGCGATCGCCGGCGTATAGGAGAAATTACCCAGCTGCACGTTCATCTTCGCATTGGGATGCCGTCCCTTGACCACCAAGGCGATCGTCTTGACATGCGTCACGTCGAGCTGGTCGAAGTAGCTCGACAAGATCCGCCACTTATTCTGGGCGGTCCCGACGCCGTTAAGCGTCACAAACTGCGTCTTGTTGGCAGCGTCTGTGACCTCGAAATCTACCTGGGTCACATCGGTTCCCGCGTTATCGAGCCCGACGATGATTCCGTCCGGAAACAGCGTCTGAAGGTCGATCGTCCGATCGAGCGCCGTCCCGGTCAGGCTGTACCCGAAAAAGACGCCTCCGTAGGAGGTGTCGTTGAACAGGAACAGGTCCACCGCGGCGGCCGCCGGGGAGGACATCGTCACATTCGTGCTGCTCCAATCTCCCGCACCCGGGTTAAAACTCGCGAACGCATTCAAATTCGGACGCAAGCCGCCCCCATCCACAGGGAACGTGGAAACCGGAACCGCGGCAGGATTCGCCAGCGGAGCCAGAACGAGGGGATTCGAAAAGTTCCCCCAGGTCAAGTTGAGTCTTCCGTCAACGTGCTGTCCGGTCACTACAAGCGACATCACACGAATGTGTGTGAGGTCCACGTTGCTGAACTGGCCAGGCAAAATCGCCCACTTCTGGGCGGTCGCGGAGACGTTCTGGAGAATCACGGCGCCGGTCAATCCCGCGGCGTCTTTGAGCTCCAGCGTGACGGAGGTGATATTGGTCCCGGCGTTGTCGAGCTGGAGAACGATTCCCGACGGAAAGGTCGTATTGAGGTTGATCGATTCGACGGCAGGCGTTGTCGCCGCATTGTCGTAATCGATGAACGCTCCGCCATACGACGCACCGTTCACAAGATTCAGCGCGATCGTTCCGACCGCCGAAGTCGACATCGTCACAGCGGCCGTGCTGTTGTCCAGCGAGGCAAACGCGTTAAGCGCGGGCCGCAGCGTCTGACTGTTCAAGGGCACCGGCGTCACGGGGGTGGCATTTCCGGCCGGTAACGGCATAATCTCCGGCGCATGATAGAAATTCCCCCAGTCGATATTCAGGACCGCGTTGGCCTGAACGCCCTTCACAAGCAGCGTCAGGGTCTTGATGTGGGTCACATCGACCTCGTCAAACTGATTGGGCAGAACGAGCCACTTCTTGCCGAACGACTCGATCAGGTTCAGCGTCACAAAGTCCTGGCGGTCGTTGCGGTCGGTCACTTCGAGAATCACCTGACCGAGCCCCGACGACGCGCTGTCGAGCCCAAGCACGATCCCTGCAGGAAAAGCCTGGGTCAGATCGATCGTCTCGACCGTCCCAGCCGTCGCAGAGTCGTCATAATTCGCGAAAACCCCGGAATAAGAGTCGGCCTGGGTCAGAGTCGTATTAAAAACCGCGAAAGTCTGCGACACCATCCGGACGCTCGCGCTGCTGCCGTTCGCCGTCGTGTTGATAAACGACGTCAGAACCGGCTTGCGGCCGAGATAATCCGTAGGCACGGGAGTGATCACCGCGGTCGGAGCCGTCGGCGGAAGCACGGGATCAAGGGCGAAATTTCCCCAATCCACGTTCACTTTCGCATTGGCATACTGACCCGTCACGACGAGAGAAATCGTCTTGATCTGGGTCACATCGACGTCGTCAAAGAGTCCGGCAACGATCTTCCACTTTTTGCCGAAGCTCTCAACTCCCTTGAGCAGGACCTGATCCTTTTTATTATTGATGTCCGTCACTTCCAGGATCACCGTCCCGATGCCCGTGCCGCCGTTATCGAGGCTGAGCACGATGCCGCCGGGGAAAGCCGTGTTGAAGTTAATCGTTTCCGTCACCCCCGTCGTTTTGAGGTTGTCGTAAGCAAGGTAAGCGCCACCGAAGGAACTGGCCTTTTTGAGGTCCATGTTCAGGACCGCAAAGGTCTCGGAAACCATATCGATGCCGATGGTGCTCGTATCCGGATCAAGCGGCGGAGTCCCGACGCTCACAAACGGCGCCAGGCGCGGCCTGAATCCCGAAGACGTCACAGGGACCGGCGTCACCACTGCGGGATCGCCCGCAGCAAGAGAATTCACCGTAGGCGTGAAGGTGAAATTCCCCCACTCCATATTGATCCGGACATCAGAGGGCCAACCGGCAACCACCAGGGCGACCGTCGTAATCTGCGTCAGATCAAGCCCGTCAAGCTGGGACAAAAGAACTTTCCAGCGCTGCTGGGCCGACGTCATTCCGTTCAGAATCACCGTCGCACGTTTGTTGTTGATATCCGTGACTTCGAACTGCACGCTGTTGAGCGACGTTCCGGCATTATCGAGCTTGAAAACGATGCCGTCCGCAAAAGCGGTCGCGAAGTTCGCCGTCTCTTTCGTTCCGGCCGTCGTGAAATCGTCATAGCTGACGAACATACCGCCGTAGGAAGTCGTCGCCGCAAGGTGAACGTTCAACGTTCCACCGAGTTGCGAATACATATCCATGGACGAGGTGCTGTCGTCTTGGCTGGCAAACGGCGTCACTTCCGGCTTTGCGTTCTTATAATTCAGCGGCAAAGGCGTCACCGCGGAAGTGTCCGTCGCCGGAAGCGGCGAGGCGCTCTCGATAAAGGCGAAATCCCCGAGAAGAATCGCCAGCTTGGCGCTCGGATGACGGCCTTTGACGACCAGAGACACCGTCTTGATCTGCGTGCGGTCCACCTGATCGAACAGGCTCACCGCCACGTTCCACTTCTTGAGGAAGTTCTGGATGTTGTGCAGAAGCACGGACTGCTGTTTCCCGGTGACGTCTGTCACTTCCAAATACGCCTCGGTCACATCCGTCCCCATGTTGTCCAAGCCCACCGTCAAACCGCCCGGATACAGGGTATTCAAATTAATCGTTTTGTTCTCGGCCGGAAGCGTGGACAAGCTGTAGCCGATGAACACTCCTCCAAACGAGGTTGTGTTGAACAAATTCAGGTCAGCAATTGCCGCTGACTTCGAAAGCATCGTCACGCTCGAAGCGCTCCAATCCCCGTTCGTCGTATCATAACTCGCCAGCGCGTTCAAATTCGGCCTATTGCCGCTCTTGTCCACGGGCAAAACCGAAATCGCGTACGCGTCCGGATTGGGAACCGCGCTCACGATCGGCGTATAGGCGAAATTGCCCAACTCCACGTGCAATTTCCCATCCGTATGCCGCCCCTTGACCACCAGCGACACCGTCTTGATCTGCGTGCGGTCCACCTGATCGAACAGGCTCACCGCCACGTTCCACTTCTTGAGAAAATCCTGAACGTTACTCAAAACCACCGACTGCTGTCGATCACCGATGTCCGTGACTTCCAGATAAACTTCGGTCACGTCGGAGCCCAGGTTGTTCAAGCCCACGGTCAGCCCGCCCGGATAGAGAGCATCCAGGTCGATCGTTTTATTCTTGGCCGCATCCAGCGACAGGCTGTAACCCACGTACACTCCGCCGAACGAAGTCGTGTTGAACAAATACAGGTTCGCATCGGCCGACGACATCGAAGTCATCGTGACGTCCGAACTGCTCCAATCCCCGTTCGTCGGATCATAACTCGCCAGCGCGTTCAGATTCGGCCTGCTGTTGCTCGCGTCCACGGGCAGCACCGAAATCGCATAGGCGTCCGGGTTCGTGACCGCGCTTAAGACTGGCGTATAAGCAAAATCGCCGAGCTCCACGTGCAGCTTGCCGGCCGGATGACGCCCCTTGACCACGAGCGACACCGTTTTGATCTGCGTGCGGTCGACCGCGTCGAACAGCGTCACCGCCACATTCCATTTCTTGAGGAAGTTCTCGACGTTGCCCAAAAGCACCGACTGTTGCTTGTTTCCGATATCGGTTACTTCCAGGTACACCTCGGTCACATCCGTCCCCATGTTGTCCAGGCCCACCGTCAAACCGCCCGGATACAAGGTATTCAAATTAATTGTCTTGTTAAGCAAGGGTTCCGTCGTGGAAAGGCTGTAGCCCACATACACCCCGCCGAATGAAGTCGTATTGTACAAATACAGGTCGACGTCAGCCGACGACTTCGAAGTCATCGTCACATTCGAGCTGCTCCAATCCCCTTTGATTGGATCATAACTCGCCAGAGCGTTCAGATTCGGACGCCTCAAGGTGGCATCCACCGGCAGGACCGAAACCGTATAGTCCGACGGATTGGGCACCGCCGTCAGAACAGGCGTGAAAGGAAAATCGCCGAGCTGAACATTTAGCTTCGCGCTCGGGTGAAGTCCCTTGACCACCAGCGAAACCGTCTTGATCTGCGTACGGTCCACCTGGTCGAACAAGGTCACTGCGGCATTCCACTTATTCAAAGTATTCGTGACCCCAGCCAGCGTCACGGACTGCATTTTGTCGTTGACGTCCGTGACTTCCAGGGAAACCTCCGTAATATCGGTGCCCTGATTGTCAAGACCGACCGTCAGACCGAGCGGGAAAAGCGTATTCAGGTTGATGGTCTTGTTTTTGGCCGGATCCGTCGACAGGCTGTAGCCCACGTACACCCCTCCAAAAGAGGTCGTGTTGAACAAATACAGGTCCACAAGGGCCGACGCTTTCGAAGTCATCGTCACGTTCGCGCTGCTCCAGTCTGTTCCGTCCGTTTTGAAGCTCGAAAGCGCATTCAGATTCGGACGGTTTCCATCCTGGGCCACGGGCATCACAGAAATCGTATAGTCCGCCGGATTAGCGACAGGCTGAAGAACCGGCGTGTATTGAAACTCGCCCCAGTTCACGTTGAGCTTCGCATTCGCGTACTGGCCGACGAGGACAAACGCCAGCGTCTTGATCTTCGTCACATCCACGTCATTGAAGAGATTCGTCGCGACTTTCCAGCGCCGGGACGTCGCATCGATGCCGGTCAAGCGGACGCTGTCCTTCTTGTCGTTTTTGTCCGTGACCTCGAGCAGAATGGTCGAGAGACCGGTTCCGAGGTTATCGAGCTCGAAAACGATCCCGTTCGGGAAAGACGTGTTCAGGTTGATCGTTTCGGTCGTTGTCGTCGTTGCAAAGCTATCGTAGTTGATGAAGGCTCCGCCGTAGGAATCCTTCGTCAACAAATTCAAATTGAGCGCGACTTGAGTCGCGGAAGTGAACGCCGTCGTTGCCGTGCTGCCGTCCGCCACCGCAAAACCGGTGAATTCCGGCCTTGCGAGCGCGGAAGTCAGCGGGAGCAGCGTCACGGTAGGATTCGAAGTATCCGGCGTCACCGAAGGCGTGTAGGCAAAATTACCCCAATCGATGTTCAGGATTTTATTGGCGTTCTGGCCCTTCAGGACGAACGCAACGACCCGAATGCGGGTCAAATCGACGCCCACAAATTGCCGGGGCAAAATTTTCCAATGCTGTCCGAAATTCTGGATTCCCTGGAGGAGGACGCTGGCGCGATTTTCGTTCGCATCGGTCACTTCCAGATAAATTTCGGTCAGGCCGGTGCTGGCGCCCGTCGAGGGATTTCTGTTGTCGAGGCCGAAAACCATCCCGCTCGGGTAAAGCGTATTGAGATTGATGGTTTCCACGCCGGTCGTGCCGAAATTATCGTAATTGACGAACACTCCGCCGTACGAAGTCGATTGGGCCAGATTGAGATCAACCCTGGCAAAGGTCTCCGAAGACATCGTCACGACAGAGGTGCTCGGATCGCTTCCGGCCGGGTCTCCCTGGCTGGCAAAGCCCGTAACTTCGGGCTTTTGGCCGGCGCTGTTCAAAGGCAGCGTGGTGACCGTAGGATTCGTAGCATCCGGGCCGTTATAATTGAAGTTACCCCAGTCGATGTTGAGCTTTACGTTGAGGTTGGTTTTGGCAAGAACGATCGCGAAAGTCTGAATCTTGGTCACATCGACGTCGTCGAACTGGGACGCAAGGATTTTCCAGCGCTTCCCGAAGCCTTCGATTTGGGTCAGGATGACGCTATCTTTCTTGTTGTTGATATCCGTAACTTCTAGAAGAATTTCCGTCAGGTTCGTCCCGCCGTTATCCAAACCGAGGACGATGCCGCTCGGGAATGCCGTATTCAAATTGATGGTCTCGACCGTTCCCGTGGTCAGCTTGTTGTCATAGTCGATGAAGGCTCCGCCGTAGGACGCGTCGCTCAAAAGGTTCATGTCCAAGCGGGCGAACGTCGGAGAAAACAAAGTCGCCGTCGCCGCGCTGCCGTCCGCCGTCACAAAGGACGTAAAGTTCGGCGAATTCTGGGTGCTGGTCGCCGGCACCGGGGTCACAGGAGGATTCGACAAATCGGGCGGAAGCTTCGGAACAAAGCCGAACTGGCCCCAGTCAACATTCAGCTTACCCGTCAAATACTGTCCGTCGACGACAAGAGCCGCCGCGATCACTTGGGTCAAATCGACCCCGTCAAACTTGGACAGGTCGAACTTCCAGGTCTGCCCCGTCGCGAGGACGTTCTTCAGCATCACGGAGGCGCGATTGAGATTTTTATCCGTTAGCTCGAGCCTCACCTGGGTGACACTGCTGCCGCCGTTATCAAGCCGCAGCGAGATTCCGCCGGGAAACGCCGTCTGAAAATTGGCCGTCTCCACCGTCCCCGCCGTGCCGAAATTGTCATAACTAATGTAGGCGCCGCCGTAGGAATCGGCGTTCTTGAGGCTCATATTGATCGTCCCGAAAGTGCGGGACACCATGGTCACCGTCGAGGTGCTCGTATCCTGCTTCGCAAAACCGACCAGCTCCGGCAATGCCCCGGAAGACGTCACGGGCAAATAGGTCACGGCCGGGTTCGACGGATCGGGATTGATGTTGGGCTGATACCAAAGGCCTGCGGTCTGGATCTTCAAAAAACCCACCGTCTGGTTGACCGCCATCGCATGATCGATCACGAAATTGATCTGCTTGATCGCGCCAAAATTGATGCTGGGGTTCGAAAGAAGAAGCGTGCTTTTATTGATGCTCCTCTGTTCATACGCCGTCGAATTACGGTCGGCCGTCGTGGAAAGCCCCTGGATCCGGACCGCCGCCAGGCGGTTCGAAGAGTCCACAAACTCCACCTTCACGCAGTCGTTGGCGCCGGTGCAAATGTTATTGGTGAGCATGCCGAACGTAAACTTGGTGATTGCCGACGAGCTGAAGTTCCCCGGCGTTCCGAAATTAATGACGCTGCCGCCGAAACTGCCGTTATTGGTCACATCATAGTCGGTAATAAAAACGGAAGTCGAAAGCTGGTCGATCGAGATCGTGGCCTTCGGCTGCCCGTAAGCGGGGTCCGAAGCAAAGCCGGAAAGATAAGGCTTGTTGGGCAGCACCGTAATCGGATCGCCCGAGCGGTACGTCTCATAGCCCGTCTTGTCTTGATTGTACTCGTCAATCGCGAGAATAAAGCGGTTCAAAACTTCACGGGCCTCCGTCGAAGGCTCGTCCTGGACGATCAAAGCGTTGATCTGCTCGGAAAGGTCGGAAAACGCGTACGGCTCCTGGCGAACAAGACCGTCATGACTGTAGGCCACGACGCCCGCCGTGGTAATCACAAATTCAACGGCATCCCCCGCCGCTTCGATATCGCTCAAGCTCGCTTCGGTGCGCTGACCCGCCGGATGCGTGTGGACGATCAAATCGGCCTGATCGAGAAGCGCCCGGGCCACCGTGTTCGCGCGAAGTTCATCTTCACTGCCCGTGGTAAACAAAACGGCCTTGTCTCTGAGAACCGCGATCCCGACCTCGATATCAAGTTCGGTCAGCTTCTGGAGATCATCCGCCGAAAAATTCTTGACCACGACTGCGGAGGCGTAATCTTTGGAGAGTTCAGCCACGGCGTCTTCGAAGGACGATTCGGAGTAATCGCGCACTTCGAAATTCGTTTCGCTTTTGGCTTCGGAGGCCGGCTCAACCGCTTCGGATTCTTCGCTCGTCGCTACGGAGAGCGGCGCGTCTTCCTGAAGAAAATCCGTGGTGGTCGGACTGACCGCAACGGTCACGGCCGCCGCGGCGGCGTCCTTACCAACCTCTTTTTCCCGCTGTTCCTCTTGAGTCTGGACAGACTGAGGGACCGGGTATTGGGCAAACGCAGGCATAACAGCCTGGTTGACCATGAGAAAAAATGCCAGAAATGCAGCAATGCCTTTCCGATTGAGAGACTTTTGTGTTGCTTTGAGACCTGCGGTTGTCGTGTTCATTTCATTCACCTCCGGTGTGAATTGAAAATAGATTTTTACCAAAGCTAAGGAAGTATACCATCTTATTCAAACTTTGTCAAACGTTGTAAATGATTTATTTTGAATAGGTTGCAACTTATTAAGAAAATAATATAAGTCTTTTTTTGGCCACCGTACCCATTGAGTTGAACGAAGCGGAAGCATAAAAAGTTTCGAGAATCGAGGTTTTTAGCTGTCGTTGGTACCGTTTTAGGAGGCTTCTGCGCACGCTTCGATGACGATCTCGCAGCGATTCCGGAGGCGTCCAAGGACGCTCATCGCAGCCACGTAGACTCGGGAGCCAAAGAGCCGGTAGAGCGGCAAAAAAATCTTTTTGCCGTTGTAGTAGTTGATTCGTGCCGACAGCACGCGGTAGCCGGCGTGTTCCAGGAGATTGGTGATCGTCTGGCGGTTCCAACTGTAGAGATGGTGATCACAATCGTTTTTGTCGACAGTCGCCCGCGGAGATTCCATGGGCAGGACAAGCACCAAACGGCCCCCCGGAGAGAGCCGGCCGAGAAACTCCGACAACAGGGCTCTGGGTTCGCTGAGATGTTCGAGAACATGGCGCAGCATGATGGCGTCAAAACGAAGGGCTGCATTCACCTTCGCGAAAGAATCAAAAACGGAAAGCCCCAAAAACGCGCAGTGCTTTTGAGCCAAAGGAGCCTGCTCGACGGCGTAAACCGAACAGCACTTTTTGACGGAAACGAGATTGGCTCCGAGGCCGGCGCCGAATTCGAGGACCGACTGCCCGGGACGCAGAAAGCCCAGATACGTCCGGTGCGCATAGCTCCCCCACGCTTCCAGAAGATTCGGGTTGTTGATAAATTCTCCGTGGTGGGCAAGATGATACGCGTTTCCCGCTTCGCTGGAATAATCAAATCCGCTCATCGCCGCATCCTCCTCTGCAAATTAAATTGCCCGGAGGGAGAGTCGAACTCCCACGGGGTTGTTTAGTCCCCAACGGATTTTAAGTCCGGTGCGTCTGCCGGTTTCGCCATCCGGGCGTGACATATGATCAGGCGCGGGGCGGAATCGAACCGCCGTATATCGGTTTTGCAGACCGATGCATTACCACTTTGCTACCGCGCCGCATCAGGAGTTACCGTATCGGCGTCAATTCCTCGCCGGTGTTCGGATCGTATTTGTACCTCGATGGAAACGTCTGCCCCGTCCTCGGATTATATACGGTGTTCATTTCCTGCGTTGGCTGGAGCGGCTGGGAATAGGCCGGCTGCTGCTGCGGCGCCCCATAGGGCTGAGGAGCATACTGGGGCTGGTATTGCTGCTGCATCATTTCTTTCCGAATGGCTTCTTTGGTGTTTTCCTTCTGTCGCCGCTGAGATTCGCCGATCAGCGCCCCAGCGAGGAGACCCGCACCGGCCCCGATCGCCGTCCCCGCACCGGCATGACCGGTCTGGTTCCCGATAATCGCTCCAAGCCCCGCACCCAAACCTCCGCCGAGGAGAGCTCCTCCCTCGCGTTCGGTCATACCGCCCGGGTTTGTGTCGGAAGCGCAACCCGACCCCAGTACGAGAATAGCTAAAAAACAGGCTAAATAGGATTGTTTTTTCATGAGACCCCTCCAATGGATCAAAACTTCAAGTTTTGATCTGCTTATAGTCCTGAAACACAAGTTTCAGGGCAATGGATCAAAACATCATGTTTTGATCTGCTTGTTGGTCCGAAACATTGGTTTCGCGACCGTTTGCTTATGGATGACGTTCGAACGCACATTATATTCATTTTGTCCGATCGAGGAACCAAATTCGTTGCGCCCACTTGGCGATTGCCTGGGCGATACGAGCTTTCGGCCGTGAATTGAGACGCTGCAGCCGACCATCAGGTGTCATAAGAGCCATCGTCACCTTCCCCTGACCGAAAGGGCGATGGCGGGGCCCGAGATAAGTGGCCACGATCCCGTCGAGCTTTTTTGCGGCCAGCTTCCGCCGCGCCCCTTCGAGCCACTTGGAGGTCTCGAGGCAGAAGCCGATGACTTTTCTTTTCCCCTTACGGGCGGCAAGCGACGCGACGATATCCGGCGTTTTCTTGAGCCGCAGAGTCAGTCCGCCGGAGCGCCTGATTTTCTGCGCGCAAAACTGCGCGGGCATAAAATCGCAAACGGCCGCGCTCATGACCAGCAGATGGTGTGAGACGAAGAGTCGCCGGAGGACACGCTGTAACTCGAGGGCGCTCGTAATGGAAACAAACCGGACGCCGCGAGGCGCGCGAAGGGCCGTGGGGCCGCTGACAAGCGTTACGGAATGTCCTTGGGCGCGGAACGCGCGGGCCAGGGCATAGCCCATTTCGCCCGTCGAGTGATTCGTAAGGTAGCGGACGGGGTCCAGGCTCTCTCGGGTGGGTCCGGCGCTGATCAGGATCTTGAGGCGAAAAACGGTCACAATCTTACTTTCTCAGGTTTGTGGCGCCTGTCGGTTTTCTTTCGCGGGTCTTCAGCCCGGCAAACCGGGCCAGAGACTGCACGATGGTCTCGGGATCAGAGATGTGTCCGATCGCTTCCTTCCCGCAAACCAGCGGGCCCTCGACGGGATCGATGAAGTGATAGCCGATCTCCTTGAGGCTCCGGATGTTCCTTTGAGTCACCGGATGCAGGTACATTTGATCGTTCATGGCCGGCGCGATCAGAACGGGACGGTGGGTCGCCAGGATAAGGCAGCTGGCCAGGTCATCGGCAAGCCCCGCCGCAAGCCGCGCGATAAAATCTGCGGAGGCCGGGGCCACGAGAATCACATCCGAGGTTTCCACCAGGGATGTGTGGACGACTCCGTAGGGCGTCTCGGTCGAGAAAAAATCGTGATAGACGTATTCCCCGCTCAGAGCCCTCAGAGCCAGAGGCGTAACGAAGTGCTTGGCGCTCTCCGTAAGGACGCAAATGGCCCTCCCACCCTCGCGCCGAATCGCCTGAACGAGGTCCCCGGCTTTATAAGCCGCGATCGACCCGGTCAGGATATGGAGGACAGTCTTACCCTGCAGCCTTTTTCGACTTGGGCTTGATTTCTTCATAACGCACCTTCCCCTCGGCGAATTCCTTCATGGCAATCGTAGACACTTTTTTCGATTCGCATTTCACGAGAGGCGCGGCCCCTGCGGCAAGCTCGTTGGCGCGTTGGGCAATGGCCAGTACGGTCTTGAAGCGTGAGCCCGTCTCGGCGGTCATAATTTTTTCAATCGGAATATACGTCATGGAACCTTCCTCCTTAATGGAATGATGAGCCTTGCTTCACGAGATCCAGAATAAGGCCTTCGATTTCCGCGACCGTCTGGTCGAGGTTTTGATTCACAACCGCCTTGTCGTAGGCGCCCGCTTCCTTGATTTCCTCCTGCGCGGCTTCGATCCGGGCCTGGATCTCGGCCGGAGTTTCGGTCTTGCGCCCCTCGAGCCGCTCGCGCAGGACTTTGATCGAAGGCGGAAGAACAAAAATCGAAAGCCTCGGGACCGACGCCTCAAGCGCCGCGCGGACCTTCCGGGCCCCCTGCACGTCGATCTCGAGGATCACCACTTTCCCCGAGGCCAGTTTCTCGGCTACGAACCGGGCCGGCGTGCCGTACCAATGGTCAACCACCTTTGCATACTCAAGGA
This sequence comes from Candidatus Omnitrophota bacterium, assembly GCA_041666865.1. Classification (GTDB taxonomy): domain Bacteria; phylum Omnitrophota; class Omnitrophia; order Omnitrophales; family Aquincolibacteriaceae; genus JBAYGD01. The sequence goes on along the minus strand of JBAYGD010000027.1, from coordinate 3,041 downwards.
GCTCGGCGCCTTCCTTGAGCTTCTCGAACTCTCCGGGGCCGACGAAAAAGTAAGCGACCCCATGCTTCTCGTTGAACCTCGGCGCGCGGGTCGTCACCGACACCGAACGCAGCCAGTCGGCATGTCGGTTGAGAAGCCGGTCGACGATCGTCGTCTTCCCGCACCCCGAGGGGGCCGAGATCATCACGACCGCCCCGGCAGTCTCCGCCTTGGCGGGTTCTTTTTTATTCGATGTTTTGGACTTGCTCACGGATCTTTTCGATTTCACCTTTCATCATGACGACTTCCGTCGAGATCTCGAACAGCTGAGCTTTGGACCCGATCGTATTGACCTCGCGGTGGAGCTCCTGGCAAAGAAAATCGAGCTCCCGGCCCGCTTCCGAATCCTGGCGGAGCCGTTTTTCAAAAAGTTCCAGGTGGCTCTTCAAGCGCACAACCTCTTCGGTCACATCGCTTCGCTCGGCCAGAAACGCCACCTCCCGGTTCATCCGGTCCTGGTCCTTTTCCTTCTCGGCCAAAAGCTGGTCGATCCTTTCGGATAACTTGTTGAAGAGGACGTCGGTCCGGCCCTTCGCGGATTCCTCGACTTTTCTGACGGCTTCCCGAAGCGCCCCGATCCGCTCGATCATGTCTTTGGCTAGCTTTCGACCCTCTTCTTCCTTGGCAGCAAGTGCCTGCGCCAGCGCGCGTTTGACAACCTTCTCCAGGCCCTTCCAGTCCTTCTCGGGATCGCGCCCCTCGGTCTCGGCCGAAAGCATCCCGGGGAGCCTCAAGAAATCCCCCGCCGTAAACTCGTTCCGAATGCCGTACTTTTTCTGAAGCTTCCGGCCGATTGCGACATAAGTCTCTGCCAGCTCCTCATTAAGGGAAATGGCCCGGACCTGGCTTTCGCCGTCGTCACAGCCGACCGTAACAGTCACCTTCCCCCGTTTGATCCCGGTATTGACCAGGTCCTTGACCCGTCCCTCGAGGACGGAAAGCGCCATGGGCAGCTTGACCGAAAAATCAAAATAACGGTGGTTGATCGAACGGATCTCGACCGTCCATCGGCCTTCCTTGGCAGTACCGGTCGTCCGGGCAAACGCGGTCATGCTACGAATCATGAAAACATCCTCATTAGATACACCCCACCCTTCATAAGAACCCTGGATTATAAGGGCTGAGGGGATAGGTGTCAAGAAAGCCCGTGGAACGGGGTGCATCCCGCTCTATACAGTTGTCGCGCAGTCGGCAAAGAAAGGTTTCTCCAAAACGCGCCAGCCTCGCTCGGAGCTCTCAATCCGAGACTGCAAATTGCGCTGATCTCCTCGTCTCGGCAAGCGGCGCTAATTGTTTTTCCGAAACCCTTCTTTGCCTCCTGGGAGTTACTGCATGAAGTGGGATGTACCCCGTGAAACGAAAGGGGACAGGCAATCTCTTGCCTGTCCCCTGTTTGAAACCTTGGCCCTTGTCCCAACCCGGTTGAGTGCTCGCCTGCCAGTGTCAGTTTGCGCGGCACCAACCCGGTCGGGGTTGGTGCGTAACCACCACTCGCCTGCCGGCTCGTGTGTGGTTACGTTACGCAGCAGCAGCGATAAGCTGATGCGCCTGCCAGGCAAACGCAGCGTAGGCAGACACGTTTTCGAAAATAATCGACCGGCCATCCACAGAGCGCTGGAAGAGCACTTTGGGATAGGCTTCCTTGCCGAGGGTCTCGGCCGCCATCAACGGCTTTTTCAAAGGATCAGCGCCCTTGGTATGGGCACCCACTCTCCGGCCGTCAATATGCATGAGCGAAAGCCATGCCGTTCTCGTCTGTCCCTTGGACAGCGCTTCCCTCGCCACGGTAATATTCACGGCGCCGTCGATCAACACACGCTCGTCCGCGTTCACGGCCGTCACACCCACACGGGTTATGTTCGCGGCCACGTACTGGCGGATGGCCTCGCTGCCGTCCTTATCGCCCGTCTTGGGCGCCTCGAAACGGATGATGGATTCGAGCAGGGCCGTATTGTCGAGAAGCTCGAAGAAAGCGGCCTTGTCCGGAGCAGAAATCCCCGCCGCCGGCTTCGACTGCTTCGCCCCTACGATCTGTTTGGCCTGCGCAACGAAATCCTCCCGGCTCATGGCCATGACAAGCGCTTCGTCTGCAAGGCGCACGCCCGAATAATACATGACCGTATTGAACAGGGCCACGGGATCGTTCATCAACTGCCTGAGGGTATCGCCATAGTACGCAAACACCCCGCCTTCCGCGTAAGTCGCATCTTCTGCCATGGCGAGGCGCAGGCGCGCGTTCGGTCCGGCCGCTTCGGCAATCGTATCCACCGGAGCCGTCGCAGCAAACGCTGTGTGCTCGAGCGGAAAGCCAAGAGCTGCCGAAACATTCGCCCAAAGAGTCTCGTTCCGCGAAGCTGCCAGCATAAGCGTTACCGGTAAGGCGACAACCTTTTGCGTTAAGTGCTCAGCCATCGAAACAAATCCTTGAAACGCCGAAGGAGGCAGCGGCACTGTCCACGACTCTGCAGCAGCAGTCGTGACCGGATGCGAAGCCGCAACATAGCCTTCCCAAGCACCCAGCTGTGACGGAGTCAGACGGCTGAAGTCCACAGCCGATGTCGAAGGCGCAGCCGGAACGTCGCGCATTTCCGTGCGACCGTTGCGAGGCTGGATGGTAATGCTGTTGATACGATCGTCCACGACACTCATCCCAAGCCACTCCTCGTAAACCGCGTCCAATCGTGCCCACGATGCAACTTCATCCGTCTCCGTATTGATGACGAGCTCATCGAGCCCTTCACTCTGGGCCGATGCCGCAGTCGGGCGAATCGTCATCACAACAGGCAACGCATCGGAAGGCTCCGGGATCTGGTGGTCAATCAAAAACTCAGAAAGCAGAAGCGGACCCGCCGCCTTTGCTACGGCTTTCTGAATCTGACTGTGATCAAAAGTCCTCGCGCCATTGCGCTGTTCCGTGCGTTCGCCGTTATCGTACTGAATGGTGATCCTGCCGATACGATTATCCAAATTGGGCAACATCCCCAGCCAATCGGTAAAAACCG
>JBAYGD010000026.1:0-42641 GCA_041666865.1 Candidatus Omnitrophota bacterium | reverse complement strand
CATCAATATTCAGTAAACTAGTCATCGGGGGCATAAAGAATCTCCTTATTGAGCGTTCTTTGGTCGGAACATCTCAATAGTTATCGGATATCTTTATTGCCCCCTTATTTGATGTAGAGCCAATATGTGTTCCCGCTTTTTTTCACAATAATGATTTTTCTGGGCGGAACCACCCCCGCTCACGCCGAAACCCTCAAGGCCGATTCGAAAATCTCGGAGGTTACGGTATTCCAAGACAGAGCCCTTGTCACCCGTACCGCCGAGCTGAAGCTCGCGCCCGGAGAGCACGCCGTTGAGTTCGACGGTCTGCCCGGAACGCTCGAGGAGGGCTCCGTCAGCGTCCGCGGGAAAGGCACCGCGGCTGTCGTGCTCTTTGGCGCCCGCCCCGCCACGGTCCAATCCAAAGAGCTCCAGTCTCCGAAGGCCCAAGAAATCGAGGCTCAAATCAAGAAGCTCGAGGAACAAAAACAAACCCTTCAGTTCCGAAAAGACGCCCTCGAGAAAAAAGCCGATTTTCTCGGTTCCGTCAAGGCCGCCACCGCCGACCAGATCGGCAAAGACATCATGACGAAGCAACCGTCCGTCCAGGACATCGCCGCGATCGCCGATTACATGGAAACCGGATTTTCCGACGTCTTCGTGAAAATGCAGCAGATCGAGACCGAGATGCGTAAACTCGACGAGGACCTGGACCGGCTGCGCCGCGAGTTGTATGAGCTCAATAACTTTTCAAACCGTGCGAAAAAAACCGTGTGGATCGATCTGGAGGCCAAGACTGCCGGATCCTTCACGCTGGAGCTGTCGTACCGGGTAGGCGGCGCAAGCTGGGAACCCTTGTACGAGGCTCGGACGAAATCAGAAGGGGCGGAAGTCGATTTTTCGGTCTTTGCCATGGTCCGTCAGCAGACCGGTGAAAACTGGGACAATGTGCGGCTGAGCCTTTCCACCGCCCGGCCCGCCGTTTACGGCCGGATCCCCGAAAGCGACCCCTGGTATCTGAGCGTCTTTCAGCCGGTCGTCATGAGGCGAGAAATGAAAATGAAGGCAGACCTCTCGTATGACAAGTCTCAGGAATATGCGTCAACGGCCGCCGCGGGCGCTATGATGATGGCCGCCCCGGAACCCGTCGCAGAGGCTCAAATGGCCACCGCAGACGTTTCTAACCAGGGCCCTTCGGTCCGTTACCTGTTGCCGAAACTCGACAGCATCGCCGCCGACTGGCAGCCAAAAAAATTGGCCGTCGCTTCGCAGGTCTTTCCCGCGACGTTTTCTTATAAAGTCGTGCCTCGCCTCTCCGACTCGGCTTTTCTTACCGCCAAGGTCCGCAACCAATCGCAGGGGCTTTTACTGGCCGGGCCGGTGCAGGTCTTTCTCGACGACGCGTACGTCGGAAGCTCCTCGATCGATACCTGGGGGATGAATGAAGAAATCGCGCTCTCGCTCGGAACCGACGACCGACTCCGGCTTGAGCGCAAACAACTGAAGGCCAAGGAAGACTTGAGCGTCCTGCCGGGGCTGCACGGAAAAACCAAAACGATCGATTACGTCTACTGGACGAAAATCGAGAATTTCGGGTCGCGCGAAGCCGACGTCACGCTCGAAGACCAGGTGCCGGTTTCTCAACACGACGAAATCAAAGTGGAGCAGATCGTCTACGAGCCGAAGCCCACGGAAGCGGATTCCGAAAAGCCGGGGGTTCAGCGCTGGACTTTCAAAATGACGCCGAAGGAAAAAAAGGAATTCAAAATCTCCTTCCGGGTCAAATATCCCGTGGAGTTTCGCGTCACAGGCCTTTAAGCGTTTTTTTTGAGAGCGGCTCTCCCAGAACGAACGCGGCGCCATTGGGAACGTTGGGAAGGATACGGCCGCCAAAAACCCGCACGGAATCGAGGATTTTGACCGCCGGCCACCGGCCGAACTCGGCCCCGAAAGCCTTCAGGACGGCTATCGCCGTCGGAGTGACCGTCTCCCCTTCGGAGTCGATCCCGTAGACGGGAACCTGCTTTAAAAGGAGAAGCGTCGCGGGAGCCGGTGAGGAAAGCGCGCCGTGGGCGCACCGAATTTTACCATCGCACAAAGGCAGGGGGCTGCAATAAAGTTTCGGGCAGCCGAGCCTGTCAAACATCGCTGCCGCCAGGCAGACGTCCAAAATGCTGTCGAGCCCTCCGATCTCGTGAAACTCGACTTTCCGGGGATCGATCCCGTGAATGGCGCCCTCGGCATCGCCCAAAAGTTTGAATGCCCGGACTGCCAATGCCTTCGCGCATTTTGTCATCCGGCTCTTTTGGATCGTCCGGAGAATCACCGCGGCGCTGCGGTGCTCGTGGCTGTGTGGAATCCGAACCTCGGCACGCCATCCCGAAATTCCCCCCACGGAAACTTTTTTGAAAGAAATCTTTTTGCGCAGGTCTTTGACGCCGATCGCGGCAATCATGGCATCTACCCGGGCGGCCGGAAAACGTCCCGCCCTCGCAAGTCCCGTCACCAGCATGTCCCCGCTCAAACCTGACGGGGCGCGGATAATTAAATAAGGGTTAGGAGTCACTGCCGCATCTCTTTGAGAATCCGGAACGCCGCGCACGCCGCGCCGTAGCCGTTGTCGATATTGACCACCGTCACTCCCGGCGAACAGCCGGCCAGCATGCTGTGAAGAGCCGTGACCCCGCCTTGCGCCACCCCGTAGCCCACCGAGGTCGGCACAGCAATAAGTGGCCGGGCAGTCAGCCCGCCAAGCACCGGAACAATGGCCGCGTCCATTCCGGCAGCCGCAATCACAACCCCGCACGCGTTGATGGCTGAGAGATGCTTTTCAAGCCGCCAAAGAGCGGCGACTCCGATATCAGGAAACAGCCGGCTCTCGATTCCTAAAAACCGGAGTGTCCGCACCGCCTCCGCCGCAACCGCCACATCCGAGGATCCCGCGGTTACCACCGCAACGACGGGCGCTTTCGGCCCAAGCGGCGGAAAAGTCCCGTGAAGATAGGCCGTCTTGGAAAGCGCGTCATAATCGAGTTTTTTTGAAATAGCCGGTTTCAAGGACGCATGTTTTTTTTCGGAAAGCTTCGTCAAAAGAACGGGGTGAGATTTTTTGCGGACAAGTTCAGCAAGCAGGCGCTCGAGCACCCGGAGGTCCTTGCCCTCGCAGTAAACACACTCGGGCAATCCGATCCGGTGATGCCGAAAGTAATCGAATTCGTGCGTCATAGGCTTTTCACAAAGGCCCTTCCCGGCTGATACGGGGCAGGGTCGAGGGCGAGACTTTCAAGCTCTGGGTTTGCCGCCAAGATTCTCTCCCGGATCTCTTCCACCACTCCCATCGTCAGTTTCTGCTGTTCTTCTTTGGTTGTCTCGATCCATAGCGACTTTTCCTTTAGGCGGCAACGCACCACGCGGACCCCCGTGCGTTCCTTCAGTTCCGACTCGACCGAATCGATCAGGCTTAGCCACTGCCTCTCCACCCGGGTGCCCGTATAGATGCGGCTGGCCAAACACGGAGAAGCAGGCAGCTCCGAAAAGGGCAGCTCCAGCAGGCGGCAGACCGCGCGAATGCCTTCTTTACCGATGCCCGCCTCGATCCAGGGGTGTCGCACTCCCGCTTCGCGCGCCGCATCGAGCCCGGGGCGGTACTCCCCAAGATCATCCGTATTCGCACCGCTCAGAATCGGATAGGGCTTGAACGTCTCAATCGACCGACGGAAAGCACTATCCCCGGCCCTGCCATAGCGGCCCGTCTTGGGATCGTAACCGAATTCCCGCAGGACGCCATAAAGGTGAGTCTTACAATGGAAACAGCGATTCAGGGGATTTTGAAGGTAAGCTTCATTTTGCAATTCGCCCGACTCGACCCACTCCACCCGCCATCCTTCCTTGGCAGCGCACTCCCGGACCCTGGCGTTCGCTTCCCTAGGAACCGCGGGACTTACGCCATGCGCAATCAGAGCATGAGCGGGAAACAAGCGGTGCTCCAAAACCGCAAGCACCAGGCTGTCGAGTCCCCCGCTACACGCGACAAGCGACGGACCGATCTGGCGAAGCAAATCCTGAATTTTATTGATCTGATCCTCTGACATGGGCAGGCTTTGATTATATCATGACACACTATTTCTAACTTCTTTTGTCATATCCTGGCAAAACCAGACGACTCATAACATGTTATCAATCAAACACTTACGCTTAATTTTTTTGCCCGGATTTGTTGATTTGGCCTCGACCGCGTGGTACACTCCGACAAGTCACCCGTAAATTCGGTTTTATTTCGCTGAGGAGATTGTCCGCCTCATTTATTTTCGGGATATTGAAACTCAAGGGAGGAAAAAACCGTTTGATTAACTTTCGCCTTTTTAAAAGTTCCGGACAAAAGGCGGCAAACGGAAGTTCATGATTAAAAAACTGAACCCCCTCGTCGCGGCGCTTACGACCGTTGCTTTTCTTTGCACCCAAGCGCTCGGGCCTCTGCCGCAAGCCGCCGCGCAAACTGAAATCCGAACGGATGCCTTGGCGGCAGTTTCCGCCTTTAATCCGATCATCCCAACTGATCTCGGTACCCTTGAAACCGTCCGCCAGGGGCGGGGACCGTCGATCATTCATATCCAGACGGCACACGGAAATTTTGAGGCTCAGAAAAAGATCGCCTCGATCCTCGCGGACCTGAAAGACCGCTACGGCTTCAAGACGCTGTTCCTCGAAGGAAGCGCGTTCAAGCTCGATACCGAGATGCTCCGTTTTTTTCCGAACCACCCCCGTGAAACCCTCGAGGTCAACGAAGAATTGGCCCAAAAGGCCCTGGTCAAGGGGCCTGAGCTCTTTTTGCTCGAAGCCCGCGACGCCGAGGGCTACGGCATCGAGGAGCTCGAGGCTTACCGGGCCAACGTCCGGGCTTTTTGCGACGTCCAGGCTGCCAAGACGCGGACCGCTCAGTTCCTCGAAACGCTCAATCGTCAGATCGAGCGCCTGACCGCCCCGTACCTTCATGACGAACTCAGAAACTTCGTGCGTCGCCTCGACACCTATGAAACTGCGGGAACTCCTCTCGAGATTCGCCTCAACGAATTCAAAGACGCCGCCGCAAAACATCTGAAAATCGATCTCTCGAACGCCGCCCATCAGCTCGCCTGGCCGATGCTAGTCCGCGTTTTCAAATTGCGCGAACTCGAGAAGCGGATCGACCTTGCGTCTTACGAAAAGGAAAAGGACCGATTCCTGTCTATCATCGACGCGTCCCTTTTGGACCGCGTCTCCAAACTTCTGGCATCCCCACTTGCTGAGCATCACCTGAGCGATCCTGAAACGGGACTTCTGTTCGAAGAGATGGCCCGGTTCCTCCCGGAAAATTTCAATCCGGCGGATTACCCTCAGGTGACGGCCGCGATCGGACACATCGTGCTTCGAAGCGAAGTCCGCGGCCCTCAGCTGATGCGGGAACTCGAAATTCTCACCGATCGGATCCTCGGGCGTTTGACGCAAACCGGGCAAGAAAAGGAGATCGTCCGGCTTTTGCGCGACTACAGCCTGCTCAAGAAACTCTTCGCCCTCGAGCTCGTGCCGGAAGAATATGAAAAAATCGCCTCCTCCGCCTACTCTCTGCACCCCTCGATCCTGACCCGGCGCCTTGGCACCGTCAACACGGACGGCCGAGTGCGCGATACGGCGTTCGAACATCTCGGCGACCTAGATTTCCTTTTCGACAAAGCCATGACTTTCTATGCCGGGACCAAACTTCGCGACACAAAAATGCTGGAACGAATCGAAAAACAAGTGGCGGAGCTCGGAATCGACAAGGCCGTCGTCGTCACCGGCGGCTTTCACGCCGCTCCCTTTAGCGAACGCTTCGCCTCTCTTGGCTGGAATTACGCCCTGGTGAGCCCAAAAGTCACCGCCCTTGGCGGACGCAACGAATACCTGAAAGTGATCACCGCCTCCTCTACCGTCGAATCGGTGATGGCAGGACTTTCGCCCGAAAATCTAGCTGCTTCTTTGCCGGGCAAAGACGGCCTCATGGCTTATCTGGCCCCCGAACTCCAGGCCGTTTTGAACAAAGCGGCTGAAAATCCGGCGGCTCAGCAAGCCTTGCTGAGCGACTTCGGCGACTCCACGCCGGCAGCTGCTTACGGCGTCAGCGCCATCGAGCGGACCACTGCGAAAGCGGCCAAACAAGCCGTTCGTTTCCGCCTGACTGAAAATGGTTTTCTCAATGCCCGTCTCGGCATCTCCGCTCTGTCCTATAATGTTACCGGCCGCAAGCGCCAGGTCATCGTCCGGGAATCAGCGGTCTATGCCCCAACTCCGGATACCGAGGCAGTTCCCCCAGCCATGGTTTCACTGCCTCAAGAAGCGAGGCTTGCCGGTACGGCCGACAACGATGCGCGTAACGAAATTCGCGATCAGACTGAAAAAAAAGTCCCCCTGCTTTACGGAGATTACTCTTTGACGGCCCGCGTTTCACGCACAGCGGGAAAGCCGCCCAAATATGCCATTGAAATCACCGTCACCCCGCGAGGTCGCGGGAAAAAAGCCCCTTGGCCCGTCACGATCCCTTCGGCTGTTCCGGTCTCAGCCGACGAGGCCGCTGCTCAAATTAAAGAACGTCTTGAGGCCATTCTTAAGACCGGCCGCGTCACTCCCAATCGCTTTCAAGAGGCCTTGGCTACTCTGACGTGGCCGCTTCCCCGGTTGAGCGAAACTTCCGCGGGCCCTGCCACCCCTGTTCCTCAACCGGCGCCCGTCATCGAACGGTCTCCGGCCGTGCAGTTGCCAATCAACTCCCAGCTTTTTGCAGTGGATGAAACCTTGGCCGGCTGGCGCAGCCGCGCTCTTTTGAGAGAAAGTGTGAACCAACTAAAACCCATTCTTGACCAAATCATGGCCCTCGTCCCTCCTAAAACAAAAACAGCGAGGAACCTTTTATCCCCGGCATGGATTGGGCTCCGCTTTTTATCGACGGGCCCTTCCGGCGCCGAAAAATACTATCTTCAGCTGACAGACGCAAAAGTCAGAAATTGTTTTCTGGTCCTGAAAGGCGGAAATGAGGCTCAGGAATTGAAAGCACTCACTCAAGCCCATCTTCTGGGAGCAAATGACACCGTCATCGTCCTTACCGATGTCACTATCTCGGTTCATGACAAATCCCAAGGCGTTCAGATCGCTTTGACGCCCCTTGAATTCGCTAAAATCGACGGCCTCCCGCTCAAAATCGCCGCAAAACCCCTTGCGGGCGGTCGGTTCAAGATCATCGCGGTACGCGACCTGTCGGTCACCATCGAGCAGAGCAGGCTAGCATCCGGTTTCTCGAGGCTCGAAGTGGAATCCGAAGCCGCAACGGAAATCGTCCCTTCGGCTCGGACCATCGCGTTGGCAGTGGCGAAGGAACTTATTCCGCAGGGCGGCGCGGCGCTCCAAGAGCCGATTGCCTCGGACCTGCTGGAGCTCGCCATCGGCACTGTCCTCGAGGGCATCCGGTCTGAAACAAGGAATATCGATTCCCTGGAACAAGCTTTGACTCCGCAAATCGAAGCGGTGAACCGTGACGGCCGTTATCAGGCCGAGCTGATCCGCAAGCAGGGGCATCTCCTCGTGAAGCTAAGCGATCTGCGAGTCCCCGGCACGTCTTTTACGATCATGGCGGACAAAGGGTTCCGGGTGATCTCGTGGACCGTCGACGGAAAGGAACGACTTGCTGTCCCCGAAGACCTGAATACCCTGGGCGGGGGAATCTTCCTGATGGGCCCCTTTGTCAATCGGGTCAAAGACGGAAAAATTATGCGTAATGGTAAATCCTACGATATCAGCAAGATCGAAGGCCTGAGTTTTGACGGACAAACGGGAAATCCCATCCACGGAATCTACCGGATCGCTGAATGGAAAGATTTTTCGATTCGCGCAGATGAAAGCGGCCTTTCAATAACGGCCTCTTTCGAAACCAGCGATTATCCGGATCCGAAGCTCGAAGAAGCCTTCGGTCATTCCAAGACAACCCTGACCTTCCGGCTGGACGGACCCAATCTGAATGCCGGGGTCCGAATCGAAGCCGAAGAAGGCGCCATTGCAGACGCGGGTCTCCACCCCTTCCAACTTTATACTCCGGGACATACGACCCTTCAGGCAGCAGTCGATGGCGTGTTTCCCGTCGACGGGCAAAAAATCCCGACCGGCGAACCGATCCCCCTCCCGCTCGAAAAAGACTTCAATCTCCCGCAACCCGTCGATGCGACTCTCGACAACACTTTCGTGATCAAGGCCGACGCCGACGGCATCGTCACGGCCACAATTACCGATTCTGCGCAAGACGTATCGACCACCTTCCGCATGTCGGGAATATTTTCGGCAGAGCCCGGACAAAACGCAGTGATCCATTTATGGGGTGGAAATAAGGATAAATATCTTGGCGTCGGCGCCATCGAACCTGTGCCCGTCACGGCGAACGGTCCGAATAGGCAGGGGCAAACCGGAGGCTCGCGCCCGTTTAGAAAAGGCGAGGTCCGCACGGGAAATGCGTCCATGACCGTCGGCCCCGCGATTGCGGGAACGCGATACGAAGACCGTGACGAAAAAGACCGGGAATTGGAGCGGGCTCTGCGGGCCAGGGCCAGACAACGGTTCTTTGAGTCGGCCTTTTATCACCTGCCGCGTATGCTCGGCAGAATCGTAATCGTCGCCGCACTGATTCTGGTTCCGGCCTGGGGCTTTGGCGTTTTCAGCGCCGTCCGCGAAGTGCAGAGAATGAAAGCTCCGCAGGTTTTGAGCACGCAAGAGGAAATCACGAATCAATTTGATATTCCCGTTCAAGTCGATCCAGAACTCGCCGACGCTCCGGAGGCCCTTTCGCCTATTTTCGGGGCCTTGTACGCGGCCTTCAGCAGCATCCAATTCAACGGCGCTATGAGGCTCGACCATATTCAGGAAATCCGGATCAGCCCGGCCCAGGCCCGCGATCTGGATATTGCCGCTTATCAACGCGCCGGATTCAATATGCCGGAAGAAATGAAGGCTTCCAAAACCCATGTCCGGATCACCCTCGTGACCGACAACCCCTACGAATTCAAAATCCGGGAAGCGATCGCGGCTCTTCCGGTAAGGTACGATGATCTTGTCTTGCAGAACCTGCGCTATGACATCAATCCCCGCTTTGATTTCCATTGGCAGAACCGGGAGATCCTCCTCTGGGCACGGCTTTTCGGAGTCGGCACCCTCGGAGTCCTCGCGGGCGGCGGAGTTCTCTATCTTCGGTGGATGACCTCGGGGCCGGCCATGACAAGCCGCAACCGTACCGGGGACCTTCCGGTCTTGCGAAAGGCGGCCGTACGACAGGGCCGTACTCGCCCCGGACCGCGCGGCCGACATGAAATGCGCGAAGACACTTCTCCAAAGCACGCTCGGACGGCACCCATCAGCCGGCGGCAAATGTTGGCTTATGGTCTCACAGCAGCGGCCGTAGGCGCCGGGCTGGCCACAATCGGCATCGTCATCACACGTCCGATGTTGACTCTGGAAGGACTGCGGGAACAAAGTACCCTTTCGGAAGCCGACATGAAGTGGGTTCTCGCCCGCTATGATCAAACCCAAAACAGCGGCCGCCGAATCGCTCTTGTGAACCTGCTCGGGAAAAAGTGGGAGCCCTGGATGGCCACCCCTCTGATCGAGCGACTCGGCCGCGAAAAAAGTTTTGATGTCCGGATCGCCATGCTTCAGCTCCTGATCGCGCAGACCAAAACGGATGAGCATATTCCTGCCATGCTGAACGCGATTGAAGGGATCGAAGCCCTCCTGTCCGAACAAAACAAGCAGGACCGCCTGGCCGGCATCCAGGATTTCAACCGAATGGACCGCAGCAAGTATTACGAGGGCTGGTGGTGGCGGGATTACTTCCGGCAGGCAGCCGGGACAAATCCTGAAAAGAATTTTATCCTTCTGAACGGATGGCTCGAGGCCAAAGGGAATCTTTATCGCGAGAAATATCCGGAGGCCGGAACCAAGATGCTGTCCGACAAATACGATACGCCCATGATGAGCCCCGAAACCATCCTCCGCGACGCCCTGCGGAATGTGGCCCTCCTCGTCCGGCGTAAAATCGCCACGGACGCCATGGAGCGCCACGAAATGCGCGCTGATGGCCACAGCAAAAGAAAAGTCGACCATGATTTTGACCTTCAGCCTGCTGAGCCCTCGCCGGAAGATGAGGACGAAGTGGCTGACGCTTTAGAGGACAAACTCCTTTTGGCTGACATGAATAGGCAGGCGGCGAGTCATCGGCCGCGGGTTCCGAGCACACAGCCCCGGCAACCGTTGACGCGCAGGCAGGTGATGGGCCTGTGGATCGGGGCCGCCGTCGGAGCCACCGTCCTCGGGACGATGGTCGGCGTTTTGACTGAACAGCAAACCCGGCCCAGGCGTTTTTTACAAAGCCTCTGGAAAAAAGATTCCCTTTCGAAAGAGGATTTCGAAAAACTACTCGAGTTTTGTGACGCGAGCGAAAAGGACTATCGATACCGCGTCGACGTCATGGATCTGCTGAAAATGAGATGGGACTCCTGGATGTCGATACCGGTCATCGAAAAGCTCGGAAGCGACAAAAACGTCGAAGCGCGGGTCGCCATGCTCCAGCTTCTGATGTGGAAACTCAACTCGGACGTCTATCTTCCCGACCTCTTAAAGGCCTTTGAAAAAACGGAATTGGTCAACGGATTGGAAGGTTTGAACACGCAGGTCTGGGATCCGCACCAGGTGATTAATCGCTACGAAGGGTGGTGGTGGATGGATCTCATGTCCCGGATCGGAAATATCCGCCCGAAAGAAAATTTACCGCTCCTGAAGAAGTGGTTTGAAGAAAAGACCCCCTACTACGCGGAAAAATATCCGAACGCGCGCGACATCCCGATTCCGGGCGAAAACCCGATTTATGATGAGCACGGCCGCCCCGTGTTCAGGATCATGACCCCCGACTTTATCATGAAAAGCGTCATCGACCGTGCCGAGAGAAAGATCCGGCAGCAGGAAGAAGACGAGCGGACCAAGAGGACGGATGAATATTGGCGCCGAAAAATCGAAGAAAGGCTCCAAGAAACCCGGCATCTGAACAGGCCGCAAAACATCGTGCCCGTTTCCATTGAGCGCTCGGAAATGCGCAGCGAAACCTTTCGCGCCAAGGTCTTGGAAAAAACTCTGGTTTATCCGGCGGAAGGGCTGACGCTGACACGGCTGCGTTTGCTCAAAAGCGCGGTGCCTCAACGTCTGTTGGCTTATCTGACCGCCATGGTTTCCCCCGAAACTCCGCCGGCAAGCCGCTTGCCTCGGAAGATTCTAAGAAAACGCTTTGCCTCTTTCGAATTAATCGGCGACTGGGACCTTGAAGACAAGTTCAACGTGCCCGGAATCGAGGTCCGTTTCGGGCGCTCGGGTCAGCAACGCTACGTCATCCGCCTCGACCCGGACAATGCCCTTCTCGGGCGATATCTGCAGGAGCAAGGAGCCAACATCCGGCAAGTCATTGACTTCCCCGCCGACGCCTTTTATGAGGAGAATCGGGAGCTTCTTTCCATTACGGCCTCTCGCGGTGAAATGCGTGGCTCGCAGACCGTCACAGCGGCGGCAGATCTCGAAAATGCAAGAGCCATGATGACACTCAATTTAGACGCCCTGACCGCCGAGCAGATCCGCCAGTATGTAGCCCTTCTCTGGGACGCCAACAGAATCCCCCTCCTGGATGTCCGTGTGGATCACCCGGAAGCCCTTGAGGTGCTCAGGCAAGTGCTCTTGGACACCCCTAGGCGATCGCAGCGGGAGGCCCACGAACGGCTGGCCGTCCGTTTCATGAGAACCGATGACTCGGTAATGAGATGGCCCCAAATGATCAGCCGCCTCAGGGATTCCGGCCTAATCCCCTTGCTTGCCGCAACCCCTCATTATGTCATTTTACAGCTCGCATATTTTGATTTCGTCAGAAGGCGCGATGAGGTTTCCGCCTTTACGGCTGATCTTCGGACAGCTTCCGAAGGAACAGGGTCTGAAATCAAGATCCTCGCCTCGGTCTTTATGGCAGACGATGTTCAAAACTGGCAAACTCAACCGGCAAATTTTGACGGATTTATCCTTCCGGCCGGGGCAAGAGACATCGATAAAATGTTCGACAGTAAGCAAATTCCGACGAGAACGCTTTGGGGGGGCGAACTTGAATCCTTCGGATCTTCCCAAGCAGCGCTTTCAAAACAACTGGCTCCCTTACGGACAGCCGCGGGCTCGATCGCGGCCGGTTTCGTCGTCGGTCCGGCCTCCCCCAGCTCAAGTACCCTTGCTGAACACAGTCGATGGATTCAACAGCTCTTGCCCAGCCGTCGTGAGATACGCAACGAAGCCCCCAAAGATATAAATGCCGAAGCCTGGGCGGAACAACCCGAAGTGGCCTATTCTCTGGCCTTTGCTCAGGATTTCACCGAAAGCGTATTACGCCCCGGTCTGATGAGCGCCATGGAGGCAATGGGCTTTTTCGTTTCCCAGCCGGCCCTCGACGTTATCTCCGGATTTCTCGGATGGCCGCTCGTCCCGGCAGCTTACGCCGCGCAAACCGAAAGCCGTCTGGATCAAAAGCTCCTCACGCCCGACACGCGGGCGCGCATCGACGCCAAGGCTTATCTGGAATCTTTAAGCCGGAACCTTCGCATGAGCCCTGAAGAAGTCGCGGAAGCTCTCGGCCGCGGCCGCACCGTTTACCGTCCGGCCTACGCCGACATCCTGAGGGACAGTCCTGAAGCCCTGCTCAATTTAGCACAGCTTCTCGAAAATCTGAAACCGGCCGATCCGTCAGCGCGTTTCCTTGTCATCATGGCCAAGCGGGAAAATTTCCTCGCCGCCGCCCAGAAAACCCTTCTGGCCCGGAATCGTCTGACCCCGATGGAGCACCGGGAGGAACAAGTTCAAGCGATCATCGATCTTTTGCGAAATAGGGTTGATTTCATCGAGCCCGACGACGAAGCGCTCGGAAACTACATTGCCGGCGGAAAACAGAAGGGCTACGGCGTCACCGTGCTCGGCGACGACCCGTCAGCGTTCCCCGGCGCGGTGAATTTCCGGCTGGACCCAAACCGGGTCGCTCCGCGCGATCTGGACATCGCCCTGCCCTTCCTTGGCGCCGGGGGTGCCCTCGCGGCGAGCCATCTGAGAGACAACGTCTCGACGGCAGCTCAGCTCAAGATTCTGCCCGACTTGTTGCGCCAAATCTTCCAGGGCGCTCAGTTCGTGTTCCGCAACAGCCAGTGGACGCTCGAGTCGCTCGGGGATTACCTTGATTTTGTGGTCGATGCGGCCGCCGTCATCTCGCAGTCGGCATAAAACCTTCCCGCTCAATTCTTTCCGCTTAAACACCGATAATCTTGGCATGAAGAAATCGATACCTGCTTTCCGGCTGACGGCCGGGCTGGTGGCCGTTTTGCTTTCAACGCAGGGGTGTGCAACCTACCGCCCCGCCCCTGTGGAAGAGTCGGCTCTGCTCGCGCAAGCCCAGGAGCAGGCCCAGGGCAAGGTCAAGGTTTCAGCCGCCGTTCTCGGGCCCCGCGAAGCCAAAAAATATTTTGGCACCGCCATGGACCACAAAAACATGCAGCCGGTGTGGCTGAGGATCGAAAACAAGGACGATGAGCCGTATCTGTTTCTCCAGCAGTCGGTCGATCCGCAATATTATTCCCCTGAGGAAGCGGCCTACCTCAACCACTTTTCGACGGCGAAGCAAACCCTCGAATACGGCCTCGTGTCGCTCTTGTTCTTCCCGCTGATCCTTGCCGTGCCATTCCATTACATCAGCGCAAAGATCGCCAACCGGAAAATCGACTCCTTTTTCGGATCGAAAGGCATCGAGAACAATCTCGTCATGCCGAACGAAACCGTTTCGGGCTTCGTTTTTACACCCCTCGACAAAGGGACCAAAGAGATCTGCTTTACCTTGTACGCCGACACAGCCGACAAGACCTTTCAGTTTTTCGTGAAAGTCCCGGGCCTGCGCGCCGACTACGCACGGCACGATTTCGAAGACCGCTACGCCGAAAAGGATCTCCGGCCCTGCACGGTCAAAGACCTCCCCAAAATTCTCGAGGCCCTGCCCGACTGCACGGAGAACGAAAAAGGGACGAGGCACGGCGACCCGGTCAATTTGGTCATTGCCGGAGAACTCGAGGAAATTCTTACGGCCTTTGCCGCCGCCAAGTGGGACGAAACCGAAGAACTGAGCTTCAAGACAGGGTGGCAGATGTTCCGGGCCTTCCTGTTCGGGAAAACCTACCGCTATTCGCCGGTCAGCCCGCTTTACCTTTACGGCCACCGCCATGACATCGCGCTTCAAAAAACGAGGGAAACGATCAACCAGCGCCTGCACCTCCGGCTCTGGTACTCACCGATCCGCCTCGAAGGCAAACCGGTGTGGGTGGGGACAGTCAGCCGCGACATCGGGGTGCGTTTTACGACTCATAGCTGGTACCTGACCACGCATAAAATCGATCCCAATATCGACGATGCCCGCGAGTATGTGCTCGGCGACCTGGCCACCGTCAAGCGTCTGGCCCGCTACGGCTTTCTTCCCGGGAGCAACCGGTCAACGGCAGCGCGCCCGGCAAAGAATCTGACCGGGGATCCTTACTTTACCGACGGCGTGAGAACGGTCGTCGAAATTTCGCAGCGGCGTGGCGAGCCCAAATCGTTCGACTGGCCATTCCCCCTGCCGGACGTTAAAGCCGAAAACCTTGAACCCTCGAAAGGATCGACGGTATGAATAAGCAATGCCGGGAGCTTGAGATTCTGCGTTTTGCCACGGGGCTGACGATCGCCTACGCCGTGGTCGGCGTCATCATCGCCATTCTATGCGATTCGATCACCCTCATGCTCGACGGGCTGTACGGGGTTGCCGATGTCGTCGTTTCCCTCATCTCCATTTTCGTGGTCCGTAAAATCCACGAGCCGCCGAACTCGAAATACCATTACGGGTACGCCAAGTACGAACCGTTCATGACGGCCGTCGACGGCATATTGATCATCACGATTTGCGCGGGGACCATCCTTTCGAGTATTCAGGATTTTGTGAACCCGGAACCCATGGCAAACGTGTCGCTCGCGGTGATCTATTCCTTTGCGAGTTTCTTCATCTGTTGCGGCTTCGGGCTTTTCGTCAAGGCCAACGCCCGGAAATGTTCCTCAGAGTTGCTCTGTGCGGAAGCAGACCTGTGGATGATCGAAGGCTGGATCAGCCTTGGTGTTTTCGTGGCCTTCGCGATCAGCGATTTCATGACCAAGACTTACTGGCGTCATTACTCGAATTTGATCGACCCGCTCCTGTCTCTTTTATTTTCTGTGGCCTTGCTTGCCCGGCCGCTCAGCCTGCTCAAGGACAGCTTTCTTGACCTCGTCGACGCCAACCCGGGCAAAGAGATCGAAACTGAAGTCCGGCATCTTGCCGGCGCTTACGAGGAGAAATTCCGCCTGCCCGGCATTGATTTCGTCAAGCTCCGGAAAGCCGGCCGCCGGCTGTTCATTGCTTTGGAATTCAGGGTTCGGCCGGATATGCAGCAGAGTGAAATTCAGGCCGTCATGGACGGCTTGCGGGGCGACTTATGCCGTTACAAGCCTGAGGCCGACGTGTTTGTCTCTTTCCGGTTCTGATCTTCACGGTCGAAAAGCCATGCGGCGTTTTGGAGATTCCTATTCTCCGGGCAGCGTATCTCCTCTTTGGCTTTCGGAGCTAATGAAAACGTCAGAGTGAACGTCGTCCCGCAACCCTGAAAACTCGAGACAGAGACCGTTCCACCATTCTTGCGGGCAAGCCCCTTGACGAGACACAACCCAAGCCCGTTGCCTTGATCCGCGGCTTTGGTCGTCACAAACGGATGAAAGAGCCGGCTCAAAGTTTCCTCGGCCATCCCCGGCCCGGTGTCCGCCACCGTAATCTGGGCAACCCTTTCTTCATCTGCCCGGAAGCCAAGGCTCGCACGAATAACGAGTTTTCCGGTTTGTCTCCGGCAACGCATCGCCTGGATTGCGTTCTCGGCGAGGCAATAAAGGATCTCCGTCAGGTCCTCCGAGTCACAGAGGATTTTCGGAAAATCCTTCGGGATATGTTCGATCACTTCAGTAACGCTTTCCCGCGCCCGCTCCATCTCTAAAAGGCCGAGGACTCGTTTCCAGATCGCATGGATGGATACCGGCTGGCAATAGCATTCGGTTGCATCCGCCGCCTTCATGGCCAGTCCAATTTTTTGTGTAATCAAAAGAGCTTTGCCGGTTTGCTCGTAGATTTTCCGCATCATCTCCCGCGCATGCTGCAATTCGTCGTCGGAACTGCGGAAACGTCCTTCCTCCAGGCGGCAAAGGTACGCTTCGACAAATCCCTTGATGGTAAAAAGAAGCGTCACGAGATTGTGACGAAGATGATTCATCGGCCACCCCTGCGGACTTCCCACGGGATCCTTGCGTCTGTCACGCTCCCGTCGCCTTCAAACGGAAACGGAAGGCCGACCCCCGCATAAACACATTGAAGCATCGCCCACGCCTTTTGGACGCGTTCGCGCGTGATGCGCTCCGGATAGACGCGAAAGAAAGCCTTCAGCCATCCGGTCGCCCGGTAACAGGCCCTGTCGCCGGAACCCTTGCGGGAAAAATGATGTTGAATGTCGTTTAGGAAAATGACCTGCTCCCGCGCATCGGTCTCGCGTCTTTTTTTCTGGTAGATCCACACATATTGGATGCGAAACAACACCACCATCATCTTGTTGTTGAACCATCCCTTCAGCAGTTCCAACGCTTCCTGGGCTTTGATTTCTTGCGGGGTTGTGATCATCGTCTTTTTATCTCCTTCTATTTACTCTCTTACCCGACCCAGAAAGGAATATCAAGGCTTTGGCAAAAAGTTCTTATCAGTAACCAATTAGTTAGTTTGACTAATTTTTAGATGGCCGCTATACTAATTATGTAATTATTAATAACTCCTGGATTATTAAAAATAATTTTTAAAACGCGGAGGTTGATCGCCCATGTACGCAGAATTCCGCCGGGAATATGCGGACCATTTCAAGGATCAGCGGCGCCAAAAAACGGCCCGCTGGGATCTTGCTCTAAGGGCACTGCTCGCCGAAAAGTCCGACGTCCCCGGCTCGCCGCTTTCGGTCGGCTGGCTTTCGAAGCGGACCGGCTTGAGCGTTCCCTACCTATCGAACGTGCTCTCCGGAAAGATCAAAGACCCGCCTTCGGCGAGATTGATCAAAATCGCCGATGGAATCGGCATTTCGTATCCGGAATTTGCCCTGCGAGCTATGGGCGAATTTGAGGGCACCTTCTTCAAGACAGGATTTGCCCAGCGCGGATTCATCGACTACAGCCAGCACGGCTTCACGATTCAGTCGTTGAGTCCGCCGGGGACAAGCCAGCGAGATTTCTTCCTGGGGATCCTGACGATCAAACCTTTGCGGGAACTCAAACGGTGGAAATTTCAGACGAATTCGATGATCGCGGTGTATGTCCAGCAGGGGACGCTGGAAATCATGTACGGAGAAAAAAAGCACCGCCTGCACGCCAACGAATCAGCTTACTTTGACGGAGCCATTCCCCACCGTTTTAAAAACGTAGACACTTTCGAGGCCCGGGTCTTTCTGGCGACTCGCCCGCCGATTCATTAGGCCGTCTTATACAAACCGAGATCCAGGCACTTCTCCCTCAGGTATTCAAGAACCTGCTCGATCCGGAAGGGCTTCGAAAAAACCATATACCCCTGGCTCTTGATATCCTCCAGCACGTTCTGGAAAGCATCGGCCGTCAGCGCCACAAAAAGCCTCGGTTTGTGCCCGTTTCCTTTTTTGATGCACTCCACCATCTCTAGGCCGTTCATATGCGGCATTTTGATATCGAAGAAAACGATATCCGGCTCAAACTGATTGTTCATGGTAATGCCTTCCCTGCCGTCCTGCGCGATTTCGACTTCATATTGGCTCAACGACGCGTCTTCCGTCAGCCATTCCTTGAACGCCTCGCAAAACTCCTCTTCATCGTCGACGACAAGGATTTTGGCTTTCACGGTCTTGCCGGCATCTTTGATGACGGGTAAATCAACCTGCCCGGCCACCGCGACAATATCCCGGGCGAATCGGGCCGGCTCGATCGGTTTTTCGATGATTTTATCGACTTTCACTTGCGCAAACCGCTCCTGGTAATGTTCATAAAGGCCGGTAATGACGACCACCTTCACCAACGGCTGTTTTTTTCGCACAAGCTCCAGGACCTCGAACCCGTCGAGCTTGGGCATATGAAGATCCAGAATCAAAAGATCAAACGAGTAATGCTTGGCCAGGTCCACGGCCGTTTCCGGATTCGTCGCGCCGAGCGCAAGGTAATTGAGCTCCTCCCTCAGGATGAGCTTGACGCTGTTGACCACGCCCTGGTCATCATCGATCACAAGAGCAATTTTTTGATTCGACATCACGTCACCGCCTTATCCTTTGCAAAGACCGCCTGCTTCTTTGAGGACGGCCACTTTAGAATTAAACCACCGCGCTCTCCACCATCTTTCGGTACTCAGGCAAGCAAATCGTAAAACAGGTGCCTTCCCCGGGCCGGCTTGTCACGGAAATCGTTCCCCCATGGACTTTTTCGATGATGTTGCGGCAGTAGAAAAGCCCAAGCCCCGTGCCCCGTGCCCCCTTGGTCGTAAAACCGTGTTCAAAAAGCTTTGCCTGAACCTCGGGGGACATGCCGCAGCCGTTGTCCGAAAACTCCACCCTCACCATGTTCGGACTCTCGTCGTCGGTGATGGCGTCGATCGTAATGACCTTCTTGGTTGTTTTCTCCATGGCATGGATCGCGTTCACAATGAGATTAACGAACACTCCTTGAAGATCCTGAGGGATCCCCGACACAAACGGAAGATCCCTCGGGATCAGGTTCTCGATCACCGGCTGGTTCAGAGTCTCCCAGTAGTTCTGATACTTCACTTCTTCAATGGCGCTGTCGACCACCATATCGAGTTTGACCTCAACCTTGTTCCCGGTCTTCTGCGCCACCAGGTTATACAGCGTGTTCACGATCCCCTGGATCCGGTCTTTGCACTTTTCGATCTCGCAAAAAGCCTCAGAAACCGAATTGAAATTTTTTAGGAATTTCTCGCGGTCCTCCCCGGCCGCCTCCGGCGCCGTGGCTTCGTAAATCTTTCGCATCTCCTCAAGGCGCTTGCGTCCGAAATACAAGTGAGAGTTCATCGGCGTAATCGGATTGCGGATTTCGTGCGCCATCGACTTCCCGATTGCGGCAAGCACAGCCCTCTTTTTCTCCTCCAGCAGGGCCGAATGGGTGCGCTTCAGCTCCTCGTTGATCCGCTCGAGCTCAAGGGCCCTGTTCACCGCCTCATCGTAAAGCCGGGCATTTTCAAACGCGATCGACGACTCCTGCCCCAGCGTAAAAAAAACGTCCAGTTCTTCCTCCCGGTAGGACTCATCGGATTTCTGGGGGCCAAGAAACAAAATGCCTTTGAGCCGGAATGCTTTGGGATTAAATCTCGAGGCCGCTTCCCCGCCGTAACAGGGAATTGCCGCCTCCGCCTTCAAGGACTCCATCAGGCTCGCGATCGCCTTAAACGCCTCCTCCGCAACCTCGCCCCGTCCCTTCGCCTCCTCCAGAGCGTGAATCTCGATGGGCTCCTGATGCGCTTGGAAAAAGTCGATCAGCGGATGCTCCAACCCGATCCGCCTCAAGAGAGGATCAAGCACCTGGGGTCGGCTTGCTTTCAGCGTCAGGCAGGAGCGGTCCGGTGCCGCAAAGGCATAAACTGCCGCATGAGTAATCCTCGCCTTTATAATGAGAAACGCCACCATCGTCCTCGCCTGACTCTTCAGGCTGTCGACATGAGCGAGCGCCGCGCTCGCTTCCCTGAGAAGCACCCGGTAATTGATCTTTTTTTGGAAAAGATACCTGTCCGTAATCATAACCAGCCACTTTTCCATCGGGCGGTAAATCGACACAGTCGTTATGATGCCGATGATCATAAGAATAAGTGGATTCAGCGAGCCCAACGATATCCCGATCAAGGCCTGCACAAGACCGAGCAAAACGGCCAGACTCGAAACGACGGTCAAAACGATGCCACCAAAAACAATCGTTTTCTTGATAATGACGTCGATGTCCATTAAACGATGACGAATGATCGCATAAGCCAGAATCGCAAACGTCAAAACAAGCAGATAATCATCAATGGGGGGACAATCGACAATTTTAAAAACGCTGAGAAAGTAATCCAAACCAGCAACGGCAGCGATAAGATAAGCAACAAAAGCATATTGTAACTGCTTCTTTTTCAATCCAAAGTTATGCTGGGCACCACGGAATAAAATCATCAATGTCGCTAGACTGCCTATGACAAAATAGACGAAAAAAAGACCATAGGCACTCCCCGGATCGGTGACATAAAACCGTTGATTCGGTATCTGTCTTAGCCCTCTGATGAAAAAATCGCCAAAAAATAACAGAATCATGAAAACAATCGGTAACAGATAAAAGAGACGGGGCAGGAATTTTCGCGCATCCACAAGTGAAATTCCAAAATCCATTGAGAGAACGGGGAGAAAACACGCGGACACATAACAAAGCCTGGTCACTGCCAAAATAGCATCCCCCGGAATAAATTGAACCAAAAAGGACCCGACACTCCAAAAAGCGATACTCAAACTAAATAAAAAGAATTTTTGATAGACAACATTTCTCGGATTGTTCGAGAAAACGTAACATCCGATAAAAAGATTGAGCGCCCACGAGAACATCCCGCCAATGATAATAATGCTGAGCACAGGAACGACTCTCCTTTACAGAAAAAAAATCTTTCGCAGAAAATAACCCGCCTTCTCGAATGTGCGTGGGAAAAAAAGACCTGTGTCGTTCTGATATTGGACATAGTCCTTATCTTTAAAGAGGACGCGAGATTTTTTTTCCTCGAGGAAGAGCCGGACACAGAGCAATGGCCAATTCACGAGGCCAACAAAAAGAATTGCGTAGCCAGTGTTAAAAATGATCGGCAGGGCCAGTTCATCCAGTGCGATTCCAAAATAAATGGGATGCCGGATAAACTGATATGGACCGATTCTGAGAAGTCGTCTTTTGGCGACTTTGTTCTGCCCCACGACATGGATGGCCCATTGCCGTCCTAACGACACCTGACCCCATAATCTTAGCCGCACAGCCACAAAATATAAGATCAACCCCAAGCTTGTAAGAACCCAATTGAGAGCTCGTGCGGACAGAAAAAATTCAAAAGTGATGAAAAAACATAGGCCGATATAAGCCATCGTGCCCACAAAGAGTGTCCAATCCCCTTCAAATTGATGTGGATTACGCTCCTTACTGGTAAAGAATGTCTCCCATGCTCGGAAGAGGCTATGGCTAAGCATGAATAGAACATAGAGCCATCTGTGTTGAACGTCCGGGGACATCAGAGCAAACCCCACGATTGTCATGGGTAAAATAATATTACTCAACAAGAGGAGGGCTTTTAGGATCATGCAACCTCAAGGCTCATCACGGGTGAACGTTTTCTGCTGCTGGCTTATAGAGTCGAAGCTTAAGCACCTTTTAATTATTACTACTCAAATCGCCTTATCACAATCGCCGCATTTTTTCCACCAAAGGCAAGACTATTGCAGATCGCCACTTTAAAATTTCCATGCCTCCCCGTATTGGGCACACAATCAAGGTCACATTCCGGGTCAGGTATTTCATAATTAATTGTCGGATGAATAAACCCTTTGTTCAAAGCAAGGAGAGCTGCGGCTAATTGCTGCCCGCCGGCAGCGCCTATCGGATGCCCCAACATCGACTTGACGGAAGGGACAACCATTTTACGGGCATGCGGGCCGAATACTTTTTTTACGACGGCTGTCTCATAACTGTCATTAACAGGCGTTGCATTGCCGTAGGCCTCGAAAACATCAACCTCTTCAGGCTGAATACCGCCGTCGGCCAAAGCTAGTTGAATGGCTTGTGCCGTATACTCTCCGGAGGGATGCGGTTTAGACATATGCCAAGCGTCACACGTCGCTCCATACCCCATTAATTCACCATAGATTTTCGCGTTTCTCTTCAGAGCATGTTCAAGCTCTTCCAGCACAAACATCCAGCTGCCTTCCGCGATGACAAACCCGTCCCTGTCTTTGTTGAAGGGCCTCGAAGCTGTCTTATCATTCCGGGTTGAAATGGCGCCCATTTGACAGAATGCTGCCACGATAGCAGAGGTCACGCAAGCATCCGCGCCCCCGGCAATAACAACTTCTGAAAGACCGTAGCGAATTTGCTTGAGCGCATACCCAATAGCATCCGTTCCG
Source organism: Candidatus Omnitrophota bacterium (assembly GCA_041666865.1). GTDB lineage: Bacteria > Omnitrophota > Omnitrophia > Omnitrophales > Aquincolibacteriaceae > JBAYGD01. Next base: position 20,322 of record JBAYGD010000026.1, on the reverse strand, counting down.
GATGTGCAGCCATTTGAAAAAGTAAGGCTTAACCCATTGGCGCCCACGGCACGGGATACCTCGCCAGATATTGCTCCGCCAAAGGCTGCTATTCCGGCAAAGGGCCGCACTTTTCTTACTCCTCCGCGCTCTAAGGCGCGGATTTCGGGTTCAGCATAGTCGATGCCTGACGTTGCGCTCCCCACCATGACATCAACGCTTTGATCACTTTTTATGGGCATCATAATGCCTGCATCTTCGAGCGCAAGCTTTCCGCCGGCAACGGCCAAGTGCGCCGAGCGTCCCATCCTTTTGATCTCATGAGGATCGTTTATGAAAAGTTTGGGGTCAAAGTTCGGAATTTCAGCCGCTACTTTCGCCGGGAAATTGGAAGCATCGAAAAACGTTATAAAATCTACCGCGTTTTTGCCCTTAGTCAAACCATCCCAGTAAGCGTCTTTTCCAATGCCATTCGGAGCCACGGCACCGATTCCCGTAATGACAACACGTTTCCTTCCAACACCCTCCATTTTGGCTTTTTTTACGGAAATCTGGGGGGTAAGCGTTGGTGGTATTTTGAGTGCTTGCTCTTCTTTGACGACTAGGAGCTCATCCTCAATAGCTTTGAGAAAATGCTCGTTATCGAAAGGCTTATGGATAAACTTGTCGACCCCTAATCGGATCGCATGGGCAGGTGTATCTTCTTCTGCATATCCCGAAATAAATATGAAACCGCAAACAACTCTTCTCTCCGCAAAAACATGCTTTATTTTTTCTACCGCAACGATTCCGTTCTCGCCGGGCATTCGAATATCCGAAATAACAAGGTCAAAGTCAGCAACGGCCACCCTTGACAGGGCCTCGATCGCATTTCGGGCAATATCAACCTGGTAGCCCTTGGCTGCAAGGAGACGCTGGATGGTTTTCAGAACCAATTCATCGTCTTCGATCAAGAGAATGGGCGTCTTCATACATCACCTATTTGTTTCTGTTACGGTTAAAATGTCAGCATTCAAAACACTATACACTCCGCCCTTACATAGTTATCGTCTCAAAATGTGTTTTTTGCATATAGATTTCCTCTTATTCTCATCAAGGCGCTGGGGGAAAAGGGGTCACACCTATTTTTTCTGTCCGCATTTCCCCTCTCATCGGGCCAACCTTCAATGCGAAATTTGGCTTCCTCTATGTTGCCGTGAATTACGCCTCATTTTCCACGACAAATTAATGAATCCAACTTGAGAAAACCTTGACTTTTGACACCAGACTTCGTTTATCGGCTTTCAGAAGCTCATTGCCTTAAATCGTCGCAACCATATATATATCAATATATTACACTTGGTAGATTTCAAACATAAAAATCTTGCATAGAAAATATTTGACTTAAGCTCCATTTTCGTCGATTATTTAGCTTATGGAATACATCCTTCGACAACAAGAACAACAGATCCGCCATGCGATAGAAAGGAATAAAAGCGTCCTTCTCTTAGGGCCGCGGCAGACAGGCAAGACCACTTTGATCCAGCGCATCCCAACAGACTTAGCCATCTCCCTTGTGACTCCTGAAATACGCCTACGTTATGAGAAAGAGCCGGGCATCATGCGCAAGGAAATTGAGGCGCTTGAGTCAAAAGGCACAAATCGACCTGTGGTGGTACTTGATGAAGTGCAGAAAGTACCCGACCTGCTTAATGTCGCTCAAGATCTTATTGACCGTCAAAAGGCCAATTTTATCCTCACCGGATCCAGCGCCCGGAAACTCCGGCGGGGGCATGACCTCAACCTTCTCCCCGGAAGAGTGATCACTCTCCGGCTCGACCCTTTCACTCTAAAAGAATCCATGCCAACGAAGCTTGAAGAAGGACTTCTTTACGGGGCTTTGCCCGGAATCGTTGCGGTTGAATCCCTTCAGGATCGGGAAATTGATCTCGAATCCTACGTTACGCTATATCTCGAACAAGAAGTTCGAGCAGAGGCTCTTGTAAGAAATCTTGCTTCTTTCGCAAGGTTTGTCGAATGGGCGGCCGCGGAATCTGGAAGAATTTCGAATTTCAGAAAAATTTCCCAGGAGATCGGCGTGGCCCATACTACCATTGCGGCTTATTACGAGATCTTGGAAGACTGCATGATCGCCGAACGGATCGAGCCGATTACCAAAAGCATGACACGAAAGAAATTAACGCGGAGTTCAAAATATTTGTTTTTTGATTTGGGGGTCCGGCGGGCGGCAGCGAGGGAAGGTACAAAACCGGTTCGCGAGCACTGGGGACATCTTTTTGAGCAATTTGTCGGATTGGAACTGATTCGCAGAGCCCGGTTATCGACACACAATGACCGAATCTTCTTTTGGCGAGATCCGGACGGCCCTGAAATCGATTGGGTCCTTCAGCGAAAAGAGGAATTTATTCCCATTGAAGTTAAGTGGAACAGCTCTCCTAACGAGAGCGATATTCGGCACCTTCGGACTTTTTTAGCGGAATACAAAAATACACAAACCGGATACGTCATCTGCCAAAGTCCACGAAAAATGAAACTCTCCGATCGGGTCTACGCCCTGCCCTGGCAGGAGATTCCAGATCTCATGGATCAACTATCCGAGTAATCCTTGCAATGACAAGGGGCGGGGAAAACCAGCCTGGCAGGGTCAGGTTAATATGGGAGCCGACGGTCACATGCGAAGACTTGACCCCACAACTTGTTGGATTTATATTTGAGAGGGCTCGACGATAATGGGCAATATGGGCTCTGTAGCGCCGGAAGACCTGTGAAAAAATAACGAGGAGAACAACGTGGAAGAACATGAAGAAAGCAAAAATGTACCTGGCGAAACGAAGGAAGAGCGATTTAAGCGCCTCGCAGAACAGAGAGTCGCAGCAACGCTAGACAAGATCCGTTTGATCGGAAACCTGGCAACCTCCCAGTACTCGTACAACAGTGACCAGGTGGCCAAGATCTTCTCGGCACTGAAGAGCGCGGTCGCCGATGTCGAAGACAAATTCCACCGCACACTTGAGCGAAAAAAAGACAAATTCCATTTATAGAAGTTTAAAAAGTGCCGATCATCTGTTTTCGTTAAACTGCTAATAAAACGCCCCGCCGGACCCTGTCCGGTACTTGTTAAAGCTCTTTACATTTATCATTCCAGGTAACCCAACCCGGCGAATCAAACTCAATGAAGGAATAATTAATATCTTCCGCATATTTAAGTTCACGAGGAGGAATTTTGTGATCCCTTGCGTACTCCAACGCCAAAATATAATGGTCATATTTGGCATTATTTATTATTTTCGACCGCTCTGAGTAATACCGATCTTTAGGGGCATTGGCGGTAATTTCTTTAAGTTTTTTTACTTGTTCAATACTTTCATCATAACGGCCCAAAATCAAATATAAATTTTTAAGAACATCTCGAAACATATATTCTTCCATGTGTTTATCCCGATTGATAGGTTTGCCGGCCGCTTTCCAATCCTGGACATATCTAATCCCCTCTGTAAGGACGCTCTCCGCTTCTTTATAATCGAGGTTGCTATAATAATAGCTCGCCAAATCCCAAAAAAGGTTCGACTTATCGTCGAAGTTTTTATATTTTCCCTCCAGCTCTTTTCTTTTACTTTCGCCGTCAACCTTGAAATTCAGTTCCATAAGATTAGGATCAATAGGCACGTTACTCTTTTGCCCCTGAACGCTATAGTACTCGTAAAGATGCCAGAGTTTTATGATCTCGCGATTTACCCATTGAATTCCTATCCCTTTTTTTAAGATGTTTTTTTGCCACTGGATTGCTATTACCAAATTCTCAAGATTCTGAGATCCGCCTGCCATCACCAGCACATCTACAAACCCTCTTCCAGCCTCCCTGGTATCCTCTTCGCTATACGCACTGGCCGCGGTTAATGCTTGACGGTATTTTTCAATCGCTTCAGCGTACCTTTTTTGCTTTGCAAGATTCTTAGCTTCTGCAACCAAATTACCCGAAAGCTGAAGTTCCTTTATGCCCTGTTCTATTCCCAGATATATCCGCCTCATTTCTGGTTGTTTCGCAATGACTTCCTCAGTCAACCTTTGATAAGGTGGGTTAACCGCCTTTTGCTTATCAATATAAATCGTGGAGAAAAGAATTTTCTCTTTGGGAGCAGTCGTTACACGCAATTCTTTTTCTATTGATTCAATCGCCGCTAAAGCATCCGGAGTTTGATACTGCGCAAGTGCTTGAATAGCATCTCCGAGCAAATAATGACGGCTTGCGGACATTGTGGGATCAGGTGTCAAATTAACCAAACGCTTCCCAAACGCCTCCCATTCCGGAATAAGCCTACTGTCTTGGGGAACGTTGAGCACATTCAAAATATCTTTTTGCTCATGCGGATTCAGTTCCGATATTTTGTTTAGTTTTTGACGTGCATCTTCTTTTTTCTTCGCAAGCTCAAGCTGGCCTGTTTCCGGTTTTTTCTGCTGTGTGTTTTTTTTTGCCGCCGAAATAACAGCCATCGGCATCCCTCCGTAAGTAACGCATAAATTAATCAAAAACAAGACAGCAAAAATCCACGTCGTCACTCTCATCCTACAAATCCATAAAATAACCACCCAGACCAGGCATATCGATGTGATGACAGACCCCACAGGCTGGACAGCCAACGTTTGATATGCCCAAATCGCCGAGTAATCGTATTCAAGGAGTTTAGAAAATTCCACATGACGCACCATCCGCAGCAGTATCGCCAACGGGATACCGCCTACCACTATAAGCGCCAGAGAAACGAAGATTAATAGAAAAACTAAAACAAATCGGAATAATTTGTTCATAGCCTTCCTTCAGCCTGCTTTTTAATCCAATCCATAGGGTCCTCATCGACACGTTTTAAATCAATTGACCCTTTAACCACCTTTTTGGGCTCCCCACCCAATTGATAAACTTCAATCTCAAAGTTTAATTGCAGTTTGCGGGGCGGATGTTTTAATTCATAGCCGAAATACAGCTCGTCGATATTGGAACAGCTGCTAAAATCCAATTGCGGCAGAAGATCTCGCGAACTCAAAAGCGCTTCTCTAAGCGCTAAATCCTCCGGCATGTGCTGGGAAATTTTCTTTTTGAGCTCGTCACTACTGAGATCCTGCTGAAACAGGAAAAAAGGATGGGTTTTTTCCCGGTCATGCAACTCGAGGGAACGCACACGGAAGCGAACGGGCAGACCGTATCTTTCCGTTTCGATAACAGCAAGATCTAAATGGTGCGTCGCGCCAGCCCTTCTTAAAAAACCCTCTTGTCCCAAAACAGGTGCATACATATCTTCAGGATAGCGAATAGTAAGATTAAAAAAGCCACCGTTAAACTGATAGACTCGATTATCCGGCACACCCATTCCAACCGTTTGATCACTATCAATGTAATAAGAGCGGCCACTTTTTAAAAAAAGAACCGCAGCAATTAGCGCAACCAGTAAACACGGGACCAAAAACCAAATCCACCATTTGGAGGCACGCACGGCCAAAGGGCCGGAGCTGGCCTTAGATTTAATTGACCGCATCGTGAGCAGTGAGATAATCAACAAACTCGTCAAAAAGCCAGTTTTGACCGAGATAAAAATGGCAAGGCCAGCGAAAAGAATATCAAGAAAACTTAAAAATCTACGTTTTTGTTTCAAAATCAAAAAAACCAATAGCGTCGATTCGAGAAGCGGCCCCCATGGCATCCCTTTAATTCCGAATCCCGGCACAAAATGGCCGTGAAATATTTTACTCTGCATTATTGTGAAACAAAGTGACAGGCCTAAGCCCAAAAGCAAATAAACGACCCATAAACCCAACGCCTCTCTTAACGTTCGTTTATATCCAAAATTAAATAAAAATTTGACGATGGAGTTTTGTTTACTGGCTACTGGTGCTTGTGACTTCATTGATGGGACTTTACTCCCCTGAGAAGTTTGATTGATCAAATTAGGGGGTGCTAAAGGTATGGTAGCTGCAGCGGTTAAATCCCCGTTACAACCGGGGCATACTTTCAACCCAAGCCCTTCAGGAACATACTGATTACATAACGGACATCTCATTTTCTTTTGCTCCTACGTCCATCATATGCAGATCTTTAAATAATCTGGTGAAAACACCTGTCACTTTTTAGGTAAAACGTCCACCGCGTCCACCGGACACGTCCACCGCAGTCCACCGGACAGGGTCCGAGCGTCCACCGGACAGGGTCCGAGCGGGAGGAGTTAACTGCATAGAAGGTTCTGCTCTTTCATTTCTTCATAAATTCGGCGCTCACTCACATGCCTTGCATAAAGTCTTCGACGTTGCTTTGGATCTTCCGACAAACCAAGGTATGCCGGGGATGCGGTCAACAAGTTGTCCTCCTTGCCTTCCGCATAATAGTGATAACTCGAATACTCATAACCCTCCGCGCTCCGCACCAGGCCTACCCTCACGGGATTCCGTTCGATATACCGTCCGCACTCCAGCAAGTATTCTTCCCGACTGATTATCAAACTCTTGTACCCTTTCTGAAAAACACAACCCGCCCATTGATATCTCTGGCAATAATAATAGGCGTATCGCCGCTGAACATAATGGGAAAATCCAGCCAAGTTCTTCAAATGATCTGCATGAAGCAACTTGTGAGTATGGTTCGTCATCAAACAGTAGTGATAGATTTGAATGGAATACCGGCTCTTGTACTCAAGAACAAGGTCTTTGAAGTACAAATAATCCCTAGAATCATGAAATATATTCTTTTTGTTTGTACCACGTACAATCCAATGATAGATCCCCGTGGGGCTTTCTTCTCGCTTCTTTCGAGGCATTCATTTTCACCCGCCTTTCCGCTGACTTATTCCCTTACCCCTCCCCGCCGGACACTGTCCGGTACTTTGCAAAAGGATATGACCAAAGCACTTCATACTTGCATATAGTATCACTTTATGCCAAGACAGGTGCCGGTCCCATTGCGTTTATCACCAAGGGAAATAATCGGAATCGATGAGGGCTTTGGTGGCGCTGCCGAGACAAACGGATTCGCCCTTGCAATCAAGCCTGCCGTATTGCTTGTCATGCTCAAACCCTTCACGGACTGATAAATAGGCAAAAATTATCTTGCAGGCCCGCCACTCAGGATGCCTGTCTTTAGCCGGCTTGTTATCATCTGCGCATCGCTTTGCCTCATCAGCGGTTTTAATGCGCTCATAAATTTTATAGTCTTCTTTACGGCTTTTCTTGCGTTGCTGTAGAAAGCCCATTATCTCATCAACATATTTAACGCCGGCATCGTAATCACCGATCGTGTCGTAAAGGCGAAGAACAGTAGAAACTTCCACTGATCCAACTCCCCACTGAAAATCAGGGGGTAAGCTCTTCGCATTTCTTTCTTGATAACGTTTTATATATTCCTGAATTGGCGCCGAATCACCAGTTTCTTGATATGCTTTCAGCGCTTTAATTTCTTCTGCGCGCAGCCTAGCCTTGCCATTATTTTTTACACCTTGTCGCATCGAATTTTTTTCGCTTTGTTCTACAAACCATTCATATTCTTTAAGTGCCTGGTCATACTCCTCTAACAAAACAAGGATTTGCGTGATCTTGCCCAACGAAAAAGCTTTATCGTCCTCATCTTGAATATACTTGGGATCCAACGCTTCTCTGAATTTTTCTATTGCCTCTTTATACCGTCCCTTTTTGGCCAGCTGACTTCCCTGCTGCTGTAACTGATGGCGTTTGTAAAGCTGATCATTGATAAACGCATCTGCTAAAGTCGGCTGAATGATTAAGATTGCAAGAAAAACAATCACGCCCATTCTTTTCATAACACGGAAAGCTTCCAATGATTTTTACCTATTTTAACTAAAAGATGCTCGCCCTCTAAAAAATCCAAATACTCCTTAAATGCCATAGGGTTCGTTGCATGCAACGTCAGCTCAGCCACATACTTACTCACGATTTTATTTCGCTCTTCGGCTTCAAGCTGTGTCGTCGTAGCAGGATATCCGTTTGTATAATCGAGTACGCCACGGATGTAGTCAAAATGATCCGCGCCGTCAATTTCGATGTTGAAGAGGGGTTTTTCATCATTGGTTACGCTAAATCCGCCCATCCCTTCCCGATAACCGCCAATTAAATTTCGAATTGCCAATAAATCTTTGTTACCCCAAACATTGACGACCATTTGTGTTGTTTGTGGAATCCGGATCTGCTCATACCCGGTAGCCGTCTGAATCGCATCGGCAAATTTTTGATAAAACAAATCCATTGCTTCGTTGATCTTGCCTTCCTCCAAATACCCCCAAAGAATACCCATCACAGCCAGGAATTCGTTGACCTTCGCGGCAACAACGCCTGCAACCCCGCCAAGTGCCTCGGCAAATAACTCGAAAAGCTGCTGGGTTACCGCCCTCACTTCCGGCGTCCGCTGTATGGCATACATCTCCATCGCCTTCACGAGCGGCAAAACTACCCCCACAAGATCCGCGCCAATATTAATCGTGGCGCCGCCAAGCGCCACAAGCGACTTCACATTGTATCCTCCCCGAAGCAAGGCTTCAACCATTGGAATAAATCCGCCCGAATACCCCACCCCGATCATTTCACGGAGCCTGTACGAATCGCCCACCGCCTTCTTCCAGTTAAAAAAGGCCTCTATCGAATCCTCAACTTCATAGGATAACGCGTTGGAACCAATTCTTTGCTCGGCAACAAAACGCAGAATATCGCCGAAGGCTCGAACCAGCGTCGGAAGGAATGTTTTTGAATTTCCAAAAAGCATTGTTAGGGCCTCCACAAACCATTTCGCCGGCAGAAACGCCGGGGCAATCGCGATATCCTCCTTTCCGTCAACCAAATAGGCGGGCTCCTTCGGATCCCCTTCAGGACGAACGCTCGCCATGGCAATATCCCGGCTAAAATTTCTCATATACGCAGGCGCCCATATTTCTCTTGGATAATTAATGGCTTTAAAATCAAAATCCGCCATGTTGTCTTCGGGATTATTGACCCCATTCACAAGCACATACAATTCTTTATCAAGCCGCGGATCACTTTGCTCCTCACGATTTCCCGGAAGCAGCACAATTGTTGCGTCCTCGACCCCGCCGCCGATCACTCGTAAGGAAAAATAGGAGCTAGGGGTTGCGAAAGGCTGCGCGGTGTCCGGATCAGGGCCGGGAATATCAATCGGTGAAGCAATCTCTACGTCCCCATCGATAATATTTCCATTTGTGCCCATCAAGGGAGTGTCCCCACGGCTTCGCATAATCAACGACGGAATGGTGCCGTAGTAATAACCCACTGATTTTAATTCGCCATGCACATATTCATGCTTTAGCGTCGTTCCAGCCTCCATGACCTCTTGGGAAGTAATTTTCCGGTAATAGCGGTTTCCGCTCGAGTCCTCGCCCAGGCCTTCGATGCGGACGGTGCCGCCTTCAGAGGTGTCGGTGACCAACCGGGTTGTGGTGTTGTAAACAATCACGCTATTGCCGACCGAGTAACGCCACTGGTCGCCATCAATCGTCAGTTCGCCGCCCCGAATTTGGGTCTCGTCGGCATAAATGGCCTCTCGTGTCTGACGGCTGAAGAGGCCAGAAAAGAAACGGGCGGCGCTTTGAAAACCTTCTTTTGTGACCTGCCCTGCCGTGCCGATCACTTTGGCCCCGAAATCGATCACGCCGTCGACGGCCTTTGATATCATCCCTGTAAATTGAGCGACGCCGGCCGAGATTTTCGAAAAAATCCTTTGCCCCAGATCGGTTTGACCAAAACCGGAGAGGAAGCCTTTGATCATATCCCCGGCCAGGGGCGAAATGCCCGCCGCATCCAGCGCAAGGTTCGTACCCATCGAAACGATCCCGCCCAACGTTTGCCGGTAGACCCCGTCTTTAAGCGATCGCCACAGGTCGAGAACGCCGTCCCTGGGATTCATCACTCCGGTAAGGACTCCGCCGATTGCGCCGCTGACCGGAAGCCCCATGAGCCGCATGATGTGCGGGTTAATTGCCATCGAGCGTCCGATCAGATCGAGGCCGCCGAGGGTAAACTGCTGTGCCGCGGCCGGGAAGATCTTTGGGATTTGGGTCTTGAGATTGAAGGTCGGGTCGAAATATCCCGCAAGCGAGGAGGAGACAACAAGGGAGAGAGCTTGCGTCATGGGAGGGGGCATGTTGAGGTGCAGCCCAAGTTCATTCACGCCCTGCAAAACGTACATCTGGATGCCGGACTCCAGAAATCCGGAGAGGCCGCCGCCGAGCCCGACGATTCCCCCTGAGACAAACGCCCCGGCGAGGCGGGACATCGTGGGGTCGATGCCGAGGCCCTCGAGACCTTTAGAGACCGGAAGGTTGATGGCCGCGGCAATCAGGTTACGGCCGACCATCTGGCCGAAGGTCAGCTGCTGAGGAACAAGCGCGCCCGAAGGATCTAGCATAATTTGGATGCCGTCGATCGCAAAATCTTTGATGCTCGAAATGCCGGCCCCGAGACCGCCAAAGCTCCCCGTAAAAACATCTTTCACAAATTTGAAGCCGTTGCGCAAAAGCTGACCGACGTGCGACACCCCGCTCCAAATCGCATGGCCGAGCGCGGCAAAGCCGTTCTGCACGGCCCCAAGAACTCCGTAGGTGTTGACGGCGCTCAGGGCCATCTGAAAGCCCTGGACCGCAAAGTTGACCACGCTGGCGGCAATCCCGACGATTCCGGCCACCATTGCTGCATAGCCGATGATTCTCCCGAGCGCGGGGCTGATAAAGGAGACGACAACGCTGGTGACGGTCAGGACAATCGATGCGACGGTGAACCAAAAGATCAGATCGTCGATGCCGAAAAACGCGCCGCGAATTCTCATCGCGGCCCGGTCGTCAAGAATCTTGGAAGTGATCGCCTGATCTTTGAAAAGCACCAGGTGGCCCGTCCCGCTGCCGGTATCCCAAATCTTCATAAATTGTTCGCGTGTCTCGGTCACGAGACCGCCTTCCGGGCCTTTATTGGGCTCGTAATACCTCACGCCTCCTGCGCTCACTCCCGTCACCACGACATAGTGATTTCCGCCGACATGGGCGATCACGTGCAAATGGCATGGGTCTTTCTCCCCGCCTAGGAATGCGGGGCAGGCCGCGGCGTAGAGCGCCTCAAGGTCCGCCAGGGTATAGGCAACCCCGGCAATATCAGCTCCATGGAGGGCAGCGACCCGCTCGAAGGCAAAAACAGAGATCAAGAGATCGCCTTCGGCAAACCGGTTGAGGGTGCCGGTCAAAATATCCATAAGAATGCTTTCGCAGCCGAGCGTGACCAGATTGGCTTGAACGCCGCGTGAGGCAAGAAGGGTTTGAAGGGATAAAAAGGCGGATTGTCCAAAGTGAAGGTCCCGGCCCTCGAGCCAGGCAACGATAGCGTCCGCTTCATCCCGCGCAAGCGTAACGGTTTCCGAAGCGCTAAGACCGAGAGAGGCGGTAAGCTGAACGCGTGCGGCTTCATCGCCGGCAGCGGCCGCGTAGGCATTGAGAAAACTTCGGACCTGACCGATGATGGCATTTTTGTCGGAGGTTTTCGCCTGAAATTCAACGGAACTCCGGATTTCGGTCATCGTCCGCCCCACGTCAATCACTCCGCCGGCATTGACGCGGGTAACTTCCGCGTCGACCTCCCCGGCAGAGGGGTCCCGGCCAAGCAAGCGGCGGTAAATATCCGAGAGCACAGGAGCCACTTCGCGCCGGAGGATATCGGCAAACACGGACTGCTCCTGCTTTTTGAGTTCGGCCAATTTGTCGGCCGTCGCTTTTTCGATCTCGAGCTTTTTCTGAGTAATCAACGCCGGGACCGTGGCGATTTGCTCCGGCAGAATATTTGCGAGCAGGTCCGCTTTTTGATTTCGCGCTGTCTGGATCATGTCCGCCACACCCGGAACTTCAACCGTCCGGTGGGTGCATTCTTTCCAGAAAACAACCCGGTGGCATTCTTTGACGTCCCGAAACCGGGCCGCCTCCAGCTGGCTGATCTGCGAATCCAACGCGCCGAGGGCATTTTCGACTTCCTGTTGGATGCCGGCCTTGGCAACGTCTTCTTGTTCCGCCAAATTGCGAAGGGCATCAAACTTGACCTGTTCCATCTGCTGGCGGGATTTTGCGACTTCCGTTTCGAAATCACGGCGGGCCTTGACCAGCGTCACTTTTTTGAGAGTAAGATCGCTCTCTTTGCTACAATCCGTGATCGGACAGCTGTACTCATGCTCATACAAAAGCTCCCCGTCTCTCGTGTAGGTCTCTCGCGGTTTGCCGAAATAGTAATACGTCCGGACCCCGTCGAGCTGTTCGGAATAAACCATTTCGTTTTGTGAGTTGTAGACCGCCACCGACTGCAGGGCTCCGGCCGGCTTGTGGGGTTCATAGGCGCTCAAAAAGCCAGAGTAGGCCGCAGAGACTTCTTGCGGAAACCCGAGCGTCATTTTCACCCCTTCAAACATGGGGTCCGTGACGCCGACAAGGCTCGCGTGTGTCACTGTTTCGGTGACCGTCGCAAACAAAGCCCCTCCGATTTTTTCCGATCCCTCCCCACCCTTCAAAAATTCGTTTCCAAACAAATACCAGTTCTGGTTTGCGGCGCTTGCCGAGCGCACACCCCCGCCGCCGATCCCTTCAAGAAGCCTGAGAATTTCTTCCCCGGCCCTTGAAAAGTCGGGATCGCTCACAACGGCCGCGACAGCCTGGCCGGCCTTCAGGTTTAGCAGAAAGTTCCGAAGACGGATCCGGTCTCCGTCGGAGGCAAACTGTCCGGAAACGACTTCCCATTGATTCAAGGCCTCGTCGTAGGCGCCGATCAAAAAACCGGTACTGCTGCTGTGCCGTGCGAGGACGCCATCGGGACCTTCCAGAGCAATGCTGCCGGATGCTGAAAGGGTCAATTCCTTGGGGAAAGGCACCCCCTTGAAATCGAGCTGCTTGCGGCGGCGAACATCGTAGCCAGTCGTTTGCCCGAAAGCATCGGTCTGATACGTGAATTGAGCGGATTCCCCGCTTCGGGTCTCGATTTTTTGCAGCGCTCCAAGGGCGTCATAAGCACCATATTTTTCCCCGAGACGTAACAGGCTTCCCGCGTAGCTCCCTGAGGCCTCCTGGATGATTTCGGTCTGCGTGACACCCGAAGGCATGGCGACCTGAAAGAGGTTTCCGTTTGCAAGCCGTCCGCTGACCGGGAGGTAATCGTCGACGACCACGATCAGGCCGTTTGCAAACTGGACCTCCCCGCGCTTGATCTTTCGGTTCTCGTCCAAGACCACGTGGACCGCCCGATCGCCCGCAGGGGTCGTCATCTCGAAGAGATCGTCCTCGCCCTTCCGGATCCGCATGCCGTCCGGGGCCTCAAAACCGGCCAAGGTCACCGCCCTGAGGTCTCCAGCACTGAAAACGCTTTCCCACTTAAAATCTCTCTCGGTCGCGTCCGGCGCCTCCGGCGTCGCGGTAAATTGAGAATAGGCGTAAAGGGTCCCGTCGCGGGTGAGGTGCTTTTTCAGCTCGCCGTTGGCGTCATAAAACCAGGTGATCCCCTCGTCGTCAGTTACCTGCGTTTCATCGCCGGTGAATTGATAGCGGCTGCCCTGCAGGAGGCGGTTCTTGTAGAAAAGCTCCGCGCCGATCAACTCACCGTTTTGATAGGCATATTCGGTTTCGACGCCCATGACGGTCGTCGAACGGATCAATTTCCCATCCTTGAATCGGCGAACATCGCCCGTGAGGCGATCGGTCACCACGGTGATCGCATTTCCCTGTCCGTCATATTCGTAGGCAAACTCGTAAATCCGGTTGTCAGCCTGAGTCACTTTTCGCAAGGCCCCATAGCGATATTCCAAACCTCCCCCCTCGGCAGCCTCGCCGGCGGCGGTTTCCGCGCTCAGGATCCCGCGAGCGGTAGTGCCTTCGGTCGAATATTCATTGACCGAGCCGTCCGGCAGAATCATCCGGGTGACGTTCCCGTTTTCGAGCTCGACGTTCGAGCCGTCGAAACGGCGAAAGGCAGTGACGGAAGAAGTCACTGTTTGTGTGCCGCCCGATTGTAAGGGCGTCTCGTGATAGATCAGCTTCGTCGGTAGATCCAAAAGGGATTTGAGCGAGTCGTACACGAGAGGTTTTTCGCCGGCGATTTCGGCACCCACAGCCGTCAAAACGAGCGCTTCGTTATGAAAGTTCAGTAGGTCGGAGGCGCGGATCCCAGCGGCTTCTTCCCACAGAGGACGATCCAGCCTCGTGATCGCATGATAGGCTATGTCCTGAACGTAAATGAGACCCGTTTTTCCGACTCCTTCGGGTTGGCGAACCGCCTCAATCGTCAGCTCTCCTTCCTCGCCCCATTTACCGCCCACCGGGAACGCGAAGGTCTGATAGGTTCCCGTCACGTTGTCGACCGGGAAGCTGTAAAGGTCGATAATCCGGGGGTCCTTGATCCTCAAAGTAAAATCCTGATCCCACGTCATCCAGGGGCCCCTCATCAGCGTCACTTCGAGAAAATCATAATTTGATAGGATGACGAGAGCGCCGACATGACGGGCCGCCACCCCGAGGATCACGCCCTGCTCGGAATTGTACTGGAACTGGTAATACGCCCTGGCCTCGTAAGGAAGGTCCGCTTTCTTGCCGTCTGTTATTTCTCCCTGAGTCAACGGGCCGACACTGAAACCGCCGAAACCGGAGACGGCCAGGATGTCGTACGACTCCCGCAATATCTCGGCCTTCTCGAGGGCGCGCTCCGGCCGCCGGAGGTATTCGAAAAGAGACATGGTTTTCGAAACGCCCACGCCGCCGCTCATTTCTTCGAAAGTCGCATGGACGCCCAAAAGTTGCCCGAGCATATTGGCGGTATAAGTAAAGACCGTCCTTCCGTTCTCCGGAGTTTCCACGGCCGTAATGCGCTCGCCCCGGTAGAACACCCGAGCCCCGTTGGGCCGAAGAATACTCTGCTCGAGGGTAGGATCGATCTCAAAAGTGCCGCCGGCCTTGAGGGCGACATGCGCGTTCAAAAGGTTTCCGTCATCTCCAAAAATCAGGTTTGTCAAAATCGCCGTTTCCGTTTCGATCGAGTCGATCGCTCCGTCTTTGAAGTTGAGGAAGCGGCCGCCCTCGACGATCTGCGTCAATTTTCCGTCGCGGTCGAAAATGCGCTTCCGGTCGTTGTCCTGCACAACCATGGACAGGATCTCGCCGCGAAAGTTCCGGTCGTAATAGTACCGCGCCTCGTCCAGCTTTCCGCGTGAAAGATCGATCATAAAAGAAGCCAGCCCGTCGGCAAACACGACCGTCCTGCCGTTCGGGAAAAGCCATTTGACGAGCCGGCCGCTCCTGAAAAGCTGGGTGCTTCCGTCGGCATGATGAAGCGTCCCGCTCACGAGTTTCCCCTCGGAATCGAGGACGAAATCCTCCAGGATTTCATCCCGCTCGGCCGAAGTGCCGCCGGCCCCAGCTTGAGTCAACGCCGTCTGCCTCAAGAAGTCCCGCATCTGGGCCTGGGTCTTCCCGGTCAATGACAGCCAATCGAGGCTGTTCGCAGTGCGCACCTTGAAAGCAGACAGGGGCCCGATCAACACGGTCCCTTGCACCGGTCTTCCGTCCGGCGACTGGATCGAAATCGCTATCTCATCGAGCTTCCCCTGAGACCGGAGGACCGGAATTTGGACATGCTGCCACTGGCTGTCGAGCGGGGGCGTAACATAAATTTCGCCGGCCCCTTTGAATTCAAATTTCAACCGGATCCCGTCGTTCCCGGTCACGGAATCAAGCCGGAGGGGAACCGACAGGAAATCGTAATGCGAAAGGTCGAGGGCATCAAATTTCGCCCACAATCCGACCGGATTGGATAGCTTTTCGAAATCAAATTTCAACTGCCGAACTTCGCCGATCCCGGTCGTGATGCGAAGCGCGCTGTCGGCAAAACCCGTGCCTGCGGTATAAAAAACGCCGGCCGCCCGGGCTTCGGCCAAGAGGTCGAACGAAAGACCTTCAAACAGCGAACGCGCGGCATCGCCTCGGCCGGGCAGGGCCAGAAATTCTGGAAGGCCCATAGCGCGGACATTCCCGCTGCTGCCGAATTCGATCTCGCTGTGATGAAACCGACCGTCGGGGGTCCGGTAATTCCAGATCCTCCCCTCCCCGAACTCCGGGTCCGTCAAACTCGAAACAAAAGCCGCTTCTTTGACCGGCAAATAGCCGCTCCTGTCGGGATTCGTCTGCTGGCCGTCATAAAGCGCCGGAACCCCGACCTCAAAAGATGGCACGGCGGGGACCGGCTGACCCGCCGGCATCAATCCGAAACTGAAGCTTCGGTAGATCGAATCGAACAGGGCCGATCCGCCCGTTTGTCCGAGATAATTCGAAAAATAGTTTTGGCTCGTCTTCAAAAGCGAAAGAACGAACGATGCCTGATCGACTCCGAAATATTGGGTCGAAAAAAAGGATTCCCGGAGCATCAACGCGTCGACATACCCTTGGTTCGTTGCCATCTGGGGGAAATTAGCGAGAAGGGTCTTTAGGAATTGAAGCGTATAGTGGGGCGCCAGCGAAAATGCCGAAGCCGTTCCGTAAACGGACCCGATATCGGAGCGCAGGGGATCGTCTGTTTCCGAGGCCTCCGGCACGCCGATCTTGCCGTCGTAACCGGCCCCCGGCTGATCCCCGGCCGAAAGCAATCCGGGATTGCCCGTCCTTTGCGCATATTCGGCCTGTGTGAAAAGAAAGTTCCGGAGCGCCGAGTCAAATTCGGCATACTGCGTCTCATCCACATGCATCAGGGGCCAGAACATCTGGAACGCGCCCCCGTCAAACGGAACGGCATTGTCGATCAGCGTCCCATCCTGAGTCTCGTAGGGACGAACCGTGACGTCGAGATTTTGCACCGCCGGAAGATAGGCGGAGTTTCTCGCCGCCAACCAAAAAAGGCCGGTCCGGAATTCATTGAAGAGACGGTCCATGTGACCTTCGAAATGCGCCGCAACACCGGGCGCTTGAAAAACATAAGCCATCTGGAATCGCTGAGCCGAGGCATCGTAGAAAGCCGCATAACCGGGATCCTGAGCCGAAAGGATCTGATTGGCAGTGGTCAGAATCTCGTCCTGCACCGCAGAGAGCGCCGCCGGAACGGCCGCTCCCGTAAGCGCGCCAATGACCGAGCTCAAGCTGACCCCGAGATTAACATTGTCTCCCAATCCGACAGAACCGAACTTGCGGGTATAGACCGGCACTATTTGTTTTTGGCCGGTCGGTTTTCCGGCGCCGTCGAGGACATCAACCTCCTTGGAGCCGATATCAAAAAAAGCCACGAGCCCTTTCCACCCCGCCTGCGTCTGAACATCCCGAAATGTTTTCAGGAGCGTGCGCAGAGTTTGCAGTGCTTGCGCCGAAGTCATTTTGGCGGTCCCGTAATCCCCCCGCGCGATAGCCGCCAGAATTTCGGCCCAAAAACCGACAAGGGTTGACTGACTGTAGTGCGCCGGCTGCCCCCCTTCGGAAGCCGAATAGTTGTCCACCGGCAAGCCTGTCAAAGGATCAAGACCGACGCCGCTTGTAAAATAGTTCAACTGGGAGTCCACCAGTTGATTTCGGAAAGCTGTCTCTGCCGGCGTCAACGGAGCAGGCACAATCGGAGCCGGCGGCTGAGCAGGGCCCGGAAGGACATCGCCAAACTCGATCACCTGCCCGGCCGGAGTAATCTGTTTCAAGAGAGCGCCGTTTTGAATCAGATATTGGGTCCCGTCATAAAAAAGAATCTCGCCGGAAAGAATATTTCCCGCCGCATCGATCGTCACTCCCCGAAGCTCCAGATTGACGAAAGTCACGGAAGGGAGGAATGCCTGACCCTCAGGCAGGAGCGGCGCCTCGGCAGCGCTCAGGGCCACCTGGCGTTTCTGGATATATTGAACCGGTTTGCCGGGCTCGAAAAGAATCCGGCTGCCGTCCTGAAGATCGATGGAGCGAAGCTCGGAAATGCGGTCCGTCAGGCCATTGGCATTCAGCGCTTCAGAGACTTGATAGGTTCGCCCGTCCGGGGTGATGATTTGGTCGACGCGGTTTTTGCCGTCGCAAAAAACATACTTGGTCATATTGCCCTGCTGGTCCCGGCTTCGAACAATGCGGCCGTCTTTGTAAGTTTCCTCGCGGCCGTCCGGATACACATGGGTAAATCCGGTGACATCGGCGCTGTCCCCTTCCAGACCCCGAAGAAAGCTTCCGTCCGCAAGGGCCACCTCTTCGAGCCCAAGCCGGTCCATCCCGAAAACCGTCCCATCCCTTAAACGAATTCCCGTTAACGTTCCGTTTTCATCGTAAATTTGACTCAGCCCGCTGGCATCAACGCTCAGCGACGCGATCTGTCCGTCCGCCCCGGTTTGCGGGTGAACAGACAAGACTTGGCCGCTCAGGTCCGTGAGTGAAACCGGGAGCAGGTGATCGAGCTCCAGGATCTCTCCCTGCCCGGAAAACACCTTGTTCATCGCTCCGTTAAGGTCGTAGACGACCTCCTTGGTGATTTCCGTATTCAAAGTATTCATCACAAGCGGGTACGCCGCAGGATTGGCCAAAACATTTGCAATCGCAACAATCCTTCCGAAGGTCTGAACAAAAACCGACGAAAGCCGGACCCGATACCCCGTCACTGCATCCCCGTCCTTCACCGGCGTGACGGAATAGTAAAAAATATTCCCGGCACGGTCCCGGTACTCTTCCAGCCGGCCTTCGGCATACCGTATTTCGGTTCCGTTCCGCTTCAAAATCCAAACGGGAGTCCCGGTCGCATCATAAAGGCTGCTCACCGAATCCTCGAGACTGAGCACGGACTGAATAGCCCCGTTCGAATCTGTGCGATAGGCGAAGCGGATATTTCCCGAGGCCGGATCGATGAGCGAGACCGCGCGGCCGCCGGAATCGTAAATGATTTTTTGTCCGTCGGCATTCGGGCGATAAACAGCCAGCGAGTCCTTATAAAGCAAGCAATCTCCGTTTTCAAAGGTAAGAAGTCCGCCCGTGAGGTTCCCGTCTGTATCAAGCTCCGGCAGGGTCAATTCATAGACGCCTGGGCTGACGACGCCGACAAGCCGCCCCTCTTCATATTTGAGGATAAGTCCGTCCTGAGTCGTCACGCTCAAAAGATCGACCGAAAACTCGGGGGCCTCCGGCATCGGAGGCAAGACCGGACCGGCTTGATCCAGCATCACAGTGTTCTGTCCGTAGACAAATCCGCCGAAGCCGTCCGGTATCTTGATCAAAAGTTGATTGGCGCCGGGCTGAAGAGACCACGTCTCTTGATAGAGCGCGCCGTCCACCGTATAGGTCAGGGAATAATCCGGACTCGTCACGTTTAGTGGCGAGGTCCATTGAATGGCAGGGGACAAGGTAATCGTCTCGGAAACCACCGGGCTTAAATTTCCCGCTTTGTCTTTGAGTTGATACTGCACGGTCCTTGGCCCGACCTTTCCGGTCAGCGTCAGGGCTTTCTCGGCCGCAAACCCTTCCCACGCTGACCAGGTCATGCCGAGCTCCACTGAAAAACGCATCGCCTCGACGGCGTAAGGGCCGTCAGTTGCGCTCAGGGCAAGCGTCACGTCCCGCAAGGCCGTCTGAACGGCTCCGCCGTTGATCGTCATCGTCCCGGCCGGAACGGCATGGTCCAAAATAATCGTATCGCGGTAAGCCGTCACGCTCCCGGCCTGATCGCGAACTTCGCACACTGCCTCCTTGAGGCCGTCGCCGGCCGGCATCATGACCTGCGTATGTGCGGAGAAACTTTGCCACGGCGAAAATCCGGTCGCCCCCGAGGAAACGACCCCGCAGCGCATGGCGGTCATGCCGGGTAAGGACCCGATCGTCGAAAGATCAATATCGGCCTGACGGGAATTCGTGGAATCTTTCCCGCCGCGAATCGAAATCGCAGCCGGTCCCGACAATTTTCGAAGGACGAAACGGTCGATCATAAGATATTGTCCACCCGACATCACCCCCGCGAGGATCCCAAGCGTGTGCGTGCCGGCCGAAAGACTGATTCCGCCGATCTTGTATCCCTTGTAAGTCCACTGATCATTGCCCACCTTGACCGGCGCTACTGCCGTCACGCCGTCCACCGTCGCTTTCACTTCAGGTAGAGTCGACAATCCGTTCAGCTGCGACAACGCATAAACTTCCATCTCGTAAATCCCAGCCTCTGCAATTGAGTAGTTTCCGTTTATCTTGCCGTTTCCCCACAGCGTCACATACGTTCCGCCGTTCCACACTCCCCCCGTCGCCGTCATCGCCTCCGCTTCCTTCACCACTCGCGAGCGCTCATACGGAATTTCCCCGACTTTCCGAAGAATAATGCGGTCCACGATCAGATACTGCCCGCCTGCCATCGCTG
>JBAYGD010000025.1:0-42647 GCA_041666865.1 Candidatus Omnitrophota bacterium | reverse complement strand
TCGACA
Organism: Candidatus Omnitrophota bacterium; assembly: GCA_041666865.1. Taxonomy (GTDB): domain Bacteria; phylum Omnitrophota; class Omnitrophia; order Omnitrophales; family Aquincolibacteriaceae; genus JBAYGD01. The sequence continues at coordinate 42,641 of JBAYGD010000025.1, read as the reverse complement.
TCGGCGACGGGCTGGCCGTGTGCTTTAAAATCGAAAGCCATAACCACCCTTCGGCGGTCGAACCTTTTCAGGGCGCCGCGACCGGGGTGGGCGGGATCCTGCGCGATATTTTTACGATGGGGGCGAGGCCCGTGCTGCTGATGAATTCGCTGCGATTCGGGAGGCTCGATTCCTCCCAGGTGAAACGCCTCTTTCGGGGAGTGGTGGCCGGCATTGCCCATTACGGCAACTGCATCGGGGTCCCGACGGCCGGCGGGGAAATTTATTTTCATGAGTCCTACGAGGGGAATCCTCTTGTCAATGCCATGTGCCTGGGACTTATGCGGGCGGATGAAATCGTCAAGGGACGGGCGAGCGGCACCGGAAATCCCGTCTACTATGTCGGCGCGGCGACCGGGCGCGACGGGCTCGGCGGGGCCGCGTTTGCATCCCGCGAGCTGACCGAGGAAAGCCACGAAGACCGCCCGGCGGTGCAGGTGGGCGATCCTTTCATGGAAAAACTTTTGCTGGAGGCGTGCCTGGAGCTTCTGAAGACGGATGCGGTGGTCGGCATGCAGGACATGGGCGCGGCGGGCCTGACCTGCGCGACCTGCGAAACCGCCTCTCGAGGGTCCTGCGGAATCGAAATCGATTTGGCCAAAGTGCCGCTTCGTGAAACGGGGATGATTCCCTATGAAATCATGCTCTCCGAATCCCAGGAGCGGATGCTTATCATTGCGAGAAAGGGCCAGGAAAAGACGGTCGAGGATATTTTCGAGAAATGGGACCTGCACGCGGTCCGGATTGGGGAGGTCAAGGACGGCCACCTGATGCGGGTCATGGACGGGGGCAAGTTGGTGGCCGAGATCCCGGCCAAGAGTCTGGCCGACGACGGCCCCATCTATGTCCGGGAAGAGAAAGAGCCAGAGTACTTGAAGGAAACCCGGAATCTCGACCTTGCAAAAATTTCTCAGCCGAAAGATTTTGGCGCAGTCCTCAAAAAGCTTCTCGGGGATCCGTCTTTTGCGTCGAAGGCCTGGGTCTGGGAACAGTACGACCACATGGTTCGGACCGATACCGTGCTTTATCCGGGGCATGACGCCGCGGTGATCCGCGTCAAGGGAACCCGGCGCGGGATTGCGGTCTCAACCGACTGCAACAGCCTGTACTGCTACCTCGATCCGTTCGAAGGTGGCAAGATCGCGGTGGCCGAGGCGGCCCGTAATGTGGTTTGTACCGGGGCCAAGCCGCTTGCGATTACGAACTGCTTGAACTTTGGAAATCCTATGAAGCCCGATGTTTTTTGGCAATTTCATCGCGTGGCCGAGGGCATGACGGAAGCGTGCAACCAGTTCGGCACTCCGGTGACCGGCGGCAACGTCAGTTTTTATAATGAGAGTCCGGCCGCGGCGATTTATCCCACGCCGACGATCGGCATGGTCGGCCTCCTCGAGGATATCGACCTGAGGGTTCCTTCCTTTTTCCAAAACGAGGGCGATCTCGTCTATTTGATCGGGGATTCCTTCAATGAGCTTGGCGCAAGCGCCTATCTGAGCGCCGAGCACGGCCTCGAAAAGGGAATTCCTCCGAGGCTTGATCTCAAGCGGGAGTCGGCCCTGTACCGGTTTGTTCTGGAAGCGGCCGGGCGGCGTTATTTGGTTTCTTGTCATGACCTCTCCGAAGGCGGGCTGGCGCTGGCCGCGGCTGAATGCTGCCTCCGTCCGGAAAAGCCGCTTGGGGCGATCCTGGATCACACCGACATCATTCTTGTGCGCTCCACGGAAGGGACGGCGTTGCGCCAAGACGCGCTTTATTTCGGGGAAAGCCAATCCCGGGTGCTGATTTCGGTCAAGCCGGATCATAAGGAGGCGCTGATTCGCCTGGCTCAGTCGCACGGCGTTCCTTTTTACCAGATCGGCAAGACCGGCGGAGACACGCTTGAGATCGGAGAGAAAATTAAGATTCCCGTAGCGGCAATGGAAGAAATTTACAAGAGCTCCATTCCCAAAAGAATGGAACTGTGAGTCGCGCGAAGAAAGTGCCGGTGACGGTCACTTTTGGCGCCATGGGAGTGAAAGTGAGTGTCACCATAATGCAAAGGGCCCATTACGATGAGTGACGAGGGGATCAAGGAGTCCTGCGGCGTTTTCGGCGTCTATCGGCATCCCGATGCCGCCCGCGTCTGCTACATGGGACTGTTTGCCCTCCAGCACCGTGGCGAGGAAGCTGCCGGCATTTGCACGAGCGATGGCCAAACCCTTCACCTCCACAAGAACACCGGCCATGTGGGCGAGGTTTTTAACGACAGCATCCTCAGCCGACTCCCCGGGCAGATCGCGATCGGACATACCCGTTACTCCACGACGGGATCTTCGACTGTTGCGAATGCCCAGCCGTACAAGGTCCGGTATTCCCGGGGCGAGGTGGCCATCGCGCACAACGGCAATTTGGTGAACGCCCAGGCCCTTCGCCGCGAGCTCGAGGCCTATGGATCTATTTTCGGAAGCACGATGGATTCCGAGATCTTCGTCCACTTGATGGCCAAGCCTTCCTACCAGAACTGTGAAGAATCCGTGCTCGGCGCCGTCAAGAGGGTGCAGGGCGCCTACAGCCTCGTGATTGTGAACGAAACCCAGTTGATCGGGGTCCGGGATCCTTACGGGTTTAGGCCTCTTTGTTTCGGCAAGCTCGGCGACGGTTACGTGATCGCTTCCGAGACCTGTGCGTTCGACCTGACCGGCGCCGAGTTCATCCGGGAGGTCGAACCCGGCGAAGTCCTGGTGATCGACGAGCAGGGGCCTCGGAGCCATTTCCCCTTTGAAGACGGACCGAAGCGCCGGGCGGCCTGTATTTTCGAGCATGTTTATTTTGCCCGGCCCGATTCCCGCATCTTTTCCGACACGGTGGCGCTTGTGCGCGAACGTCTCGGCAGGAACCTTGCCCGGGAACATCCCGTGAAAGCCGACATCGTCGTTCCTGTTCCCGACTCCGGTAATTTTGCGGCCATGGGCTACGCCAAGGAATCGGGCATTCCTCTTGCCCACGGCTTTACCCGCAACCATTACATCGGGCGAACCTTCATCAGCCCGCTCGAGGCCGAGCGCTCAGTCAAAGTCCGGATCAAACTCAATCCCATCCGGGAGGTGATCGAGGGCCAGAGGGTCGTGGTCGTCGACGATTCGATCGTGCGGGGCAATACCGCCAAGTCCCGGGTCAAGATTCTCCGGCATGCCGGCGCGAAGGAAGTCCATATGAGGATCAGCTGTCCGCCGCACATTTCACCCTGCTATTACGGGATCGATTTTCCCTCCAAGAAAGAGCTGATCGCTTGCAACAAGACGCTGGAGGAAATCGTCGAGTTCCTGGAGGTCGATAGCCTGGGCTACCTAAGCCTCGAGGGGATGCTTGCGGCGACGACGCAGGACCCCGAGAGTTTTTGCGCCGCCTGTTTCACCGGCCGCTATCCGACGACCCTTTTTGACGAACAGGACAAATTAAAGCTGGAGCGCCGACGACCGTGAGCCGCTGGACCTATGAAAAGGCGGGAGTTCCTCATCTCAAAGGGGATCCTGCGTACAACCGGAAAATCGCGCAGTTGATCGGCTCGACCCGTGTTCCCGGAGTGCTCGGGAGCGCGACGGGTTTTGCGGCGCTTTTCGACTGCTCTAAGACGGGAGTGCGCGATCCTCTCCTTGTGGCCTCGACCGACGGGGTGGGAACCAAACTCGAGATCGCGCGGCTCCAGGGCCGTCACGATACCGTGGGGATCGACCTCGTGGCGATGTGCGTCAACGACATCATCACCTGCGGCGCAAAGCCGGCTTTTTTTCTCGATTATTTTGCGGCGGGAAAGTTCGAGCCGCCGGTCGTTCATGAAGTCCTCAAGGGGATTACGGTGGGCTGCCGGCAGGCAGGGTGCGCTTTGATCGGCGGAGAGACTGCCATTATGCCCGGATTTTACGCGGGCGCGGGGAGGGGGTTGGCGGCCGAATATGATCTCGCGGGTTTTTCGGTGGGCGTGGTGGACCGCCGCCGCGTGGTGACCGGCGAGGCAATCCGGGAAGGGGACCGGCTGCTCGGGCTCGCGTCGACGGGTTTCCACTCGAACGGATATTCTCTTTTGCGTAAAATTTTTTCAAAGAAAGAACTGAGCGGAAAGATCGGCACGGCGCTCCTCACGCCGACGCGCATTTATGTCCGGCCCGTGCTCGCGCTTCTCGAGAAGACGCCCTTGAAGGGCATCATCAATATTACGGGCGGCGGGTTTTACGACAATCTTCCCCGGGTGATTCCTCAGGGGTTGGGAGCGAGGATTGACCGGAGCCGGTGGGTGTGTCCGAAAGTTTTCGAAAGAGTCGGGCAATCCGGAAGCATCGAGATCAAAGAGATGTACCGGACGTTCAATATGGGGATCGGGATGGTTCTCATTGTGCGCAAAGCGGACGTACGGGAATCCATCGCCTTTCTTGCGCGGAGATTCCGTCTCAAGGCTTGGGAGATCGGTTCCGTGGTTCGCGGACGCGGGGTGGAGGTCCTATGAAGGTGCTGATCGTGGGCTCCGGCGGCAGAGAAGACGCGCTGGCGTGGAAGATTTCGCAGAGTCCGATGCTCACAAAACTCTATTGTGCGCCGGGCAATGCCGGGATGGCTCAACGCGCGCAGTGCGTCGACCTCAAGGCGGAAGATACGGCCGGGCTGCTTGAATTTGCGGCGCGCGAGTCGATCGATTTGACGGTCGTGGGGCCGGAGGCTCCTCTGACGAAGGGCCTGACGGATGAGTTCCGCAAAGCGGGCCTGCGGGTTTTTGGGCCTTCTCTGTCGGCGGCGAGGCTCGAGGGGAGCAAGGCGTTTGCGAAAACGCAGATGACCAAATTCAACATTCCCACGGCGCCGTATGAAATTTTTTCCAACGCCAACGAGGCCAATCACTATGCCATCGAAGCCGAGGTTCCGATCGTCATCAAGGCCGACGGGCTTGCCTCCGGCAAAGGCGTGGTCGTCTGCGAGACTTCGCAAGAGGCTGTGACCGCCGTCAATCAGATGATGGGCAAAAAGGTTTTCGGCGAGGCTGGCGCCAAGGTGGTCATCGAGAATAAACTGGAGGGCGAGGAGTTGTCCGTTCTCGTCCTCACCGACGGCGAAAAAATCATTCCGCTCGCCAGCTCGCAGGACCATAAGAGGGCTTTTGATCATGACCGGGGGCCCAACACGGGAGGCATGGGGGCTTATTCACCTTGCCCGCTCGTTTCCGACGAAAGACTGAAGGAAATTATCGACCTCGCCATCCGCCCCATGATCGAGGGGATGAAGAAGGAGGGCAACTCGTACCGTGGCTGCCTGTATGCCGGGCTCATGCTCACCAAAGACGGCCCGTTTGTTCTCGAGTACAACTGCCGCTTCGGGGATCCGGAAACCCAGGTCATCCTGCCGCGTTTGAAGTCCGATCTTTTGCCCGTGCTGTTCGAAATTGCCGACGGCCGCCTCAAGACCGAACGTCTGGAATGGTCTGAAAAGTCCTGCCTAGGCGTCGTGATTGCCTCCGGCGGCTATCCCGGGCACTATGAGACGGGATTCCCGATCTCAGGGCTCGACGTCCTGAGCCGGCAGAGCGAAGCCTTTGTCTTTCATGCCGGGACGGCCATGGGAGCGCACCAGGAATGGCTCAGCGCCGGCGGACGTGTCCTGCTTGTGGCCGCTCTCGGAGACACCCTGCGCGCTGCTGTCGAAAAGGCCTACGGCTTCGTCGGGCAGGTCCACTTTAAGAACAGTTTTCACCGCCGGGATATCGGGCGAAAAGCACTGGAGGTCCTTCGATGACAACCGCGCACAAGGTCGCAATCTTGATGGGGAGTGATTCGGATCTGGAAGTCATGAAAGAATCCGCGGAGGTCCTCAAAAAATTCGGAGTTTCATACGATCTCAACGTCCTGTCGGCGCACCGCAGCCCGGGCCTCGTGGCCCAGTATGCGTCGGCGGCGCGGCAAAACGGCTTCGGCGCGGTCATTTGCGGAGCCGGGGGCGCCGCGCACTTGGCGGGGGTGGTTGCCGCCCACACGACGCTGCCGGTCATCGGTGTTCCGATCGACGCGACGGCCCTCAACGGGCTCGATGCCCTCTTGGCCACGGTGCAGATGCCGGCCGGTATTCCGGTGGCGACCGTTGCGATCGGGAAGCCGGGGGCCCGGAATGCGGGTATTCTGGCCGTTCAGATCCTGGCACTTGCGGACGCCGGACTCGCGGCACGGCTCGAGGATTTCAAGAAAGAAATGGAAAAAGGCGTTCAGGACAAAAACAGAAAACTCAAGGAAAACCCCCCGCTTTGATTGCGAGTCCTCTCTCATGAATCATTCGGTCGTCATCAAGCTGGATGTCCGGGATCCCGATCTTTCGAAGATCCGGGAGTTTGTCCGGGCGGCACGGGAAGGCAAGCTCGTTGTTTTCCCGACGGAAACAGTTTACGGCATCGGGGGGCCGATGAGCGTACCTGGAATTTCGGACCGGCTCGTCCGGCTCAAAGAGCGCACGACGGACAAGCCCTTTTCCTATCATATCGGCGAGAAAAGCATGCTGGAGTTTCTGCATGTTTCGCGGACGGCGTCTTTTCGCTACATGACGCGGCTTTTTTGGCCCGGGCCGGTGACCTTTCTGGTCCTGAACCAAGCGGGGGAGAAGATCGGGATTCGCTATCCCAGACATCGTGTCACGACGGCCCTCATCAACGCGAGCGGGGAGCCCTTTATTGCCACGAGCGCTAACCGCAGTGGACAGCCCTCGCCGCGGACCGCGGAAGAGGCCATGGAGCAGCTCGGGGACGCTGTGGATTATCTGATCGACTGCGGGAAGACCGAATGCGCCCAAGATTCCAGTATCGTCGATTTGACTGCCAAGACACCTCAGTGGGTCCGCCGGGCCGCCATGGCCGCGGAGGTCGACGAAGCCATTCGTAAAGTCGAGGCCGGAAAGTTTCCCCGAAAAAAAATCTTGGTGGTTTGCACCGGAAACTCCTGCCGGTCGCCGATGGCGGCCCTGTGGCTTGAGCACGCGCTCAAGCAAAAGGGAATGGCCGAGGAGTTCGAGGTGACTTCTTGCGGCATTGGGGCCCGCAACGGCGCCACAGCGACGGCCGAGGCCGTTTTAGTGATGAAAAACCGTGAGATGGATCTCACGCCTCATCGCTCCCGCGTGATTACCCGGGACGAAGTGCTCGACAGCGATCTGATTTTGGCCATGAGCCAGGAGCATTACGGATTCATCGCGGGGCTTGTCCCAAGCTGCCGCGAGAAGATCCGGGTCTTGAGCATCCCGGATCCGATCGGCATGGCGGTGCCGGTCTATGAGGAAGTGATGAAAAACATCGAAAGAAAAATCAAAGGCATGTGGGCCGAGCTGACGGCTTAACTTCAGCCTCGAGGAAAAAGACGATGAAACTCAAAATCGCATACGCGTGTGATCACCGGGGCCTTGGCGTCAAGAAACAGATCATCGACATTTTGAAGTCGAAGGGGTATGATGTTTGCGATTGCGGGACGGACTCCGAGGCGTCATGCGACTACGCCGATTTCATGCTGAAAGCGGCGGAACTCGTGGGGCGGGGAGAGTGCTTCCGGGCCGTGGGGGTGTGCTATACCGGCATCGGCAGCGCGATTGCGGCCAACAAAGTTCGCGGCGTACGCGCGGCGTTGGTTCACTGCGTCGAGGAAGCCCGGTTGTCGAGGGCTCACAACGATTCCAATATGCTGATCCTCGGCGCGGGATTCCTCGATTTGAAACTGATTCCTGAGATCTTGGACGTGTGGCTGCAAACGGCATTCGAAGGAGGCAGGCATGAGCAGCGTGTTAACAAAATCAAAGCCTACGAGCAAAGCCATGGCCGGTGAATCCTTTTTGAAGGAGGCCGATCCGGAGGTCTACGGGGCGATTTGCGGCGAACTCCGAAGGCAAAACGACAATCTCGAACTCATCGCGAGCGAAAACTTCACGTCCTTGGCGGTTTTGGAAGCTGCCGGCTCGGTTTTAACCAATAAGTATGCCGAGGGCTACCCGGGGAAGCGCTGGTACGGGGGCTGTCAGCATGTGGATGTGGTCGAAGATCTTGCGATCCAGCGCGCCAAGGCCCTTTTTGGGGCCGAGCACGTCAACGTCCAACCGCACTCCGGAACGTCCGCCAACATCGCCGTCTTCATGGCTCTCCTGGAAACCGGTTCGAAAATTCTGGCCATGGACCTTTCGCACGGGGGGCACCTTTCCCACGGCCATAAAATGAACTTTTCCGGGAAATTTTACGATATTATTCCCTATGGCGTCAGCCCGAAAGACGAGCGTATTGATTACGATCAGCTCGAGGCACTTGCCCTCGAGCACAAACCTAAGATGGTTCTCTTGGGCGCGTCGGCCTATCCCCGGATGATTGATTTCGAACGCGGCCGCCGGATCGCCGACAAAGTCGGGGCCCTGCTCATGGTCGACATGGCGCACTTTGCGGGACTTGTGGCAAGCGGTCACCATCCCAACCCGGTCCCTCTCGCGGATGTCGTGACGACGACGACCCACAAGACCCTTCGGGGTCCGAGGGCGGGGATGATTTTGTGCCGCGAAGCCTACGCCAAAGCCATCGACTCGGCAATTTTCCCTGGAATCCAGGGCGGACCGCTGATGCATGTGATCGCGGCCAAGGCCGTGGCCCTGAAAGAAGCGTCGAGCCCGGAATTCAAGATCTACTGCGGACACATCGTCGAAAACGCAAAAGTCCTGGCCGCGACCATGGCTGCCCTCGGCTACCGCGTCATTTCGGGGGGGACCGACAATCATCTGATGCTCGTCGACGTCACCGGCAAGGGGTATAACGGTAAGGAAGTGCAGGAAATCCTGGACCGTGTGCGCATTACGGTCAACAAAAACATGATTCCCTTCGACAAGGCTTCTCCTTTCAAGGGATCTGGAATTCGCTTGGGAACGCCGGCCCTGACGACGCGCGGAATGGGCGCGGAAGAGATGAAGCTTATCGGGCGCCTGATCGATCAGACGCTTGCCGGCCCGAAGGATGAGGCGAATCTGACCGCGGTTCGTGAAAAGGTCGGGGAACTCGTCCGGAAATTTCCGCTTTACCCGGAACTTGCGAAAAGGTACATTACACCTTAAATGCGTTGTCCGTACTGCAAGCAGGAGAACGACAAGGTCATTGATTCGCGGTCGGCCAATGAGGGGGCTGTGATCCGCAGGCGCCGGGAATGTGAGGCCTGCGGAAAGCGGTACACCACCTATGAGCGGATCGACGAGATTCCTTTGTATGTGATTAAAAAGGATCTGCGGCGGGAACCGTACGAGCGAGCCAAGGTTCTTGCGGGGGTTTATAAGGCCTGCGAAAAGCGGCCGATTCCTTTGGCGGACCAAGAAAAAATCGCCGACGAACTTGAGAAGCTGATGCGGGAAAAGTACGACAAGGAAATTCCCTCCAAGGAGATCGGCGAGGCGATCATGAGGAACCTGGCGCGCCTCGACCAGGTGGCTTACGTCCGGTTCGCCAGTGTGTACCGGGATTTTCAGGACATCAGCCATTTTATGAAAGAAATTAAGCAGATGATTCAAAAGCAGTCGGCCTGAGACAGGAAGCGTTCGTCGTAAACGATGTCATAACCGTCACAAAAAGGAGAATGCTATGCCAAAAGGTTCAGCGATCATGAAGCCGATGAATGTGAGTCCGGAACTCGAAGCGGTTGTGGGAACAGGTCCGATCCCCAGGGGTGAAGTGGTCAAGAGGATTTGGGACTACATCAAGAAGAACGGCCTGCAGGATGCCCAGAATAAGCGCAATATTAATGCCGATGACAAGCTCAAGGTTATTTTCGGCGGCAAAGCCCAGGTCAATATGTTTGAAATGACGAAGCTGGTGTCAGCGCATCTTTCGTAGATTTCCGCAGATCTGAACGCGGAGGCGCCCGGGGCGGACTGCCATGACGGCGGTCCGCCCGTGCTTCTTTCTCGGAGGTTGAGGCACCCGGAAGTATTTTTATGTGAATGCAAACTTTCGGGCGCAACAGGATGCAAGTCATGTCATCTGTGGTCCGGGGAGAGGAACTTTCTCGCGTCGGGCTTTCCGGAGGAGTAAAATAAACGCCGCAGGATATCTCAATCCAAAAAAGGAATATTAAAGAACTTTCATGCCAAGCCTCTACAAACAACTCGTCGAAGAAGAAGTGAAATTTGGAAAAGGGGCCGGCGTTCTCCTGGCAACGGAGAGATCGCGGGACCTGAGAATGCGCGGCGTGCGGATTCTGATCGGCGTTCTGTTTGTTTTGACGGCGCTCTCATGGGCCGGGACATGGAAGCTTTACACCCAGTGGGATTCCGAGCGCGTCGAGCGCAAAAAGCTGCAAGGATTGCAAGCCCAGCTCGAAGACAAAGCGCAGTCCTTCGACAAAGCGATCAAGGCTTTTGCCCTGGAGTCGGACGAGAAAGTGAATGCACTGCGTAAGGAGCTTGAGGCAGGGGAGCGGCAGTTGAAGGAATTGCAGGGGTCTCTTTCGGTTCGCGATCAAGAGCTGTCCGCTGTCCGCAAAGAGGCCGGTGAGCTCAAGGAGAAGATCGGGGAGCTCGAACAGAAAAAGAGCGAATCCTCGGGCCCTGCGCCTGCGATTTCTCCTTTGACGGAAATCGAAGCAATCGCTTCCCCGGCAGTATCGTCCGCCGCAGGTTTGCGGGCAGTTCCCGTTCAGAGGAGTCGTGTTCTGACCGTCAACAGGCGTTTTAATTTTGTGGTCATCAATCTCGGTGCGAAGGATCGCCTCCGCGTGGGAGACAGCCTTATCGTCGAGAGAGATTCCCGGGAGATCGGGACCGTGGAGGTCGAGAAGACGTACGACCGTTTTTCGGCGGCGACGATTCTCAAAGAAGAAAGAAAAAATCCGCTTCGGGAAGGCGATTCGATTCGCCGGGCTTGACGAAGAAAGTCGGCCCGCCCCCTCATCGTTAAATAAAGATCCTGCATGCAAACAGAAATCCTGTCGGGCCCCGGAAGGCTTCAAGGCGAGTTTGTTCCGCCGGGCGATAAGTCCGTATCCCACCGGGCCGTTATGTTCGGCGCCCTTGCCGACGGCGTGAGCTCCTTCACCCATTTTTTGGAGGCCGGGGACTGTCTTTCCACGGTGCGCGCGTTTCAGGCCCTTGGAGTGCCTGTCCGTTTGGAACCCGGGACCGGCCGTCTCGAAGTCGCGGGAGTGGGACTGCATGGACTCAAGGCCCCGGAACACGGGTTGGATATGGGAAATGCGGGCACGACCACCCGCCTGCTGATGGGCATCCTCGCGGGGCAGCCTTTTGAGGCGGCTCTTTTCGGGGATGAATCGCTTTCTGCGCGGCCGATGCGCCGCGTGACCGATCCCCTGAAGCAAATGGGGGCACAGATCAAGGGGCGGGACAAGGGGAATTTTCTCCCTCTTTCGATCCGAGGCGGAAAATTGAAGGGGATCGCATTCGACAATCCTCTCTCGAGCGCCCAGGTCAAATCCGCGGTTCTTCTCGCAGGACTTTATGCCGACGGGACGACCGTTGTCCGGGAACCGGTTCCCTCGCGCGATCATACGGAGCGGTTTCTCCTTGCGGCCAAAGCCCCTTTTGACCGGGAAGGCGATACCCTCCGGATCCGGAAGGCCGAACGATTGTGTCCCGTCTCGGGCGAGATCCCCGGGGACTTTTCATCCGCGTCTTTTTTTATTGCCGGGGCGGCGATGACCGAAGGTTCCGAACTGACAGTGCGCGGGGTCTGCCTGAATCCCACGAGGACCGGATTTCTGGATGTCCTGAAACGGATGGGCGCGAAGATCGAAGTGACGCCGAAGGGCGAGGTCCCGGAGCCGATCGGAGATATCCGTGTCCTCGGCTCGAGACTCCGGGGGACCCGGGTCCGGCCCGAAGAGATCCCGAGCCTTATCGACGAGCTTCCGGTGCTGATGGTGCTGATGTCCCTTTCGCAAGGGGAGAGCCTGGTGAGCGGAGCCGGGGAGCTTCGCGTGAAAGAGACGGACCGCATCCAAGCGATGGTCCAGAATCTCAAAGCCGTGGGCGCTTCGATCGAGGAGCTTCCCGACGGATGCATGGTGCGCGGGATCGACCGCTTGAACGGGGGAACGGTCCAAAGTTACGCGGATCACCGGACTGCGATGAGCCTGGCGGTCGCATCGCTCGCGTGCCGCGGCGAAATCCGGATCGAAAATACGGACTGTGTGGCGATTTCGTTCCCCGGTTTTTTTGCCGATTTTCTCCGGCTTCGCCAAAGCGTTTAAACGCCTGATTTCGTCAGGGCTTGAGCCGAATTTTGTTTGACAGTGAAGAGTGATTTCGATATACTCCATGCGCTTCAAAGGACCCACACAAAGGACCTGAATCCATGATGTTACTTGACCGAATTCTTGGTTTCTTTTCCAGCGACATTGGCATCGATCTGGGGACGGCCAACACGCTGGTATACGTCAAGGGCCAAGGGGTGGTTTTGTGCGAACCCTCCGTCGTCGCCATTGACCGCACCACCCGGACGGTTCTCGCTGTCGGGGAAGAGGCCAAGCGGATGCTGGGCCGGACTCCGGGCAATATCGTGGCGATCCGCCCCATGAAAGACGGGGTCATTGCCGATTTCGACATCACGGAAGCCATGCTTCGCTATTTTATCCGGAAAGTCCACAGCCGCAACCGTCTCGTCAGCCCGCGCGTCATCATCGCTGTTCCGAGCGGCATTACCGAAGTAGAAAAACGGGCCGTCAAAGACTCTGCGGAACGGGCCGGGGCAAGAAATCCCGTCTATTTGGTGGAAGAACCGATCGCCGCGGCCGTGGGGGTGGGATTGCCCATCCATGAGCCGGCCGGCAACATGGTCATCGATATCGGCGGCGGGACCACCGAGATCGCCGTCATTTCTCTTTCCGGAATTGTTTTTTCCAAGAGTATCCGCATCGGCGGCGACGAATTCGACGATGCCATTATTACCCACCTCAAAAAAGCTTACAATTTGATGATCGGAGAAAGGACCGCCGAGGAGATCAAGATCCGGATCGGGTCCGCCTATCCGATGGAGGAGGAAACGACGCTCGATGTCAAGGGACGCGACATCTTGGCCGGCCTTCCCAAAACGGTAACGCTGACGAGCGAAGAAGTTCGCGAGGCCCTGTCGGAACCGCTCTCGGCGATCTTGGAAGCGGTCCGGATTGCCCTCGAGCGGACGCCGCCCGAGTTGTCGGCCGATTTGATCGACCGGGGGCTGATCCTTGCCGGCGGCGGGGCACTGCTTCGCGGGATCGACAAGCTGATCAGCGAAGAGACGGGCCTGCCGGTCCACATTGCCGACGATCCCTTGACGGCCATTGCGCTTGGGACAGGCCGGTATCTGAGCGATTTCAATCTTCTGAAGCGGCATTCGGTTAATAGCAGCAACGGAAAAAATTACTAACTCGCGGCTTGTCCGGTTGAAGGCCGTTCGAGAAAAAAGACCTAAAGAACCCGTTTAGGTCTTTTGTTTCTTAGGAAAGCTTTCGGATCCCCGATGCGGTCTCGTCCGTCGTATGTGCTTCTGGCCATTTTGATTCTACCCGTCCTCTTTCTTCTTCAGAAGCCGGCCATGACCGAGCCGGTCCGCAAATATTCGCTGGCGATCCTCAAGCCTGCCTTGGTCATTACCGAAGCGGTGACCGACGCGCTTTCCAACCTGATGAACGGCTTTTCGAATTTTTGGGAGACCTTCCAAGACTATGGAGTTTTGAAGGCCAAAATCGCCGTCCTGGAGTCTGAGCTTCTCCGCTTCGAAGAAGTCGAAAAGGAGAACGGGCGGCTCAAGAAACTGCTCGAATTCAAGACTCTCCTGAACGGCAAGTCGGTCCCGTGCCGCATCATCGGGTGGGATTCCTCCCCTTGGAGGAGAATTGTCTTTCTGGACAAGGGCGCCCGCCAGGGGGTCGTCGAGAACATGGCGGTGGTCGTGCCGGAAGGCTTGGTGGGCCGCGTGATGGAGGTGGGGCCCGAAACCGCGAAGGTCCTTTTGCTCCCGGACCCCGATTCGCGCGTCAGCACGCTGACGACCACAAGCCGTACCCATGGGATGGCCGCGGGCGACGGTTCTTTGAAACTCCAGCTCAAATACCTGGACCTCGAAAGCGAGGCCACGGTCGATGAAACCGTGATGACCTCCGGAGTCGGAGGGATTTACCCGAAGGGGATCCGCATCGGAAAAATCGTCAGCATCGCGCGGGACCGGAGCGGACTGCACCTTGTGGGGACCGTCGAACCCTTTGCGCCGTTTTCGAAACTCGAAGAGGTGTTATGCGTCATGCGCTATCCGGCCGAATAATTTTCTATCTTTTTTTTCTTCTGATCCTGGACCTTTGCTTTGTCCCGCTCGCGGCGCTGCACTTCGTTCGCCCGTCCTGCCTGCTCCTCGTGATTCTTTACGTCTCGCTCGAATGGCAGTGGGAGCGGACGGTGACGCTTGCCCTGCTGGTCGGTTTGATGCGGGATGCCGTCGGAAGCCATCCGTTCGGGATCGAAACGGCGGTCCTTGTGTCGGCCTCCGTCGCGCTGGATTTCGTCGTCCACAAGATCGAGCGCAGGTCCTGGCTGATGCGCCTGGCCGTCACCTGGGTTTATACGTTTACCGTTTTTTCCTCCCTTCTGCTCCTGTCCGGTTTTTTCGGATACCGCGAGTTCTTGACCCGCGAGGCCTTCGCGCTTTGTTTTCAGGCGGCTTTTTACGCGGCGCTCGCCATGCCCGTTTTCTTCCTGTTCACTTCGCGGTGGTTTGCCCGCCGCCAGGTGATCCGCCAGTACGAACTTTTTGATTGATTATGCGGCCCCTCATCTTTCGCGTCAGCATCTATGCGGGGCTCGTGGGGTTGGGCCTTGGGCTTTTCCAGACGCAGGTCATCGACGGGTCGCAGTACCGGCGTTTGAGCGAAAAAAACCGGATCCGCTTGATCCCCCTGGAGGCGCCCCGCGGGCGCGTTTTCGACTCGAAAGGAAAACTGCTCGCGACCAACCGCCCCTCGTACGACATCATGGCCACGCCTGAGGACATGGGGCCGGAGACCGTTCCGAAACTGTCCCGCTTGCTGAAGCTGCCGGAAAACGAAATCCACAAGAGGATGCGCTACGCCCGCGAATATCCCTTCACTCCGGCGATGATCCAGGAGGACGTGACGAAGGAAACGGCCTTTGCGGTCGAGGAGCACCGGACGGAGCTGCCCGGTGTCTTCGTGAATCTTTCGAGCATTCGCTACTACCCTTACGGCCAGACGGCTTCGCACCTGATCGGCTACATCGGAAAGATCGGGCCGGCCGAATACGCAAATTTGGACCGGCAGCGCTACGGCCTGAATTCACTCGTGGGGCGTGCGGGCTTGGAAAAAGTTTACGACGAAACTTTGAGAGGTTGGCGGGGCGGCCGGCAAATCGAAGTCAATGCCCGGGGCGAAATGATCAGGGTCCTTTCCGACCGGGACCCCGAACCCGGAGAGGACCTCCATCTGACGGTCGACCTCGAGTTCCAGGCCAAAATCACCGGGCTGCTCAAAGACAAACACGCGGCCGTCGCGGTCATGGATCTGCGCACGAACGGCCTGCTGGCCCTCGTCAGTTCTCCGACTTTTGATCCGAATGCCTTCGTTTCTCCGTCCCGGAGCTCTGAGCGGATGGCTCTCCTGGCCGACAAGAACTATCCGATGCTGAACCGTGCCGTCGGCTCGGCGTATCCTCCCGGCTCTGTTTTTAAAGTGGTCACCGCCTTGAGCGCGCTCGAGCGCGGCAAGATCACCGCCCAGTCCTCGTTTACGTGCACCGGACGTTTCCGCCTAACCCCCGGAGGAAGGCCTTATGCGTGCTGGTACAAGCAAGGGCACGGAACCCTCGGTCTCTACGAGGCGATTGAAAGGTCCTGCAACGTCTATTTTTATCACCTGGGATCTCTGCTCCAGCCGGAAGATATCGCCCATTACGCCCGGGAATTGGGATTGGGGCAGACGGTCCGCCTCGAGCTCCCGGACACGAACCCCGGCCTTGTTCCGGACGCCGGATGGAAGCAAGCGAGATTCCGTCAAAAATGGTATCAGGGGGAGACCTTGAGTTATGCCATCGGTCAAAGTTATCTTTTGACGTCTCCCATTCAGATTCTGAGACTCGTGTCCATTATTGCCCAAGACGGCAAGTGGGTTGACCCGCACCTGGTGGCTTCCCGCGAGACCCATACCCCGGCGGTCCCGGCCAGGTACGTTGCCATCCACCCGGAGAACATGAAAATCATCAAGCGGGGAATGCTCCAGGTGGTACAATCCCAATTCGGGACCGGCCAGCTGGCCAAGGTCGACTTTGCGAAACTGGCCGCGAAAACGGGTACGGCACAGGTGCCTCCGGGGATCGCTCATGCCTGGATGACCGGATTTTTTCCTTATGAGGACCCGCAGATCGCCTTTGTCGTCTTCGTCGAGCACGGGGGCAGCGGCGGGATCGCCGCCGGTCACATCGTCAAAGACATGCTCCAGATTTGGAAAGATTATGCTTAAAAAGTGGATTCGAGAAACCCATTGGCCGCTTGTTTTTGCGGCGATCGCTTTGCTGGGAGTGGGCACCCTTTTTGTCTACAGTGCGGCCTATCACGATGCCGGCAATTATCTGAATAAACAATTTTTCTGGGTGGGGGTCGGTGTTTTTTTGATCTTTTGTGTTCCTTTCATCGGATACCGGACCTTTTTGAATGTCTCCTATCTGCTCTACGTGTTTGCGATTTCCTCGCTTGTCCTCGTCATGTTTTTCGGTCAGCAGCGGCTCGGCGCCCAGCGGTGGCTCAACCTCGGCCCCTTCATTTTTCAGCCCTCAGAATTCGCGAAGCTTGCGACGGTGCTTGCCCTTGCCAATTACTTGGGTTCCAACGCACCGTTAGGCGGGGAAAAGAAGGTGATTCCGGTCACCCTCGCCATCATCGTGATCCCGCTTTTTCTGATTGCCAGACAGCCGGATCTTGGCTCCTCGCTCCTTTTTTTACCGCTCACCCTCACGATGCTATTCCTGTGGGGAATCCGGTTCCGTGCGATTTTGGCCACCGCAATCTTGGCCGTGCTCGGGGCGCCTTTGTTTTGGAATATTCTCAAGGGATACCAGAAGAAACGGATCCTTGTTTTCATGAATCCGGCGCTGGATCCTCTTGGGTCGGGGTATACGTCGATTCAAGCGAAGATTGCGGTCGGTTCAGGCGGACTTTTCGGCAAAGGCTTCCTCGAAGGCACGCAGACTCAGCTCCAGTTTGTTCCCGAACATCACACGGACTTTATCTTTTGCGTGATCGGCGAGGAATGGGGGTATGTCGGGACCGTCTGCGTGCTGGTCCTTTACGGCGTTTACTTCCACTCGGCCTTTCAGATCATGCAGCACACGACGGACCGGCGCGCCCAGTTTTTGATTTCGGGCCTGCTGTCCGTGATGTTTGCGCAAATTTTCATCAATATAGGCATGACCTTTGGCCTCATGCCCGTGGCGGGGCTGACGCTTCCGCTTGTCAGCTACGGGGGATCGTCGCTCATCACGACGGCGGTCGCCACCGGGCTGATTTTGAGCGTTTACAAGGAGCGGTCGATTTTCTGATGGGGGATTGGGGTGGTGAAGTATAATTGGGAAATGCCTGGAACTGTCATTTCGAGCCAATCCCAAATGGGCGAGAAATCCCGAGACGGAGATTTCTCCTCCCCATGATTGCGGTGTCGTCGAAATGACAATGGATGCAGGAAAGCGTTCATCGGGACGCACTCAAACCAATGTTTGAGTGCGTCACCCTGCTGGCCTAAGGAAGGCCAGCTAGGGTGAAACCCCGATAAAGCATCTGGGTGTTTTTATCGGGGCGTGGCTCAGCCTGGCTAGAGCGCCTGCTTTGGGAGCAGGATGTCGCAGGTTCAAATCCTGCCGCCCCGATTCCACACACGAGCCGAACGGGCGAGTGGTGGAATCGTACTTTTGCGAATGGCAAAAGTACGAACAAAGTGAAGAGGCAGGATTTGAAGGGAGCCCGCGTTTACGGATGCAACGTACGTTGCATCCGTGCGGGCGGGTGGCCGACCCGGAGCGACACTAAAGTGCCACAGAAAGCGTGGAGCGAAGGGCGCCAAATCCTGCCGCCCCGATTCCACACACGAGCCGAACGGGCGAGTGGTGGAATCGCACCAAACCCGACCGGTTTGGTGCAGGAACGAGCAAATAGGATCGTGATGAATTCGTACTTTTCCAAGCTGAACAAGTTCAACAGAGCAAACAATTAAATATGATTCAAACACTGACGATTAGACATCCCGCCAAGCGACCGAGGACCATGCTGCGGGCCGACCGGAAGGAATTTGAAAGGCTGGCGCTCGTCTATCTTGACGATCTTTATCGCATGGGATTTTCGTTTACGCGTCAAAAAGCCGATGCCGAAGACCTCGTTCAGCGTTCGATCCTCAAGGCCTTCAGGGCCTTTCACTGCTTTGAGCGCGGAACGAACATGAAGGCCTGGCTCTTTAAAATTCTCAGGAACACCTTCATTAGCGATTATCGCCAAAAAAAACGGCACGCGGTCCAGAGCATTGAGGACGACGAGGCCGAGTTTTCCTTTTACAAGGCCGCTCAAGAGGAGGCCCGGAAGGCGTCTGAAGCGATGCCCGAAGAGGCTGTGATCGATCCTGCGAAGCTCGAGTATGTCCTCGGTGATGAGGTCAAGCGGGCTCTGGACTCCCTGTCCGAAGATTTTCGTGAGGTGATCTTCCTGTGCGATGTCCAAGGGCTTTCGTACCTTGAAATCGCGGATATCCTGGATGTCCCCGTGGGGACCGTGCGTTCGAGGATCGCCCGGGCCCGAGGACAGATGCAAAAGCTCCTCTGGCAGTATGCCAAAGACAAAGGTTTGTGGCGGCGCGCTCAAATTTGAGCTTCGCCTGAAAATTTTGCTTCCCCGTGCAACGGGGACGGTTTATCATAGAAAAAATGAGGGAGACGAACGTGGAAAGAATTGCCGTAGAATCCAGGGAAATCGCGGTGGTGGGTTATGCCGAGGAGACCTCGACCCTCGAAGTGACCTTCCGGCGCGGGGGTGTTTACCGGTACCGGGAGGTTCCGTCCGGCGTGTACCGGCAGTTGATGGAGGCTCCCTCCCTGGGGACTTTTTTTGCTCAGCAAATCAAGGACCGGTATCCGTACGAAAAGGTCCACTAAAGGGGGACGGAAGCCGACTTCCCGATGCCATTTCTATTCGATTTGCTGATCATGTTCGTGAGCGTCTACCTCACGGGGCTGGCCCTTAATTTGACGCCCTGTGTCTACCCGATGATTTCAGTGACGGTTTCAGTCCTCGGAGCGAATCAGGACGCGGGCCGCTTCAAGGCTTTTTTGCGCGCCTTGGTTTATGTCCTCGGCCTGTCGACCATGTTCAGCGTGCTGGGGTTTGCCGCGGCGATTGGCGGGGCCCTTTTCGGCGCGATGCTTCAAAACCCCTGGGTCCTGACGGCGGCCGGGCTGTTTATTTTGGCCCTTGCGCTCAGCATGCTTGGTTTTTACACTCTCCGGTTTCCTTCCGGTGTCCTGTCGGCGCTCTCCAAAAGACGAGTGATGAACTGGCTCGGAATTTATCTGGCCGGCATGATGGTCGGGATTTTTGCGGCCCCTTGTATCGGCCCTCCCGTGGTCGCCTTGATGACCCTTTTGGCCACCAAAGGAGACGCCCTTTTCGCTTTTCTGATTTTTTTCGTCATGGCCCTTGGGTTGGGGACGCCCTACCTTGTCCTCGGAACGTTCTCCGGCCTCTTGAAGCGTTTGCCGCGGTCGGGGACCTGGCTCGTTTGGGTCGAGAAATTTTTCGGATTTATTCTCCTGGTGGTCGCGGCTTTTTATCTTATCGCCGCCTGGGCCCCTTATCTGATGGGTTTTCTGCTTCCTTGCTCGCTTGTCACCGGAGGACTTTTTCTCGGCTTTTGGGTCCGCTCAGCGGCGGACAAGCCCTCTTTTCGCTACACCAAAAGGGCTTTGGGGGTCCTGGCCGTAGTCATCGGTATTCTTTCGCTGGTCCAGCCGCCGCGGGAACGGGTCCAGTGGGAAAGCTATTCTCCCGCGAAGCTGGCCGCGGCTGCACAGGCAAAACGCCCTGTCGTGATCGATTTTTACGCGGACTGGTGCATTCCCTGCCACGAGCTTGAACGGTTCACTTATTCGAACCGCCGCGTCATCGAGGCGCTCGACTTGTTTGTCCGCCTGAAGGTCGATCTGACTCAGCCGGATGCCCCTGACACGATGGAGCTCGTCCGCCAGTACAATGTCTTCGGAGTGCCGACGGCGGTTTTTCTGGATCCCTTCGGCCGGGAAATCGAGGAGGCACGGATCAGCGGTTTTGTTTCGCCGGATGAAATGCTGTCCGTTTTGAATTCGATTTCCGACGCCACGGCCTAGGGGACTCGAGAGAGGCGGGAAATGTGAATCCTATCAGGACGCTGTTGATCGAAGACAGTGCGGATTATGCCAACGTGGTGCAGATTTATTTCCGCCAGCATAAGGCACCTGTCTTTAACGTCGTTTGGGCGAAGACTTTGAAGGAAGGCCTCGATCTTTTGGCCCAGGAGCCGCGCTTTGACATCGTTCTGACGGACCTCTATCTGCCCGACAGTGCGGGATATGAAACCTTTTCCGCGATCCAACAGCAATTTCCTGGAATTCCCGTGGTGGTCATTACCGCGTTTGACGACGAAAAAGTTGCCCTGAAAGCTGTGGAAAATGGCGCCCAGGATTACCTGGTCAAGGGGGATGTGACCGGCAAATTGATCACGCGGGTCCTCGGCTATGCCCTCCAGCGCCATCGCATGCGGGAAGAGTTAACGAGCCTGTCCCTGACCGATTCACTGACAGGTTTGTCGAACCGCCGGGGGTTCGCGACGCTTGCCGAGCAACAGGTCAAGCTGAGCCACCGGCTGCGCCGGGGGTTCCTCGTCATCGTTCTGGACCTTGACGGGCTCAAGGCGATCAATGACCGCTTCGGGCATGCCGGCGGAGACGAAGCGCTCAAGATGACGGCGGAGGCCCTGAAGAAGACTTTTCGAGAATCCGACATCGTGGCCCGGATCGGAGGCGACGAATTCGCGGTGATGGCGATTGACGCCGGTCCGTTGCACGCCCCGGAGATCATGGCACGGCTCTCTCATCACCTCGATGAGCTGAATGCCCGAAAACAGTTGCCCTGTGCGATTGCACTCAGTACCGGGATGGCCTACGCCGATCCCGAAGTGCCGTCCGAAATTGGCCCGCTGATCGAACAGGCCGATAAAAAAATGTACGAACAAAAGTCCCTCAAGCAATCGGGACGGTGAAGCGATGATTCAGCACGATCCGGCAAAAAACGCGCGCGAAACACTCAAAATCCTCCTCATGGAGGCCCGGGAATCGGACGTCCGCTATGTCCGGGAGATCCTTTCGGAAGACAACGAGGCCGTCCGCCAGGGGCCTTCCTACGCGCTGGAAGTCGTCGACCGTCTGGACAAGGCTCTCCGCCGGCTGCCTCAGGGGGGCTACGACGTCATTTTGACGGATCTCGCCCTTCCCGACAGCACGGGGATCCCTACTTTCAGGAAGCTTTATGATGCCGCCCCGGATGTGGCGATCGTCATTCTTGGAGGGGATGACCCACGCCTGGCGGCCGATGCGGTCAAGCTCGGGGCCCAGGACTACCTGTTCAGATCCAAGCTCAATGCCAACAACCTGCCCCGCATCCTCCAGTATGCCGCCGAGCGCAAAAAAATCCAGCGGCAGGTCCATCAGGCGGAGCAGCGGTACCGGAGCGTTTTCGAGAATTCGGCCGTTGCCATTCTTTTGGCCGACTCCCGCGGCGCCGTCGAGTCCTGGAACCAGTACACCGAGAAGCTTTTTGGAATGAAGTCTGAGGATCTGCATCTGAAGCCGCTTGCTTCCCTCTACGGCACGAAGGAATGGGAAAAACTTTGTCTTTTACGATCTCAGCGGACGGTGGGGGCTCAGGAGCGGTTCGAGACCCGCATGGTCCGCAAAAACGGCCGTCTGATGGACGTCGACGTTTCCGTGAGCCCTTTGAAAACACCGGCCGGCAAGGAAGCCGGATCCCTGACGATCATCCGGGACATCACCGAAAAAAAACGCCTGGAACGGCTCAAGGACGAATTCGTCAGCTCCGTCTCGCATGAGCTGAGGACGCCTCTGGCGATTACCCGTGAAGCGGTGGCGCAGATGGCCGAAGGCATTTTGGGGAAAACGACGGCGAAGCAGAAACAGTTTCTCCGGATCAGTCTCGAAAACCTGGACCGTCTGGCCCGGATCGTCAATGACCTGCTGGATATTTCCCGCCTGGAAGCCGGTGCGGTGAAACTCGAAAAGGAGCGCCTCGATTTGACGACGGTGCTGCGGCGGATCGTGGAGTCGTTCGAGGCTCGGGCCCGGAAAAAAAACATCACGACCGTTTTTTCGGCTACGGCCGGCCTCGAGGTCTTTGCGGACCGCGACAAGGTCGTTCAGGCGGTGACCAATTTGATCGCCAATGCGCTCAAATTTACCGAGAAAGGGAAAATCACCGTGTCACTGACCGATCACGCGGACCGGATCGAGTGCTGCGTCAGGGATACGGGCTGCGGGATCGCCGAGGAGGATCTCCTCACGGCGTTTGACAAGTTTCGGCAGTTTCGCCGGGCTGCGGGGCCCGGCGATCACGGAACAGGCCTCGGGCTTGCAATCACCAAAGAGATCGTCGAGTTGCACAAAGGGCATATCTGGATCGAAAGCCTGCCCGGCGAGGGGACGGCCATTACCTTCAGCCTGCCCAAATGGACGGCCGAAGAGATCGGCCTTTCACGGCTTTCCGAGAAGATCGAGCAGGCCAAGTCCGAGGGTGCCCGCTTCTCGAGCGTGCTGCTCAGCCTGAACGTCAACGTCCGTGACCGGAAAAAGCCGGATCCAAAGATCCTCGCAAAATTTTTCCGTCTGCTCGACGACTGGACCGGACGGCACTTCAAAAACCATTATGAAGTCGTGTTCAAAAGTGACGGGGCCATCCTGCTTCTGCTTCCGGGGATGACGAGAGAAAATACCTTGATGGCCTCGGGGCGGATGCGCCAAGTCATCGAGGACGCGCTTGCCAAATGGGGCATTGGCGCGGCCATGAAGCCGGATTTTTCCGTGGCGGCCTATCCCGAAGACGGCGCCACAGCGCAAGAGCTTGTCCGTAAACTCGGCCTCTTGCCGGGGAGCCCGTCATGAAAAAGAAAGTGCTGATGATCGACGACGAAGCCGGTATCCTCATGACGATGTCCCACCGCTTGAGGGTCAGCGGTTTTGACGTCAAAACCTCCCAGGGGGGCGCCGACGGCCTAGAGAAAATCCGGTCCTGGAAGCCCGATCTCGTCCTCCTGGACCTTATGATGTCGGAGATGGACGGTTTGAGCGTCCTCGAAAAGATCCGCGCGTGCGATCAGACGAAGTCGCTTCCGGTCGTGATCACGACCGTGAAATTTCATCCCGACGATTTTGATGCCGCGATGGCGCGCGGGGCCAACGACTATCTGATCAAGCCGTACGACGCTTCGCTTTTGATCGAGAAGATCCATGATTGGGCCGCTCCCGGCCCTGTCCCAAAAACTCGAGGGACCGGCGTGAGTCCGCAAGCCTTTTCGGCGGAGAGAGGATCTTGCCGGCCTTCTTGAATAAGTTTCAGCTTCCTGCCGTCAGTGAACCCGAGGGGATGTCCATGAAAAGAAAAATCAGGAAAACAGCCGTATGTCTTTTTTTCGTGGGCCTTGCTTTCTGTTTGGGAGGTCCGGTTTTCCTTCACGCCGGACCGCAGGAGGATGAACCGCTTCAGGCGGGCATTCGCCACATGGCGGACAGAGAGTACGACGCGGCCGTGACCGATTTTCAAAAGGCAGCCCAGAAAAACGAGAGCGATCCTGAAATCCTTCACCAGCTGGGGGTTGCTCTTATTCATACGGGGGAGCTAGAAAAGGCCCAAACGACGCTCGAAAAGGCCATTGCCCTCAAGCCCGACTACGCGGAAGCTTATTTCAATATCGGTCTCATCTACGCAAACTACCGGCAGGATCCTCTGGGTGCGAAGGAGTATTTTGAAGAGACCCTCCGGCTGGATCCCGATTTTGCGGAGGCCTATCATGCGCTTGGCCTTGTCAAAATGATGGCCGAGAGCAAACCCGAAGAGGCCGCAACTTTGTTCTCGCAGTCGGTCCGGCTGGACCCCAACCTCGCCCAGGCCCACTTCGGTTTGGGGATGGCCTATATCCTGATGGGGAAACCGCAAGAGGTGCCCCCGATTGTCAAGATCCTGAAGGAACTCGGACAACCCATGTATGCCTCTTCGCTGGAGTCGCTCATACGGGGGGATGCGGTTTTTCTTGGGGAGCAGAGGGATCAAGAACGGAAGGCCTGATTCTTTAGGATGCAAAAAATGAACTCAAATAAAAAAAAATACCGACATTGGGTCCTTGCGTTTGCGGCGGCTTTTTTCTTGACGGCCGTGGGCGGGGCATTGGCCCGGGAGGATGCACTGGAGGGGGGGCACAAGCCGCCGACTGCCGAAGATTTGCGTGCGGGGGAGCAATCTCTAAAAGCGCGGGAGTGGCAGAAGGCCGAGGAGTTTTTCGCACAGGCCGTCACGGACCGGCCGGAGTCGGCAAAATCCTATGAGGGGCTCGCACGGAGCCGGATGGAGCTCGGGCGTTTGGAAGAGGCCCGTGTCGCCGTCGACAAGGCCCTCGAGCTGGATCCTAGGCTGATGGAGGCTTATGCGACTTTGATTGCGCTTCATAACCGGCAGAACGAGTGGATTGCCGGTCTTGACACAGCTTCCCGCGCGATGGAAATCGACTCCGAATTTGCGCGCATGCGGTATGAGAAGGGGCGGCTATACCTTCAAAACGGCTTAGCCGAGGAGGCGATTGGGGAATTCGAAAAAGTCATCGATCTCGATCCGGGTTTTCCGGACGCTTACCGGGCCCTCGGGGAGGCTTATGCCAAGGATGACCGTAAGCAGGCGGCCTTGGAGATCTACCAAAAAGCCGCCGCCCTCCATCCGGGGGAGGGGGGCCTCCATACTCAGCTGGGGCTTCTTTACCTCGAAGCGGGGAGAAAGGAGGATGCCGCGAGGGCCTTCGAACGCGCTCTTGCCCTCACGCCTGAGGATCCGGAACTTCTGTTTTATGCCGGCCGGCTTGCGGTGAAGAACCTGGAGTTTGACAAAGCGATCGATTTGTTCCGGGACGCCTTATCCAAAAGACCGGAAGACCGCGAAGTTTGGAAGTCTCTGGCCGAAGCGGCGCGAATCGCGGGCCGCTGGGAGATTGCGCGCGAAGCTTATGAAAAATTAGTTTCCGAGGCTCCCGTGGAACCGATCCTCTATTCCGATCTGGCCTTTGCCTACCAGAATCTCGGCCTGGACGATGAGGCCGTCGAGGCCTACAATCTGGCGATCGACGGGGATCCGGAGGTGTCGTCCAACTACTACAACCTCGGGCTTATTTACTACCGGCGCGACAATTACGAACAGGCCGTGCTGCTCGGCGAAAAGGCCCTGGAGCTTGACCCGGAAAATCCCAATTACACCTATGGCCTGGGCATGGCCTATTGCCTCAACGCCGAGCCTTCCGAAGCCGGGGAAATGGCCCAGAAGCTCCGTCGTTTCGGCGACGGACGTGCGGATGAACTTTTGCGGTTTGTGGCGGACCGCTGCTCGCCCGCAACGGATCGCCCCGAATAACTCCACACCCGC
This sequence comes from Candidatus Omnitrophota bacterium, assembly GCA_041666865.1. GTDB lineage: Bacteria > Omnitrophota > Omnitrophia > Omnitrophales > Aquincolibacteriaceae > JBAYGD01. The sequence continues at coordinate 16,891 of JBAYGD010000025.1, read as the reverse complement.
CCTTTCCATTCCCGGGTATTTACGATAGAATAAACGCCGGGGAAGCACCATGAGCAAAGTCGACGAACAGTTGAATCAGCTGAGGGCAAAGATGCCGGAATTGGAAAAAAATACAGGGCTCCGGTTGGATCCGTTTGTCGACCGCCCGGATCCGGTGCTGTGGCGGCGTTTGAAGGCCGCCTTGACCTTTGACCGCCTGATCCTCTTTGGTTTCGTCGTGATCGCGGGAATGGTTTTGACTTATCGCGCAGGGATTCATAAGCGTGCGGAACCTTTTGAAACGGCTGTGAGCACGGTTGCCGATACGCCGGCTCTCGCTTTGATCCGGAACGAGGAGCCTCCGAAGCCAGCGGAAACCGTCCAAACGCCGGTGGTTGCGGAACCGGTGATTTCGGTGAAAGACTTTTCGGTCCCGCTGCCGGTCCCGCAGGCCTTCACGCCTTTTTTTACGATTCAGGCGGCAACCTATCTGAAGAAAGACCGGGCCGCTTCAGAGATCGAGTGGCTTCGGGCGCACGGGCACGAAGCTTTTCTGGTGACGGGGCAGAAGCATTTCGTCGTTTGCATCGGCCGGCACCCCGCAAAAAGCGAGGCGGACCGGGCCCTCAAACAAATCTCTAAGGGCGATTTCAAAAAGCGGTACAAGGGCGCCTACGTCCGTCCTGTCAAGAGTCCACCGTAAAGGGAGTTTTCATGTCCGACTACATTTGTCCAATCTGTGCGAAGCGGTTTCCTCGCGAACTGCTGGTGTTCCTCGACCACGCCGAAACCCACATCATCGAGGTGATCAAACGCAAGCACCCCGAGTGGGTCACCCGCGACGGCCTTTGCCCTCCGTGTGTCGAACATTTCAGGAAATCTTTCGGGAAGCCGATTGACGCGAGCGAGGCGCTGACGTAGCGGTGATGACGCCGGGCGGCCGTTCCTATTTGGTCATCGTGGATGTCGAGTGCCGTTCGAAGACATTTCTCGAGGAGAGCCTGGAGGAAATGAGGGAGCTGGCCTCTTCGGCGGCCACTCAGGTTGTCGGGCACGTCTTCGCGAAAATTCCATCTCCCAGTCCGAGCCACTTCGTGAGGGAAGGCAAACTCGCCGAAATTGCCACGAAGGCCAAAGAAGCCCGCGCCAACATCCTCTATTTCAACGTCGATCTGACCCCAGGCCAAGCCCGCAATATCGAACGTGAAATCAAGCTTCGCGCCGTCGACCGTACGGGACTGATTCTCGAGATTTTCGGACGGCGTGCGAAATCGAGCGAAGGCAAGCTGCAGGTGGAATTAGCCCGGCTCAATTATATCCTCCCGCGCCTTGGGGGGCTCGGGGTGGTCTTGTCGCGCTTGGGGGGCGGCATCGGCACCCGCGGCCCGGGCGAAACGGAGCTTGAGTCGGACCGCCGGAAAATCAGAAAGCGGATCCAGCGGGTCAAGGAAGAGCTCGAGAAGGTCGGCCGGCACCGGGAGCTATTACGTTCGGGCCGGAAGAAAAAGCACTATCTCACGGCGGCGATCGTCGGATACACCAATTCGGGGAAATCGACCCTCTTGAATGCGCTGACCGGCGCCGGGGCCTACGTGGCCGATCAGCTTTTTGCTACCTTGGATCCAAAGACCCGGATGCAGAACCTCAGCGGGCGCCGCGATGTTTTGTTCATCGATACCGTCGGCTTCATTCGGCATCTCCCTCATACGCTCGTTGAGGCCTTCCATGCGACACTCGAGGAGGTGGCCCAGGCCGATGTGCTGCTCCATGTCCTTGATGCTTCCCATCCACACGCCTCGGCTTGCCGGGAAGCCGTGGAGGGAGTGCTTTCGGAAATTCACGCGCTCGGCAAACCGCAAATCCTCGTGCTGAACAAAAGCGATCTTCTCAATGAGGAAGCCTCCCGGGAGGTTCAGTCCCGGTGGCCTGAAGGCGTGTTGATTTCGGCTAAAAACGGCCTCGGACTCGAGGGGCTGCTGGCCCGCCTGGAGGCCCTTGTGCCCGAGCATCCTTCGGGGGCGGCGGCGGGTTTGCCTGAGTCCGCAGGACAGGCTCCTGAAGCGTTTCAAGGATAAGCGGATTCGGACGATACACAAACTCGAAGAGAAATCATACAACGACGCCTGAAATACCCGAGCCGGCGAGGAAAAAAAGAAAATCATGATTGTTCATTCGGTTTATTTTTGGCTTGAGCGGGGATTGTCGCCGGCGGAGCTGGAACTGTTCCTGAAGGGAATCGAGAGCCTGCGCGGAATCCCGGGCCTCGAACGGATTCTGACCGGATCGCCGGCAAAAACCAGCCGGCCTGCGGTCGACCGCACCTATGATTACGCGCTGACGATCCTGATGAAAGATAAGACGGCCTACCGCTCCTACCAGGAGCATCCTCTCCACTGCGCGTTCATCGAACAGTGTTCGCGCTGTTGGATGAAGCTGGTCATTTACGATCACGAAGAGGCAGCGTCGTGAAGTCAAAGAAGGCGGCCCTTCTCGCGCTCTGGTTTGCCACACTTGCCGGCATCGTCGCCGTGTGGGCGCGTCACGCCCTGAGCCATCCGATGGGAAGCCAGTTCGAGGCCGGGACGGCCGAGCGGCTGATTCTTTACGGGAATCTTTGCGCTCTGGCGGCCGTGCACGCGATTTGCGTTCAGCTTCTGCTCATGACCCGCGCGGGCTGGATCGAGCGCGTTTTCGGGCTGGACCGGCTGACGCGCTTTCATGCCGTGAACGGAGTTTGGCTTTTCTGCCTTGCCGTGGCCCATCCGGTGTGCGTGACCTTGGGGAATGCACAAAAAGGCTATCGCCCCTTCGGCGAACAGCTCCTGAAATTGATCCGGACGTGGCCCGATATTCCGCAGGCGGCGGCGGGGCTCCTCCTGCTGGTCTTGATCGTTTTGCTCACCTGGCTTCGTTTGCGCCGCCGCCTTCGCTACGACCTCTGGTACGGGACGCATCTGGCTGCGTATGCGGCCGTTTTACTCGCGATCGGACATCAATTTGAAAACGGGATGGATCTGGTGACTGATCGTCTTTTTGCCGCAGCCTGGTGGGGCCTTTATGGGTGCGTTGCGGTCCATCTAATTTTCTATCGTTGGCTCGCACCCTTCTACCTTTTCTTTCGTCACCGGTTCCGTGTGTCGCGCGTGGTCCGGGAGACCGGGGACGTTGTGTCGATTGAAATCACCGGGCGGGAACTCGAGCGGTTCCCGGTTAGGGCGGGGCAATTCATGTTTTTCCGGTTCCTCGCCCGGAGATTCTGGGGCGAGGCGCATCCTTTTTCCTTGTCCTGCGCCCCGGGCCGCGGGCTCTTGAGAATTAGCTGTAAAAATCTGGGGGACTATACTGCGCGGCTGCCCGAGTTGAAACCCGGGACCCCTGTCGTGATCGACGGCCCGTTCGGTGTTTTTACCGCAGCCCGTGCGGCGCGCCCTAAGATCCTTTTAGCGGCCGGAGGGATCGGGATTACGCCGCTCAGGTCTCTGGCAGAAGAATTCGCAAAAGCGGGAAAGGACGTCGTCCTTTTGTACGGGAACCGTTCCTCAAAGGAGATCGTCTTCCGGAGCGAACTGGAGGCACTGGCTCAAAGCGGCCGTCTCAAAGTCGTGCATGTGCTGAGCGCCGAAGAGGAGGCTGTGGAAAAGGGGTACGTCGATCAGGGCCGGATCGCGCGGCTTGTCCCTGATTGCGCCCAGCGGGATGTTTATGTCTGCGGTCCGCCCCCCATGATGCGGGGAGTTTTGCGCGCCCTACGCCGGCTTGGGGTTCCGAGGCCGCAAATTCACCACGAGGTGTTTTCGTTATGAAGATTTCCGAGTGCTACCGCAATCAAAAATATACATTTTCTTTCGAATTTTTTCCGCCCAAGACGGCCGAGGGCGAAGCAAAGCTGTTTGAAGCCGTCGGCCAACTGAAGGGTCTTTCGCCTTCGTTCGTCTCCGTGACCTACGGGGCGATGGGGACGACCCGTTCGAACACGGTCCGCATCGTCGACACGATCAAAAACACGATCGGGCTCGAAACTGCGGCCCATTTGACCTGTGTCGGCCATAACCGCTCGGAGATCCTCGGCCTTCTTTCGGAATTCAGAGCAAAAAATATCGATAATATCGTGGCCCTAAGGGGAGATCCTCCCAAGGATGCCCCGGAGTATGCGCCTCCCCGGGACGGCTTCCGCTACGCCTCCGAGCTCGTCGCGTTTATCCGGGCGCAAGGGGAGCTCGGCCGGTCCTTCTCGCTTGCCGTCGGAGGCTACCCCGAGGGCCATCCCGAGTGCCGGGACCTCGTTAAAGATTTGGAGCATCTCAAGAGGAAGGTCGATGCCGGGTCGGATGCCATCGTCACCCAGCTCTTTTTCTCGAACAAGGTTTATACCGACTTTGTCGCGCGTGCCCGCAAGGCAGGGATTCGCGTTCCGATCGTGCCGGGGATCATGCCGGTGACGCACGGCCCTCAGATCCAAAGGTTTGCGCTCATGTGCGGGGCTTCGATCCCTGCCGAGATCCAGAATGCGATCGAGCGTTTCGGAGACAACCAAGCTTCGGTCGAGGCGTTCGGGATCGATTACGCCACCCGCCAGTGCGAGGAGCTTCTGCGGCAGGGGGTCCCCGGATTTCACTTTTATACGCTGAACAAGTCGCGGGCGACGATGCAGATTTACAGGAATCTGAAGCTCGAGCAATACCGGTCCTAGGCTCTCGCCGGGGCCGGTGCGTAGAATTCTTCGATGGCTTTCGGGATCTCCTCCGGGAAACTCAAAACCGTCTGGATCCGTTCGACATTGGCCAGCATCCGGATTTCCTCTTCCGGCCACCGGAGCCCCGGGTGGCCGATTGCCACGATCAGGGTTTTGTCGAGGATTTCAAAGGGCATGATCCTGAATTTTTCAGCGATACTTTTCGGAACGAGCCGGACGGCTTTGGGGTTGATTTTGGTGCGGTGCAGCGCCACAAACCGCAGGTGATGCTGACCGGCGAGGTTCTGAAAGAGGAGCAGACGGCCGACGGCCCCCTTACGTACGAGAATCTCTCCGATCACTTCCCGCGTTTGCTGCTGTTCTTCGAGGGCGTCTGAAAGCTGGTCCCAAGAGATCAGTTTTTTCTGGATGAGGAGTTCCCCAATGTGCCACATCATAGTCTTCTCCCGTTGATTTTTATTATCGGCTGGTTGGCGGCTTAACCACACTCCCGGAAAATCAATTTAAACCCTCCCTGCCTAGCATTTCCTAGCACCCGCTAGCCCTGTTTTTGTAATTTTTCGTTTCAGCGGCTAAACTTTCGCATCTCTTTTGTTTTACAAGGAAATCGCCCTTATGAAACTCGAACTCCATCGATTCCGGAAGGCCGCCGCAGCCGTTCTGTCCTGCGTCTTCATTTTGCAGACGGCTATGTGTCCCCAAGCCCGGGCCGATGCCGCTGCCGGCACCTCCGTCTCTCGTGCGACCTCTCTCCTACAGATCGATCCTGAGAGTCTCCGGATTCCCGAGGCGTTGGGGACCGTGGAAGAGTTCTCAAGCGGCGGCGCCGGACGCAGCGTGATTCTTATCCAGGATGCCCATGCCGTTCCCGACGCCCAGAAGAGCATCCGGGATCTCATTGGGTATTTCGAGACAAACTACGGAATCCGGCAGGTTCTTTTGGAAGGGGCCTCGGGGTCGCTGGATGCGGGGTTTCTGCGAAACTTTCCCGATACGGAGCGTCTGAAGCGGGTTCTGGGGGAATACGGGGAGAGCGGGGAACTGGCCGGAGGACCGGCCGCGTCGATCTTTGCGCAGCCGGATGCGATCTATCGAGGCATCGAAGATTGGGCCCTGTATGAGAAAGGGCTCAAACTGTACCGCCGGGCGATCGAAGAAGCCCCCGCCATTGAGACTAGGCTCGCCAAAATTCGTGAAGGACTCCAAGAAGAGAAAAAACAGGTTTACTCCAAGGAACTGCTGGAGGTCGACGAGACCCTTCGGACATTTGCCTCAAACGGTTCCGGCCTTTCGGAAGTCCTCGAGAGGCTTTCACGCGTCAAGCCTCCGGCGAAGAGCAGCGAACTTGCATTGCTGCTGGAACCCTCAGACAGCGCTGCTCCCGCAGATGCCCAGATCAAGCGACTTGCTCTGCGGATCAAAAGGCAGATGGAAAAACTGTCCGGCCCCGGGAGCGGCACAGCCCTTGCGCGGTTTCAGGAGAAAACGCAGCAGTATCACACCTCGCAGATTTCTTTGGGCTCCTACGGTCTTTGTTTGCGAGATCTCATCTTCGCCCATCACTTGACGGTGAAATTTCCCGAAAGCCTCGCGTCCGGTGCGGCGCGCCAGAAGCGATTGGACGAAATCAAAGGGACCCGCTTTTTTTCGGATTTCGTGCGCTATGCGGCACAGGTCAAAGAGAGCCTCTTCCGCAATGACGAAGAACGCAGGCTCGATCAACGCTCCGCGTTCCTTGAGAGGCTCGAACGGATGGCGAGGTTGGAGCTGACGCCGGAGGATTGGGAACTGCTGCAAGCGGAACGAGGACAGTCCCCGCAAAGGGATGTCGGGGCAGGGATTGACACTTCAACGCATCGGGCTTTTTACGAGATCGCCGGGAAGCGCGATCTTGCGTTTCTCGAGAGAATACTTTCACTTTTTTCCCCCGTTGAGGACCGGTCCCTCGCGTGCGCGTTTGGGACCTGCAAGCGCACCGCGCGTTCCTCGGCGCGTCTTGACAGGGCTATTTTTGTTGCCGGCGGATTTCACGCCCGCCAAATGATGCGTCTGCTGAAGGCTAACGGCGTTTCTTACGTGCTCATTTCTCCTCGGATCGATCAGATTCCCGAAACGGTCGCCTACGGCGCCCAGATGCGTGGTGATTTTTCCTGGAAACCTTATTTCAAGCCTGAAAATGGGAAGGTAAACCTCTACGACGCGCTGATGCGGGCGATGCGCGACCGGCTTCTCGCGGACCGGGGTGACCGCTTAACACTGAAAACGTGGCGCGATCAGATTCTGCGCGACTTGGCCGCTCGCGACAGAATTGCCGACGCCCCGCGGTACACCCGGTTTCTCGACGAGTTGATTCCCGGGGCTGCCGCTAGCGACGCTTCGCCCAACCGGCTCGTCCAAAGCGCTCAAAAATTTGCCGACGGCCTGCGCCGGCTTTACACGGGCGGCCGGCTGACCCAGAGCAACGTCCTCGGCCTTCTGAAATCCTCCATGACCCAATCGCTTGTTGTTGCCGGTTTTCAGCCGGAATCTTTTGTGGCTTCCGCCGCTGTTATTCCAGAACCTCACGATTCCGGGCTAGTGGACGCCGTGCAGGGGCTGCGTGCGGAAACGAGGCAGGTTCGGTCCTCAAAGCCGGTAGTCCTTGAAGATGCGGAAGGCTTGCCTGCGATTGGCTTTGATTCTGGAGCGGTGTTCAAAACTTATGCTCGGCGGGATTTTTGGTCGCTTGTTGATGGAAAGCGTCTTCCTTTGCGTTCCGAAATAAGGGGTAAGGATGACGGACAAACTCCCGGTGCTCCACGCCTGATCGGGGTCGATTTCGGCGACATTACGACCGTCTACGGGCATCAGGTTCTGCTGGAGAAACTTAAGAGGCTCTGGGATCCGGAGAATCCCGTCAAGCTCGTGATTCAAGGATACGAGAGACCGGTCGGACCGGACGGTAACATTGGAGAGGTTTTTCATCGCAGAACAAAGATTTTCCGTAATCTCTCGAGCCCGTATCACCAGCGCTTTTATCATTTCGACTGGTCCGTCGAGGGGCATCGCAGGGTTTTGACCGTGAGGGGATTGGACCGTGCAGAAATGCGCACTGAAAGCGTTTGGTATCAAAGACCTCTCACGAAAGGAATCGATGCGGGGGCTGTCCGCGGGGGACTCACAGGGGTGCGAGCGCAAATAGACCGCATCAATCAGGAGCTCCGTTCGCTTGCGAGCGATGACGATCCCGACCTATATTTTGAGGAAGATGAACTCGCGGAGGAATGGATCCACCCGTATGTCCAGGCCGTGAAGGAATTTAATCAAAGAATTACGGCAGACGGTCCGGTTACCGCCTGGGACATGGAACGCGAATATATCCGCCTTCACGACACCTTGGGCAGGGGGATCATTCGTACTGCTGGCCGGTACGGCCTTTTGAGCCCCGAGCAACTGGGGGAACTGGTGAGTATTTTTGTCGAGATGTTTTCACAACGGTTCGCCGAAAAGCTCGAAAAGGATCCGGTTTGGGCGGCGGTCAATATTTTTGTCCGGCTCGTCAATCTGCAGCCCTTTTACGACGGCAACAAGCGGGCCGCGAGTTTCATCCTGAATTTTATTCTGCTGAAGGCCGGGTATGAGCCGTTCATTCTGAGACCGAAAAACGCGGTGCTCTACCGCTACATCATGCATGCGATCCGGGAAGATAACCGGATCAACGAGAAAGAGTTCCGTCATTTCCTTCGACTTCATACGAAGCGGCGCTCCGAAATGAGGAGCCAGCCGGAGGATGATTTCAGGCGTTTGATGAAAGCCATGCGAGAAGCGGTCGAAAGGACAGATTACCCGGCAGCTTTGGAAACTTTGCGGCAGATGCACGCCCATCCTTCTTTCCCGTCGCAGGATTTAGCGTTCCGGCAGACGCTTTTGAGGGAGTATGTCAATTTTGCTTATGTGACCGGGGATTATTCGCTTGCCATTACTGTGGCGGAGTCCCTGATGGGCTCCTCGGTCGATCAGGCCCATCCCGCGGCGTTGGATTACCTCCTTGGGATGTCTTATCACGGCCTCGTCTCTGATGAGCTCCAGGCGGGGGAGGCGGCGTTCGGCGCGAATAATCAGGAGGCGATCGATCATTTGAGTCAATGTCTGGCGGCCATCGAAAGCGGTTCCGCTCCGGCCGTCATGGCCCAAGACGTTTATTTTGTCCTGGCTATGAGCTATAAAACGCAGGGTGGGCTTTACCGTCGGAACGGAGATTTTGTCAGTGCCCAGGAATCCTACCAAGAGGCTGAGACTTTGCTGCTGCGCTCCTTGGCCCGGTCGGGATTCGATATCCGGCAACTTGACAGTCCGAAGCTGCGGCTTCCCAACAGTTTCGACGTTGCCTCTTTGGCTCCGATGAAGCTCGATCCCCAAGTGCTATTCGAATTGGTCCGCAGCAAGATATTGGCCCGGAAAAATGATGGGGAGGGTGACAACGCGCTTTCCGCACAGGAGGTGGGGCTCCTTCACAATTTGCTCAACCTCTCTCTGGCTTTTGAACCGTCGATGCCGGATAGAAAGATTCTTTTTGCCAGGATTCACGCACAGTTGGGCCAGCTTCTCTACGACATGTATGCCCAGGGCAGTTCGGACGGGAGGTTCATTGCAAGGGCCGTCGAACACTTGCGCGGCGCGATACGAGACGATCCGGGATATGAAGAATCCCACTATTGGCTGGCGGAGGCATTGTTTTTATACGCGGACCATGTCTCCGGACTGAGCGGGAGGACGAGCGATGTCCCGAGGTATCTTCGCGAGTCGCTTCGCGAGTTTGAGGCCGCCCGTGGTATGCCGCAGCGGAGCGGGCAAAGTCAGGCCAAAATTGAAATCATTCACCGGCGCTTGCAGAATTTGACTAAAAAGTTTCCGCGTACCGAGATGCGTGCCCAAACACGTTCGGCGCCGAAGTCTATCCCACTGGGCGCCGGAGAGTTCGACGATGCCGCTCATCCGTATGTGGGTTATGCCGCAGGTTTTCTCCGGGGATTTCTCCGGAGAATCGAGCCTGCTGCCGGCGAGTTTTCGCAAAGCGATCGATCGGCATCTGCGAGTGCAGACCTCTCGTGGGCCGTCCAGAATTCGTTTCGCGCATTTTCGACCGAGTTTACGCGTTCCTATTACGAAATCGCAGGCGACATGAAATACGAAAGGTTTTGGGAGCGCCCGTACCTGATCGTCAAGGATACCGAGGCATGGCTTGTTTTCAAGGATGGCAAGAACGGTCTTCCCCACGGTTCGGCGGTTGTTGCCTACCGGATTGACCTCACGCAACCGATCGCTTCTCAAGCCGATTTGTCGGCCTCCGATGCTGAACTGTTGGAGGTTTTGTACGATGAGCAACCGCTGTTTGCGGGAGCCACCTTTGGGCAGCTCGAGCGGTTTCACCTTGCTTACCGTGCGATCAATCATGGAAACGCAGTCTGCTTTGAATCGTTTATGTCCCCCTTGTCAAGCGGTTGGGGGCTTTTAGGAAGTATCATGGATCTGAAAAAAGATGCGGCATGGTTGCGAGGGCGTGAAATCTTGGGAGCAGTCATTGACGAGATCCATAGGAACCCCATGCTTAGCTGGGGCACCTCCGAAGAACGGAATTCGAAAATCATCGACTTGAACGTTTATCTCAAATGGCGGGAATGGTTTGCGCAAAGCTTCAGGAAATTCGCGGTTTTGAATGAGCCCATGAGATCTGTGTTCTCCCGTGTGGAAGCTGCCGGGGTCCGAAAAACGTTGAACTACAAAACAGCGCTCGAAGATTTATACCGCGCGAACCTAACGGCGTTTGAGGGGCTTCATGCTTTAACGGAAAGCGGCGACATGTCGGCGCTCGAGGGGGGCGTCGAACGAATGCATTCTTCGCTTGAGGTGCTTTATCAGGCTTTTGTTCCTCATGTGTGGTACCAGAATTATTTGCTGGACTTGGATCACGACATGACAGCGCAGGAAAAGACTGAATTTTTGAGGCGATTCGTAGAGCGATCGAAAGATTGGCCTTATATGGTGACCTTTCCCGCTGGGGATGACCGCTTCTTCGAGCTTCCTCTGGACGGCCCCGTCGTTTGGCTTGCCTTCATCATCGACAACGCTTTGCGGGGGGCTGAAAAGATAAGTCAGGAAGCCGGGGCTGAACGCAAGCCCGAGGTTTCCTTTCGTTATGACGAAAATTATTTGACGGTGACGATCGAAGATTTCGCGACGGGAATTCCGCCGGAACATTGGGACCGGATTTCCGATATGGATTTTACGACGAAGCGCGGGGAGACCGGTCAGGCCGTTGCCTTTCGTGCCATTCAAGATGCCGGAGGAAGGATCGAGATCGACAGCCTGACGCCGGCCCAGGCCGAAACGCTCCGGAGCGATCCTGCGGCGCGAGATGCCAGAGTCCGCGCGGGTTTGCTGCGCACCGAGCCGGGCCTGACTTACCGGATTTATTGGCCACTGAAAAAATCTCCGAATCGCACCGAAGCTGCCCGCCCCGAGATGCGGAGTGCTAAAAGACAAACGGATGAAGAGCATTCCGGAGACAGGGAGTGGCTGGTGCAGTTGAGAGCGCAGGATCCGGAATTGGGCGCGGGTGCTTTGAAGCCCTTTTATGAAAAATACGGACGGCGTTTTGAAATGCTTGCGGAGGACTATTATTACGCGATGCGCTTTTTTATGGAGCAGATTGCGGGCGTGACCTGGACGGAATATGACTTGGACGATTTCAGAAGTGAAGCCTTGATCGCAGGCCGCGATGCCTTGGTCTCATACTTGGCGGAAAATAAGCAGGGCTATTTCTCGACTTACGCCAACAACCGAATCAAGGAACATTTGTTGGATCTCGCGACCCGGAATTGGCCGTTTCCCCATAGCAGTTTGCTGAACATGCTCGAAAAGATCATTTCCGTGATCGAAGATCCCTACCTCAGGCAGCATGGGGATGTGCCCAGACTCGATGCGGCCGAGACGGATTTAAAATATGAACTCGAATTATCCCGCGAGCAAGTCCTCTCACTTTTTGTGACGTCGGTTTATGATTTTTGGCATCTGACCGAAAAGGTCCGACGGTTTTACGCGGTGTCACTCGAGCAGGATTCTGCGGCGGGACATTTTGCCCGAAACTTGCCGGTCGCTACAGGCGACCGGGAGCTCTTCGATTCGGCGCTTTGGGGCGAGCCGGCCCGCGAGGAGTTGCTTGAGCAGTTAGCCGCAGCAGTCCAGAGTGCCTTTGAGCGATTGAATCCTCAGGAGAAAGATGTGGTCGCGCGCCGGTTCGGGATCGGGCATGATCGCCCTTGGACGCTCAAAGAAACAGGAGAGGAATGGAGCCGTACAAAAGAACGAATACGTCAAATTCAGGCCAAGGGGAGGTGGAAACTCCGTAGCTATGGGTGGGAGGAACTCGCGCCTTTCAGAGGAATCTCTTTGAGCGATACGGATCAACTGAGGTGGAGTGAGACTTTTAATCCCGGTCTTTCTTCTTCGACGGATCTGCAAAGAATCTTCGATGCCTTGACCTATCCGGAGGCCCGGGTGCTGATTCTGCGCCAGGGCCTGCTGGGAGAGAGGCGCCGTTCCCTCTTGGAGGTCGCGGGGCAACTGGGACTCAACCGTGACGCTGTCATCTATCTGGAGGGTGCGGCCATCAGGAAGCTCAAGGGTATCCGGATGAGCGACGAAGCGATAAGCTCCCTGGAGAAGGGGCGATATTCTCTTTTTAAAAGAAAAGATTTCCCGCAGCATTGGGGCCCCGTCGATTTTTTGCCGGACCCCGTCAAGCGGGCTTCCCGTGTTCGGAGGACACCGCTTAGCCATGAGGAAGAAAATCGGCTTCGGGAATGGGTCCGTGCCAGGTTCACGGACCTCCAGGTGGAGTTGCTTCCCGACGTTTTGAAAAGGGTCGCCGTTGCTGACGAGCCCAGAGGGCTTCTGAACTTTGCCCCGGACAAGTGGCCTCAAAAGAAACTCAAACTCTTGAGAAGATTGCGGCTGTCATTTACGCTTGGCATGATCGACGAATTCGGGTCCAGGGAGCAGGTCCGCGACGATTTGATTCGGATTTTTTCGGAGACTCGCTCCGAGATGCGGCATACGGCGCAAGAGGCGGCGTCTGTTTTTATAGCAACCGCGCGTGGTGAAATGCCTTTGGATAGGGGAGCGGAAAAGATTTTTGTGTTGGCGCATGACGCTGTGATCAATCGTTCGGAGGAAGAGGGCACCATGGATATATTCCTGGAGGCCTTTGTGAGGGAGGTGGGCGAGCGGGAAGGAGCGGCCCTTGAGGCGGTAGACCGCGCCGTTCAGACGGCGATGAACGATATCGAGGACCGCGTGCACGCGTATTTGGAAACTAAACCCAAGCGTGCAGGAGGCGTCGCTGTTTTATCGATGACGCACGAGGACATGGCGCATCTTCGCGACCACGCGGACGCCTACCGGGCCTTCGGGGCGAACCTAAACATGACCGGCGTTCACGGATTGAACGCGGAAGATTACGGGACGGTTCGCTCGGAATTTGCTGAGGCAGGAGGCGACCTCGAACGCCCTGCTTCCGTTCAGCGGATTTCGAAATCGCCGGACCAGATCGCGAACGCGGCGCTGAATCAGAATTTTGTCCCGGTCATTTTTTCGGGCGAGTCGAAGCGGCTCGATGCACAAAAACTTTTGTTGCTTGCGTTCGGGATCGATTCCGAGACGCGTGCTTCGTCCGGCGACACTGAAGACGTCAAGGCGATCAAAGATCGTTTTTCGATTTTCATGCTTTGGGCGCTGGCGGCTGTGGCGCCGTATGCCGAAATTGACGAGGCGGATGTGAGGATCCTGCAGCAGGAAGATAAAGGGGGCCGTCCCCAAACGCTCGCAGCGCTGCAGCACATCCGGGCGGCGCTGATCAAAGAGCTGACGGAAATTCTGTCTGGGAAGGACGTTGCGCTCGAGGGCTTGTTTGCCAGGGGGCTCGATCTCAATGCCGGTGTGCTCAGCGATCTCATGGTTTCCTACGAAACCACGCGCGTGACCTCCGAATCGGCTTAATTTTTTGCCTTCCCGATAAAATGGGTCGACAGGAGTCAAGGAGGGGTTTCGGAAAAACAATCAGCGCCGCTTGCCGAGACGAGGAGATCAGCGTAACACCTTACTGGAGCATGAGCTCCGAGCGAGGCGGCGCGTTTTGGAGAAATCCCTCCTTGACGACTGAGGCGCAGCAGTATGACGTGCCAAGGGCTGATTGACACCCCCCCCAGCGCTATACTATAATCTCTCATACGAAAGCCACTTAAAGCATTCAAAATCAAGGTTTAAGGAAAAAATGAGCGACGGTATTAATCTGTACGGAGGGCGGTACCCTGGAACGGAGTCTGTCCCCTCGATGATCGAGCATTTCGAGGAGGGCCGTAAAGTGTGTGCTGCAGGCCGCTTAATGGCCCGGCGGATCATGGGAAAAAGCACTTTTTGCGATCTCAAGGATGAATCTGGCAGGATTCAGATCTACGGCAAGAGCGACGCCCTCGGGGAGGATCAGTACAATCTTTTCAAAGATCTCCACATCGGCGACATTATCGGGGTGGAGGGTTCCCTTTTTCTTTCGAAAACGGGGGAGAAGACCGTACGGCTCGATAAGTTCACCCTGCTCTCACGGATTGTCCGCACTTTGCCGGAGAAATGGCACGGCTTGAAAGACGTTGAGACGCGCTACCGCCACCGCTACATCGACCTGATCGTCAACGACGAGGTGAGGAAAACTTTTAAAACGCGCAGCTCCGTCATCCGGCGGATTCGTGCATTTCTCGATGACAAGAACTTCATGGAAGTCGAAACGCCCATGATGCAGCCAATCCCCGGCGGGGCGCGCGCTAAACCTTTTGTCACGCATCACAATACGCTGCATACGAATCTTTATCTGCGGGTCGCTCCCGAGCTTTACCTCAAGCGCCTTTTGGTCGGCGGATTCGAGCGCGTGTACGAAATCAACCGCAATTTCCGCAACGAAGGAATTTCGGTCCGTCACAATCCCGAGTTCACCATGCTCGAGCTTTACCAGGCCTATGCCGATTATCACGACATGATGGATCTGACCGAAGAACTCGTGTCCGGGCTCGTCAGAGAAATCCATGGGACCGACGAGATCCCGTACGGAGACAAGACTTTGAATTTCACCCGGCCGTGGAAAAGAATCTCGTTTTACGATTCGCTCAAGGAGAAGACCGGCATCGACTTCAAGACCGCGGATCTCAAGGACTCGGCGCGAAAGCTCGGAATCAAAATCGATTTCACGGATGCGGACGTGACCGATGCCGACATTCTGAATGAAATTTTCGGCCGGTATGTCGAAGAAGATCTGTGGGACCCGACTTTTGTGATCGATTACCCGACGATGATGACGCCGCTCGCCAAGGCGAAGGAAGACGATCCCAGCGTCGTTTACCGGTTCGAGCTTTTTGCCGCCAAGATGGAGCTGGCGAACGCCTTTTCCGAGCTGAACGATCCGGCGGTCCAGCGCGAGCGCCTGACGAGCCAAAAGGAGATCATCGGCGAAGCGAAGGTGATCGACGAGGACTTTCTTTTGGCCCTTGAATACGGCATGCCTCCGGCGGGGGGGCTTGGGATCGGGATCGACCGGCTGGTGATGCTACTGACTAACCATCATTCGATCCGCGAGGTGATTTTGTTTCCGCAGTTGAGGCCGGAAAAACAGGAGCCATTGGAGGAAGCGCCATGAAATTCGAACGCTTTATCGCGGGAAAGCATTTGACGCACCGGAAGAAGACCGGATTTATTTCCCTGATTTCGATGATTTCCGTGGCGGGCGTCGGCGTCGGCGTTATGGCCCTGATCGTGGTCCTCGGGGTCATGAGCGGTTTTGACCGCGAGCTCAAAAGCAAGATTGTAAACGTCCAGCCGCATTTGAGGATCGAGAAAATCGGCGGCGTTGACAACCCGGAGGCCGTGATCGCGCAGGTCGAGCAGCATAAGATCCCGGGCATGAAAAGCATCGCAGGTTTCGTCGAGGGGCAGGCCATGATCCGCTCGAGCGAAAACGCGGTTGGGGTGATGGTCAAAGGGCTCGATTCCTCCCGAGAGGATTTATCGATTTATACGAAGCACATCATCTCCGGCCATATTACGACCGAAGACCTGGTGTTCGAGAAAATCAAACGCAAGTTTTTGTTTTTCAAAAAGAAAGTGGAGGAACGCCGGGGCCGCGTCGTCATCGGAGAGAGCCTCGCCGAACACCTGCGCGTGCGGGTCGGCGACGAAGTGTCGATCATCGCGCCGTACCGGGATTTCAACAAGAAGAACCTTTCGGACATTCTCAGCCTCGCTTTCGCGGAGACCCGGACGTTCGTCGTCGGCGGGATTTTTCGCGTCGGCATGAACGATTTCGACTCCTCGCTGGTCCTGGTCGATCTCCCGCAGGCGCAGAGCCTTTATCATCTCGGGGAACGTGTCACCGGCATCGGCATCCGCTTCACCAACGTCGACGAGGCGCAGAAGTGGAAGTACGTCCTCGCGGGGGATTTCGAATCGGACTACTACCTGAGGTCCTGGTACGACATGAACTTTACGTTCTTCCAGGCCCTGAAGGTCGAAAAATCGGTGATGGCGATCCTGCTTGCCCTCATTACGCTTGTCGCGGCCTTTAATATCGTGTCGACCCTGACGATGGTGGTGATGGAAAAGACCCGCGACATCGGGATCCTGCGGGCGGTGGGCGCAACCCGCGCGAGCATCCGCAAGATCTTTTTGTTCGAGGGCTTCAGCATCGGCTCCATGGGCGTCGCAGCCGGAGCGGTCATGGGGCTTTTGGTGGCTTTCAACCTGAATCCAATTTCCGATTTTATCAAAAAGACGACGGGGCTCGAAGTGTTCCCGAGCGATATTTACTATTTCGACAAAATTCCGGTGGACGTGCACATCCGCGATGTGGCGGTGATCATTCTTTTTGCGATGGTGGCGGCGCTTTTGGCGGGGGTGTTCCCCGCGCATCGCGCGGCCCAGCTCGACCCGGTGGAGGCGCTGCGATATGAGTAGTTCCAGGTTCCTGGGGCCCATTCTGTCTGTCTACGACCTGAAGCGCAGCTACATGACGGAAGCGGGCGTTCTGACCGTCTTGAAAGGGATTCATTTTACGATGCAGGCCGGCGAACTGGCGTTCATCATCGGCCGGTCCGGCTCCGGAAAGTCGACGCTCCTTCACTTGATGGGGGGGCTCGATTG
>JBAYGD010000024.1:0-44664 GCA_041666865.1 Candidatus Omnitrophota bacterium | reverse complement strand
CGGAAGTCAATTTGAATGCGGCGATCGAGAACAATCTCCGGGCGGTCGTCCAGCACCTCCAGGATGCGAGGGCTTCGGGTCGCTGGGACCGGGGGGTGGTCCGATGAGGCGCGCCGCGATTCTGTTTCTGCTCGTGTGCCTTGTCCCTCTCCCTGCTTGGTCCGGGGAGGCGGTTGAGATCACGGATCCCACGCATACCCGCGTGGCGGTCAAAAAACATCCCAAAACCGGCAGGCCTTATGTTACGATTTTACCGGGAAATGCGCCTGTCGAAGACGCCGTGGTTTTTGACCCCCGGCCGGCCGATACGGCGCAGGATCCTGTGGCAAGACCGGATTACCGCCTGTTGGATTGGAAGCGAAAAGACGGCGAAATTCCCTACGAAGGACCCTCGAGCGACCGCACGAAAGTCTATGTTTTGGCCGCGACGCTTGCGACGGTCGGGGTGGTGAGCGGCGTTGCCGTCATTGCGGCCGCTCCGGCTGCGGCGGCGGGCGCTTCCGGCGGGGCGGGTGCGGGCGTTTATGCGGCGGGCGGCGCGGCGGTCGCCGCCGGAACCGTTTCGACGGCGCTGGAAGCCGGGCGGCCGGATCCCTCCGACAAAAACTACGATCATTGGTGGCAGTCGAAAGCCGAAACGTTTCAGAAAACAACTCAAGCCTCAACGAAGGAGTCCTGATTCTTATGTCTTCCTCTCTCTCTCAATCGGTCGATAGCGAAGTGCTCCGTCAAAAGGCCGCGGAAGCGGTCCGTGCCCACAAGGCCTCCTGGTTCTCGTTGGGCCAATATCTTTATACGATCCACCGGGATAAATTATTTCGCGAGTGGAGCTTTCTGACCTTCGAGGCGTATTGCGCCAAAGAACTACGGCTGAAGCTTGCGACGGCTCAGAAACTTCTGAAGTCCTACCACTTTCTGGAAAAGGAGGAGCCGCGCTTCATCAAGGAGGCGGTCTCCGAAGAGGAAGATGACCTGAAAAAACCGGTCCCTAATTACGAGTCGGTCAATCTTCTGCGCCTTGCGCGCGAAAACAAGAACATCGAACCCGCAGATTTCGCCGAACTCCGGGAAGAAGTCCTGATCAAGGCGCGTGAGCCCAAGGACATCAAAACCAAGGTGAAGGAGCTTCTCGCGGCGGGTGAGGATACGGAGTCTGAAGAGGCGAAGCAAAGCCGCCGGAAGGCCAGGATCAAAAGGCTGGTTTCGCTGCTTGTGGGTGCCCAGCGCGAGCTCGCTTCAGATGGCACGGTCCCCAAGTACCTCCTCAAGCAGATCGACGACCTGCGCCAGAAGCTCGAAGACCAACTGAGCGACTAAAGTTCTAACGCCTCTGCAGCTTGGCGAGGAGGCGGAGAATCTCCAGATAGAGCCAGATGAGGGTGACCAGAAGTCCAAAGGCCCCGTACCACTCCATGTATTTGGGCACTCCGCACGCTGCCCCCTGTTCGATGAAATCAAAATCCAGCACGAGATTCAGTGCTGCGATGATGACCACGAAAACGCTGAATCCGATCCCCAGGATCCCGCTCTGATGCACGAAGGGGATGGACGCCCCGAAAAATCCCATGACGATATTGACCAGATAGACCAGCGCGATCCCTCCGGTGGCGGCGACGATGCCCAGCTTGAAGTTCTCGGAAGGGCGAACGCCCGCTTTGTAGGCCACCAGAAGCGCCAGGAGCGTTCCGAAGGTCAGCATGACGGCCTGGCTGACGATCCCCGGGTATTGTCGTTCGAAGACGGCTGAGAGCCCTCCGAGCGCGAGTCCTTCGAGGACGGCATAGATGGGGGTCGTGATAGGGGCCAGGTGTTTTTTGAAGATGGTGACCAGGGCGGTGATAAAGCCCCCCACCAGGCCTAGGAGCATGAGCGGGGTCGGGTTGTGGCCGCTCATGGCGCTTCCCCAGGTCCAGGATGCTGCCATGAAAAGGATGAGCAGGGAAATGCCGGTTTTGTTGACGGCGCCCTGGATGGTCATGGTCGGCACGCCTGCGGCGGTGTCGATTTCAAAGGCCTTGGTATTGAGAGCGGGATTTCCTGTTTTCATGCGAAATTCCTCCTTGAGTATGAGTGATTGTCTTCATTATCGTCACGCCTGTCAAGAATCCTTAAGATAACGGGTGCATCCCCGTAGCTGCACAATTAAGGCGTGCAGGGTTCGTCTTCCGGCACCGGCGGTTCGTCCGCTGTGGCGGACGACCGCCTGCGCTCTCACCCTTCGGACCCACACGCTCGTGCGCTTGGGACCCCCTCTCCGAAGGGTTCCGAGAGCTGCCTTCAGACAAACCTGCCCGCCTCATTTCACTGCAGCTACTGGGATGCGCCCTAAGATAACACTTTTTTGAGAGTGAGAGTTTCCGTATACTGAAACGGTACCGGAACATCCCATGAACCCTTTAGACTGGATCATCCGTTTTATGATTGCTTCCATGATTTTCTTTCCCTCTGCGGGATTTGACGAAAAGCCGGAAGACTACGGCTTCGCGTACGAGGAGATTTCCGTCACGGCCAAGGACGGCGCTTCTCTTTTCGGCTGGTATTTGAAAGCCCAGGGGGAAGAAAAGGGAGCGATCCTTCTTCTCCATGGCAATGCTGGCAATATTTCCCACCGCCTCTTCAAGGCGGCAGGTTGGATTCGCCGCGGATTCTCCGTTTTTTTGATCGACTACCGGGGCTACGGCAAAAGCGGGGGATCGATCCGCAACAAAGAAGACGTTTTCTCCGATGCCGAGGCCGCGTTGAGATGGCTTCGCGAGAGCAAAGGACTTGCGGATTCGAAAATCATCCTTTGCGGGGAATCGCTCGGGACCTGGCCGGCGCTGAGGCTGGCATCGCTGGGCCGTTTCGGCGCGCTCATTCTCGAGGCGCCTTTTACTTCGTTCCCGGATTTGGCCAAGAAGCATTATGCCTTTATTCCCGAGCCGATGCTCCGCATGCTCCTAAAGGATTTTGATTTCTCGAACCTCGCGCTGGCCGGTATGGCGAAGACCCCGGCGATGGTCATCCAGGGAACGTCTGACGAGATTTGCCCGTTTGAGATGGGGCGGCAGGTTTTCGAAAAGCTGCCCGAACCCAAATCCTTTTTTGCGGTCGAGGGCGGAGGGCATAACGACGTGCCGATGGTTGCGGGCGAAAGTTATTGGGAAAAAACCGCTGAATTTATCTTCCTACATGTCCCGCCAAAATAATGTCCCTACGGAATATTCTTGAACGGCCTCAGGATTTTGAGCATTTGGGCGTGAAGAAGACCGTTTGAGAAGACATTCTGCGTGCTCTCGAGGCTGAGAGGTTGTCCCCTAAAATTGCTGGCCCGTCCTCCCGCCTCTTCGACGATCAAAATTCCGGCGGCCTTATCCCACGCGTTGAGCTTGTATTCCCAGTAGCCGTCGAAACGCCCGCAGGCTACGTAGCAAAGGTCGATGGCCGCCGCGCCGGCGCGCCTCAGACCTTGCGTGGCCAGGACAAACGGCTTAAAGAGACGCAGATAAAGGCCGAGACGTTCGTACTGGTCATACGGGAAGCCGGTTGCGAGCAGGGCGTCGGATAATTTCTTTGTCTTCGACACCCGGATCTTCTTTCCGTTCAGAAAGGCGCCCCTGCCGAGCGCGGCAAAAAATAATTCGTCGCGATGGGGGTCGTACACGCCTCCCATGATAAGTTTGCCGAAGGCCTCGAGACCGATTGAAACGCATGAGACCGGGTAGCCGTGCGCAAAATTGGTGGTGCCGTCCAGCGGATCGATGATCCACCGGTAGGGGGAGCGGCCCGAGGGTGGCGATTCTTCGGTCAGGAACGCGTGATCCGGGAAACGGCTCCGGATGACCGCGAGGATTTTCTTTTCGGCGGCGCGATCGATTGCGGTGACGAGGCTCAAGGCGGCCTTTTTATGGATGACGCGCCTTTGTCCCGCACTGGCACGTCCGATCAGCTTGCCCGCGGCCCGGAGTGCCTTGAAAAGAGTCGTTTTGAGTGCGCTTTCGGACGGCTTCATAGAGGAGTATTTATCAGCTGGGGTTGCAAAAGTCAAGTTGTGCGAAGGCAAGACCGTAACTGCCTATTACGGCGTGCAGGGTTCGTCTTCCGGCACCGGCGGTTCGGCCGCTTGAGGCGGCCGACCGCCTGCGCTCTCACCCTTCGGACCCACACGATTGGGCAGGTGGGGCCCATCTCCGAAGGGTTCCGAGAGCTGCCTTCAGACAAGCCCTGACCGCCTTCTCTTGCAGCTACGGACATGCCCCCATACGCAAGAGTTTAATTTTATCGGGGGCTGGATTCTGGTAAAATATCGCCTACCTCTAAGAATCATCCATAGCACAGGAAAGGAAATACGATGAAATCTTATACTATTACTTTGATCCCCGGCGACGGTACGGGCCCCGAAATTGCGGAAGCGGCCAAAGCCTGCATCGAGGCGACAGGCGTGCGCATCGACTGGGACATTCAGCATGCAGGGCTCGATGTCATGGAGAAAGAAGGCACGCCTCTGCCGCAGCGCGTGATCGACTCGATCCGCAAAAACCGCGTTGCGCTCAAATCGCCCATCACGACCCCGGTCGGAACGGGCTTTCGCTCGGTCAACGTGGCTTTGCGCAAGGAGCTGGATTTGTTTGCCTGTGTCCGTCCGTGCAAATCCTATGAAGGGGTGCGCTCCCTCTACAAGGGGATCGACCTGGTTATTTTCCGCGAAAACACCGAAGACCTGTACGCCGGGATCGAGTTTCAGAAAGATTCCCGCTCGGCCGGGGAGGTGATTGAGTTTCTGAACCGCTATACGCCCAAAAAAATCCGGCCGGACTCGGGGATCAGCATCAAACCCATCTCGGTTTTCGGAAGCGAAAGGATCGTCCGCGCGGCCTTCGAGTATGCGCGGGCTAACAAGCGAAAAAAAGTGACCGCGGTCCACAAGGCCAACATCATGAAGTTCACCGACGGATTGTTTTTGGATGTGGCGCGCGAAGTCGCCAAAGGCTACCCCGAGATCGAATTCAACGACCGGATCGTCGACAACATGTGCATGCAGCTGATCCAGGTCCCGCAGAACTACGACGTGCTTGTCCTCACGAACCTGTACGGAGATATCGTTTCCGATCTCTGTGCGGGACTTGTGGGAGGGCTTGGGGTTGCTCCGGGCGCCAACATCGGCACCGAGGGAGCGCTCTTCGAGGCGACGCACGGTTCGGCGCCCAAGTACAAAGGCCTGAACAAGGTCAATCCGACGGCCGTGATTTTGTCGGGATGCTTGATGCTCCGGCATTTGGGTGAGACTCAGGCGGCCGAACGGCTGGAGCGCGCCGTGGCGGACGTGATCCGCGAAGGAAAGTTCGTGACCTACGATATGAAGGCTGAGCGTAATGATCCGACGGCAGTGGGAACGAAAGAGATGTCCCAGGCCATTATCACACACTTGCGATGATGGCCGTTCGCTTACGAGACCGTCAAGGTCTCGAAGCGAGGTCCCAACTCATTGGGAGTTGGGAAGGGCAAGAAAGCTTTAAAATAATATTAAAGAGGAAAATAAATGATCAAACCCAAAGTCACAGTGGTAGGAGCGGGGTTCGTCGGAGCGACGACGGCCCAGCGGTTGGTGGAAAAAGAGATCGCCAATGTTGTTTTGATCGATATTGTGGAAGGACTTGCGCACGGCAAGGCCCTCGACATGATGGAGGCGGCGCCGGTCGAAGGGTTCCGGACAAAAATCATGGGGACCCAGGACTACCTGGATACCGCGGATTCCGAAGTGATCGTGATTACGGCCGGCCTTGCGCGAAAGCCCGGCATGAGCCGGGATGATTTGCTGATCAAGAACGCGGAAATCGTATCGGGCATCGTCGCCGAGTGCGTAAGATATTCTCCGAAAGCGGTTCTCGTGGTGGTCACGAATCCCCTGGACGTGATGACGGCCCTGGCTTGGAAGAAATCGGGATTTCCCGCTTCCCGCGTGATCGGTATGGCCGGAGAATTGGATTCCGCGAGGTGTGCTTTTTTTATTTCGGAAGCCCTGGGCTGTGAGCCCGCGCATGTTCAGGCCGTGGTGCTGGGCAGTCACGGCGACCAGATGGTGTTCGTGCCGCAGTGGACCAAAGTCGGGGGAGTGCCCGTGACCGAACTTCTGGAGACCGAGGTTCTGGAGGCGATCAACCAACGCACCCGCGACGGCGGCGCGGAAATCGTCAAGTACCTCAAGACCGGAAGCGCCTTTTACGCTCCCTCCGCTTCGGCCGTCAAAATGGTCCGGGCCATCCTCGAAGACCGCCGGGAGACGATTGCCAGCTGTGTCTATGTCGATGGGCCCTACGGTCTGAAAGGTGTCTACTGCGGCGTGCCGGCGCGCCTGGGCCGCGGGGGCGTTACCGAAATCGTAGAGCTCGAGCTGACCGCGGAGCAAAAGAAGGCTCTTCATGCTGCGGCCGGACATGTGCTCGAAAATTGCGCAAAATTAAACCTGCCCCTATGAGCCTGGACAGCTTCGGAAGCCGTTCGACCTTGCGGGTCGCAGGCAAGTCCTACGAAATTTTCAGGTTGTCTGCTCTCGAGAAAACGGGTGCAGGCAAGATGGGCCGCCTGCCGTTTTCGATCCGGATTCTTCTCGAGAATTTGCTGCGCTGCGAAGACGGAAAAAACGTTTCGCGAAAAGATATCGAAGCGCTTGCTTCCTGGGAGAGCGCCCTGAAATCCGCGGCTGAAATCGCATTCACTCCTTCCCGCGTGCTTCTGCAGGATTTCACCGGCGTGCCCTGCGTGGCCGATCTTGCCGCCATGCGCGACTGTCTGGCCTCGATGGGGAAGGATCCGTCGAAAATCAACCCGCTTCAGCCGGTGGACCTTGTCATCGATCATTCCGTAAACGTGGATGCGTACGGAACGGCCGGGGCATTCGACCAAAACGTCGCGCTCGAGTTCGAGCGCAATCACGAGCGCTATCAGTTTCTGAGGTGGGGGCAGCAGGCCTTCCGTAATTTTCGCGTGGTGCCGCCCGGGACTGGAATCATCCATCAGGTGAATCTCGAATATCTGGCGCAGGGAGTCATGACCCGGGAGTCGCAAGGGTGCGTGTGGGCCTACCCGGACACGCTTGTCGGGACCGATTCTCACACGACCATGATTAACGGGCTTGGGGTCCTCGGCTGGGGAGTGGGAGGCATCGAGGCCGAGGCCGCGATGCTTGGTCAACCCGTTTCCATGCTGATTCCCGAAGTGGTCGGATTCAAACTGACGGGCCGATTGCCTGCAGGGGCGACGGCCACCGATGCGGTTCTCACCATCACGGAGATCCTTCGCAAGAAAGGCGTTGTCGGGAAGTTTGTGGAATTTTTTGGAGAAGGCTCCGGGGCCCTTGCGCTTGCCGACCGTGCCACGATTGCCAACATGGCCCCCGAGTACGGGGCGACGATGGGATTTTTCCCCGCCGACGAGGAGACTCTGCGCTACCTACGGGAATCCGGAAGGCCGGCGGAGCATGTGGCGCTTGTTGAAGCCTATTGGCGGGAACAGGGCCTTTTGCGGTTGCCGGGGTCCGAAGAACCGTCTTACTCCGAGGTTTTAGAGTTTGATTTAGGGGCCGTCGAGCCCTGCCTGGCCGGCCCGAAGCGGCCGCAAGACCGCGTTCTTCTGGGTCACGTAAAATCCGGCTTCAAAAAATCGGCTGAGACGATGCTTGCGACAAAAGACCCGGCGGTTCTGGACAAGAAAGTCAGCGTGGCGATGGACGGGAAAACTTTTAGTCTTGAACACGGCGCTGTGGCGATTGCATCGATCACAAGCTGTACGAACACCTCGAACCCCGCCGTCATGATGGCCGCGGGGCTTTTGGCCAAAAACGCCGTCGAAAAAGGCCTAGCCGTCAAGCCGTGGGTCAAGACCAGCCTTGCTCCGGGCTCCAAAGTTGTCATGGGCTATTTGCGTGCCGCGGGATTATTGGAACCGCTCGAAGCGTTACGGTTCCATCTGGTCGGCTACGGCTGTACCACCTGCATCGGCAATTCGGGGCCTTTGCCGGAAGCGGTCGGTGCGGCCGTCCGGGAAAATGGGCTGGTCGTGGCGTCGGTTCTTTCCGGCAACCGGAATTTCGAAGGCCGAGTCAATCCCCTGGTGCGTGCCAATTACCTAGCGTCTCCTCCGCTTGTCGTTGCCTATGCGCTTGCCGGAAGTATGAATGTCGATTTGACCCGGGATCCGCTTGGGATGGGTTCCGATGGCGAGCCGGTTTACCTCAGGGACATTTGGCCGGAGGATGGCCAGGTGCGCAGCGCGATGAAGTATGTGCGTCCCGAAATGTTCGAGTCCGAGTACGCGGCAGTTTTTGAGGGGCCGGCGCAGTGGAAGGCCGTCCGCGTGCCTTCGGGGAACACCTTTGCTTGGGATCCCAAGTCGACTTACGTAAAAAAACCGGTTTTCTTCGACGATCTTTCTGCGGTGCCGGCGCCTCTTCGCGACATCGAACATGCCCGCGTGCTGGCCATGCTCGGCGATTCGGTGACGACCGACCATATTTCCCCGGCAGGCTCGATTGCCAAGGACAGCCCGGCGGCTCGCTATCTCGTCTCGCTCGGTGTTTCTCCCAAGGATTTCAACTCGTATGGCTCCCGGCGCGGCAACCATGAGGTCATGGTCC
This sequence comes from Candidatus Omnitrophota bacterium, assembly GCA_041666865.1. Taxonomy (GTDB): domain Bacteria; phylum Omnitrophota; class Omnitrophia; order Omnitrophales; family Aquincolibacteriaceae; genus JBAYGD01. Next base: position 36,053 of record JBAYGD010000024.1, on the reverse strand, counting down.
GCGGGACGTTCGCCAATATCCGGCTCAAAAACCTTCTGCTCCAAGGCGTGGAAGGCGCCCTGACGCGTCACTTGCCCGGGAATGAGACTCTGAGTATTTTCGATGCCGCGCAGAAATACCGCGACGAGCGGGTTCCTTTGATCGTGATGGCCGGCAAAGAATACGGTTCGGGGTCTTCTCGGGACTGGGCCGCCAAAGGGCCGGCCCTCCTCGGCGTGCGCTCTGTGATCGCGGAAAGTTTCGAGAGGATCCACCGCAGCAACCTCATCGGCATGGGGATTCTGCCGCTCGAGTTCGAAGCCGGCGGCCGGGAAGCTCTTGGGCTGACGGGGGAGGAGGTCTACTCGATCCTTGGAATCAAGGACGATCTGGCTCCCGGGAAAAAATTGACCTGTGCGGCCCGGAATGGTTCCGGGGAAAAACGGTTTACGGTCCTTTGCCGGATCGATACTCCCGTCGAGCTTGCCTATTACCGGCACGGCGGGATTCTCCAGTACGTTTTGCGCCAGATCCTGAAATGAAAACGCCTCTCTTACCCAAAATCGCTCCGGGAGTCTACGTCGACCCCTCCGCTCAAGTCATCGGCCGGGTCAAGATCGGCCGGCATTCGAGCATTTGGCCCGGCGCAATTCTGCGCGGCGACATCCACAGGATCGAGGTCGGCCGGTTTTCGAACATCCAGGACTTGTGCGTTTTACACGTGGATTTCCGCCGCGCTTGCCGGGTGGGCGATTACGTCACCGTCGGCCACCAGGTCTGCTTGCACGCCTGCACCGTGTGCGATGACGTCCTCATCGGAATGGGATCGATTGTCCTCGACCGGGCCGTTATCGGCACGCAAACCCTTCTTGGCGCCGGAAGTCTCGTGACCCAAGGGCAGCGCTTAAAGCCCTGCTCGCTCTATTACGGGCGGCCCGCCCGGTGGGTGCGTGCTCTCACAAGCGGCGAAATCAAGGACCTCCGCCGCTCGGCCCTCTATTACGCCGAAGAAGCCGCCCGCTACCTTCAGGGAGAATATGGCCGTACCAGGCGATAACGCTCCAGCTCCGGAAAGAGGTTAGGAGGCGAAGAAAGGCTTCGGAAAAACAATTAGCGCCGCTTGCCGAGACGAGGAGATCAAAAAACAACCCGTGAGGTCTAAGAGCTCCGAGCGAGGCTGGCGCGTTTTGGAGAAGCCTTTCTTTGCCGACCCGTCACACGGAAAGGATGCGGCAGTCCGTCAAAAATATGGGCGTGCGACGGGCGCTTCGGGTATAATGAATCACCATGGAAAAAAATCTGGACTACCTGTTTGACGAGTACCTGAAATCCCATCAGGATCAGGTTGTTCGAGCCATGCCCGATTTCGCAAAACGCCTTGAAAAGACCCGGTTTTATTACGGGCGCTTCGCGATTCCGACCTTCTACAAAGCTCATTTTCTTTCCCCAAAGCAGGAGCATCTGGTCAAGCGCGCCGCTTCCGCCCTGACCCATGTCATCAATACCGCCGTCCGTCTTTATTTCGAAGAGGGCCATCTTTCGTACGTCTACAAGACCGAACCTGAGGCCGCCGAGCTCATGAAGATCGACCCCGGTTTTTCGAAGGCGGTCGTTTTTGCCCGCTACGACGGGCTCCTCGAAGGCCAGAGCCTGAAATTCGTCAAGTTTAACTGCGATGCCCCGGCGGGCGCCGCTTTTACCGACGAGCTCGAAGATGTCCTTGTTAAGGAAGAGATGCTGCAGCCGTTTTTCGAGGAATATCAGATCAAGACGACCCTGCGGGTCCAAAACGTCCTCACCGGACTCTTGAACGCGTGGGAGGAATTCGGCGGCTTTGAAACGCCCACGATCGCCATCGTCGACTGGAACCGAGCCCGCATGGCCCCGGAATACGAAATCATCCGGGATTATTTCGAGTCCAAGGGGTACCGCACCACCATCGCGGACCCCCGGGAGATGCAGTACCGCGGAGGCAAGCTCTATCACCGGAACATACGGATCAACATCCTCTACCGGCGCGTCAACTTCGACGAAATTCTCCAGCGGCTTGACGAAGTGGGGGACATGATCCGCGCCACCAAGGACCGGGCGGTCTGCATGGTCAATCCGCTCAGGGCGCGCCTGGCCAGCACGAAGTCCTTTTTGTCCCTTTTGACCAACCCGGAGTACGACCACTTTTTCACCGAAACGGAAAATCAGATCAAGCGGGATCACATCCCCTGGACCCGCAGGATCGCCGATGCCGAAAACTTTTACGGCCACAAGAAACTCTACATGATCGATTTTCTCAAGGACGAAAAGGACTCGCTTGTCCTCAAACCTTCGGTGGGCGCGGGGGGGCGCTCGGTCACGATCGGCCGCGAAACGCGCGACGACGTCTGGAACGAAACCATCGACCGGGCCCTCAAGGGCGACTGGGTCGTGCAGGAGTACGTCAACGTCCCCATCATGACCGTCCCGGCGATCATCAACGGGCGCCTCGACTTCGCCTACAAGAAATATAATTTCAACGCGCTGGCTCTCGACGGAAAATTTGCCGGCGGGTTTGTGCGCCTGAGCGACGACGGGGTGATCAACCTTGCGCACTCCGGCGGCCTCCTTCCCTCCATGGCGAGCGAGCACGTCGCCGACCGCCTCGAAGCGTAGAACCTGTTTCGCCCGCCATCCTGATTTGCGACGGGTTCTCCCTTGCGGGCATAATCATTAACACCTTAACAATTAAGAGCTTTACAAATATCGCAGGCCGCGGTATCCTTGGCGCATGACCACTCCAAAATCCGCGCTCCGGCGCAAGCCTTCGCAGGATCTTCTGTCCGATTACTACTGGCCTCGCGTGCGCAAGTACGGCAAGCGGTATCCGAAGTTTCACTGGCCTTCAGTGGAGCTTTTGCTGAACCTCGTTTATACCTATGAGGTCCTTTCGACCCACTTTGCGAAGCGGATCGGCCGTTACGACCTTTCGCTTTCGACTTTCAACGTCCTCATGATCTTGAGCCAAAGCGAGCGGGGCGGCCTCAAACAGCAGGATCTGAGCCGGCTCATGTTGGTGAGCCGTGCCAACGTGACCGGCCTTGTCGACAGCCTCGTACGGCGCGGGCTGGTTGTTCGTGGTCCAGACGCCAAAGACCGGCGGGTCTGTATGGCCAAGATTACCCGCAAGGGCGAAGAATTACTCGAGCACTTACTTCCAGGCCATTATGAAGAAACGGCGCGAGTGGCCGGAGCCATCGGCCACGCGGACAAAGCCCGTATGAACAGGCTCTTCATAAGCTTGCGCAAACAGATCCAGCCGGGGCCGAAAGAGGGAGGTGTCTCATGAAACGGTTTCTTGTCTTTCTTTCGGCCGCCGTCTTGATTTTGTCGGGAACGGTTTTGGCGACGGTCGCGGTCGGATCCGGGCCGCAAAACGGAGGAGCCGCGGAAAAGGAAGGCGCTTCCGGAGAGCGCGACCAGAAAATTTCAAAAGAATTTTTCTCGGGCCTCGGCGGAGGGAATATTTTGTCGCATGCAATCGGCGCGGCGAAGAGCTCCGAAAGCAGTCCCGGGCTTTTAATGGACTTGAGTCTCGAGAGGGCCATCGAATTGGCCTGCGAGACGCATTTGCTGACGCGTTTGGCCGAGGAGGGGATTGCAGGCGCCCGAGGAAAGGAATGGCAGGCGGCGTCGGCCCTATTGCCCCATATCGGCGCTGAATCCTATTTGCGCCGGGTTGGAAAAGAAAACCTGAAGGCCATGGGCTTCAAGAGCGGGGGCATGATCGGCCCCTTCACGGTTTTTGACGCGAGATTCCGCATGACCCAGAAACTCCTGGACCTGAGCGATTTGTCCTCGTTTCAGGCGAGCCAGATCGGGGTGCGGATCGCCAAGCACGAGAGTGATTTCGCCATGCAGAAAGTAATTTTTCTGGCCTCGCTTGCCTATTTGGAAGCTCTGCGGGCTCAAAGCGAGCTGAAGGCCGCCGAGGCCGACGTCGAGTTGGCGCAGAGGCTTTTTGCCCAGGCTGAACGTCAGCAGGGGGTCGGCATTGCAACGGGCGTTGATGTCGCGCGGGCCGAGACGCGGGTGGCCCAGGAAACCCTGCGTGCCGAAAAAGCGAAGACGGATGTTCATGACGCCCTGATTTCTCTGCAGCGTGTGACAGGGGTCCCCTACGAAACGACGCTCCGGCTCAAAGATTCCCTCCTTTATGTCGAGGAGCCCGCCCGGGACACCGAAGAGTCCGCTTCGGCGGCTGAAGAGAACCGCATCGAAATGCAAATTGCGCGCGAGCGGGTGCGGATGGCCTGGTATCAGCTTAACGGGACTCGATTTGAATCGCTCCCGGAGATTGACTTTACCGGAGATGTCGGCTTAAAGGGGCTCGGGATGGACGAATCGGCGCGTTTGGTCGGCGAGGCCATGTTCCTCATACGCATGCCGCTTTTCGAAAGCGGGCAGATTTCGGGGGCGATCAAGGAGGCTAGGAGCGCTCACAAACAGCAGGAGATTACCTACGAGGATTTAAAGCGCCAGGTCGCCGAAGATGTCCACATGGCCTTGTGGGCCCTGGAGACGGGGGTGGCCCAGGTGCGCGCCTCGGCCAAGGTTTACGAGCTGGCCGGCCGCGAACTCCAGTTGGCCGAGAACCGCTTCAAGCAAGGCGTGGGCGACAACGTGGAGGTTCTCAACGCCCAGACGGCGCTCGCCAACGCCCGAGACGCGTATATTTCGGCTCTGAATGACTATCACTGCTCGCGCATGAACCTTTATTTTTCGCTGGGCGAGGCCGAATCGTTCCGGCTGCAAAAGGCGGAGATTTAATGGGAGGCATTTTGTGACTCACAAAGCAGGTTCATTTAAAAAATGGTTCCAATCAAAAAATCTGCGGTTCCGTCTGTCGTTCGTTCTTCTCTGCGGGCTTTCGCTCATTGCCGCCCTCCATTTTTATCATCACAGCCTCGTCTTTCAGATGACCGACGATGCCTTCATCGAAGGCCCTATTACCCCCGTGAGCGCGAAGGTGGCTGCCCACGTGCTTGTGGTGCACGTGACCGATAACCAGGAGGTCAAGGAAGGGGATCTCCTTCTGGAGCTCGATGCGCGCGATTACCTCACCAAACTCGACATGGCCCGAGCCGCCGTTCAAATGGCCGAGGCCGAAGCCGTCCAGGCTCGGACGGACGTCGAACGCTACAGCAAGCTGGTGGAAACGGATGAGATTTCAAAGCAGCAGCTCGACATGGCGCTTTTGCGCTCGGCCACGGGCGACGCAAAACTTGCGCTGGCCAAGTCCAACTTCGAGCAGGCCGAACTGCAGGTTTCTTATACCAAAGTGACGGCGCCGGTTTCGGGCCACGTGACGCGCAAAAGCGCGGAGGTCGGCGCTTTCGTCGCGCCCGGCCAGGCCCTGATGGCCCTTGTCACCCAGGAGCGCTGGGTGGTTGCCAATTTCAAGGAAACGCAGCTCGCGCTCATGCGGGCGGGCCAGCCGGTCGAGATCAAAATCGATACGTATCCGGGCCGGAAGTGGAAAGGGAAGGTCGACAGCATTCAGCGCGGCACCGGGTCCCGGTTCAGCCTTCTGCCGCCCGAAAACGCCACCGGCAATTATGTCAAAGTCGTCCAGCGCGTCCCCGTGAAAATCCTTCTCGAAGAGTCCGCGGACCCGAAACGCCCTCTGGCGGTCGGCATGTCGGCCGAACCCGAAGTCAAAGTTCGGTGAAGTCCCAGCATCTCCACGCGGACTGGCACCCGACGCACAGCCCGTGGCTGATTGCCTGCGCCGTCATGTTGGCGACTTTCATGGAAGTTCTCGATACTTCGGTGGCCAATGTCGCCTTGCCCCATATCGCGGGGAATCTTTCGGCCAGCACGAATGAATCGACCTGGGTGCTGACGAGCTATCTGGTGGCGAACGCGATCGTTCTTCCCGCCACCGCCTGGTTCGGGGGGCTTTTCGGCCGCAAGCGATTCCTGATTGCCTGCATTGTCATTTTCACCATCGCTTCGGCGTTATGCGGCCTCGCTTCAAGCCTCGGACTCCTCGTTTTTGCACGCATCCTTCAGGGGGCGGGGGGAGGCGCTCTTCAGCCCATCTCCCAGGCGATCCTTCTCGAGAGTTTCCCTAGAGAAAAAAGAGGATTGGCCATGGCGATTTTTTCCTTGGGAGTGATCGTGGCCCCGATCATCGGGCCGACGATCGGAGGATGGATTACCGACAACTATTCCTGGCGGTGGATTTTCTACATCAACCTGCCGTTCGGAATCCTCGCCGTCATTCTTTCCAACATGTTCGTCGAGGACCCGCCGTATTTGAAAAAGACCGCCGCCCGCGACATCGACGGGATCGGTTTTTTTCTGATGGCCGTCGGACTGGCGCTTCTCCAGATTATTTTGGACAAGGGACAGCAGGACGACTGGTTTGAGGCGCCTTGGATCTGCTGGGCGTCCTTAGTCATGGTCCTTTGCCTGACAGCCTTCTTTTTTTGGGAGCTGCGGGCGCGTCATCCGATCGTCGACTTGCGCATCTTGAAAGACATGAATTTCACGACAGGGACCTTCCTCGTGACGATGATCGGAGTCGTCCTTTACAGCACGACCGTGTTACTGCCCCTTTTCCTGCAGACCCTTATGGGCTATACGGCCTACCTGAGCGGCCTTGCGCTCAGTCCCCGGGGCATTGCCGCCTTCTTTATGGCGCTCATCATCGGCCGTCTCATCGGCCGCATCGACGCCCGGTATTTTATTGCAGGCGGGCTGTTGCTTTTGAGTGTCTCCTGCGTCGTGCTCGGCAATATCAATCTCAATGTGTCCTTCGAAAACATCATCTTTGCGATCATGCTCAACGGGGTGGCAATCAGCGCGATTTTCGTGCCGCTTGCGACCCTGACGATGGGAACCCTTCCCCGCCATGAAATGGGGAACGCTGCCGGACTTTTCAATCTGATGCGCAATATCGGGGGGAGTATCGGCATTGCGGTGGTCGCGACCCTTTTGTCCCGGTTCGCGCAAATCCACCAAAATGTCCTGGTCGGGCACTTGACGCCCTACGATCCGCAAGCGCAGGTTTTTTTCGGGCAGATTCAGATGCTTCTGACGCAGGCCGGCGCCGTCTCGAACCCGCTCCTAGGCTATGCGGCGGCATACCGCGAGGTCCTACGCCAGGCTAGTCTCTGGGCCTTTGTCGAAAATTTCCGGTGGCTCGGCCTGGCCACCTTTGTATGCATCCCCGCCGTTTTTATGTTCCGGAAGCCCAAGATCACAGGCGAAATCGTGGGCGTCCATTAACCGGCCGGAATCGAACAGGGGACAGGCACAAATAACCAAAACGTGCCTGTCCCCTGGGATATAGGGTATAATCTCCCCGCGATGAGCAACGGACGGTTTCTTCCGACGACCAAAAAGGAAATGGCCCAGCGGGGATGGCATGCTTGTGATGTCATCCTCGTGACAGGGGATGCGTATGTCGACCACCCTTCCTACGGTACCGCCGTTATCGGGCGCGTCCTCGAAGACGCCGGCTACAAGGTGGGGATCATTGCCCAGCCCGACTGGCGCCGGAGCGATGATTTCATGAAGTTCGGGAAGCCGCGTCTTTTTTTCGGCGTCAGCGCCGGGAACCTCGATTCCATCCTGAGTAACTACAGCGTCAACCGCAAGCTGCGGCGCACCGACGCCTACTCGCCGGGCGGCCGCACGGGGCTTCGCCCGAACCGGGCCTCGATCGTTTACGCGAACAAGATCAAAGAACTTTTCCCGGGCGTTCCGGTCGTTCTCGGCGGCATCGAGGCCAGCATGCGCCGTCTTGCCCATTATGATTATTGGGACGACGCGGTCCGCCGCTCAGTCCTCGTGGACGCGAAGGCGGATATCCTTATCTACGGAATGGGGGAAAAGCCGGTGCTGGAGGTGGCTGAGCGCATCCGCAAAGGGGAGGACTTCAGAGGCCCTAACGGCATTCGCCAGACTGCCGTGATTTGTCCGGATATTTCGGCCTTCAAGGATGCCGTGGTCGTCCCCGGCTATGAAGAAATTCGGGAAGATAAAGATGCCTTCAGCCGTGCCTTTCAAATGGCCTATCCCGAATGTGATCCGGTCCGGGGAAAGACCGTGATCCAAAAACACGGGGAGCGCTACCTCGTGCAGTTTCCTCCGGCCTATCCTTTGTCGACCCCCGAAATGGACCATATTTACGGCCTTCCGTATCTGCGGGATCCGCACCCCGGCTACGCTCGCCTCGGCGGGGTGCCCGGGTTCGAAGTCGTTAAATTTTCGATCATCTCCCACCGGGGATGTTCGGCCGAGTGCAATTTTTGTTCGCTCTACGCCCATCAGGGCCGGATCATCCAAAGCCGCAGCAAGGAATCCATCTTAGGCGAGGTGATGCAGATTGCCGACCGTAAGGACTTTCGCGGGACTCTCACCGACATCGGGGGCCCCACGGCCAATCTCTACGACGCCTTCTGCGAGACCTGGGGTTCGTGCGGGGCCTGCCGCGACAAGCATTGCATGGTTCCCAAAAAATGCCCGAGCCTGAAACTCGGGTATGAGAAAACGATCGAGCTCTGGGCCGAGGTCATGAAAATTCCGAAGGTCAAACACCTTTTCATTTCGAGCGGCCTGCGCTATGACCTCCTGGTCGAGAAAGAGGCGGAGGCCTATCTGCGGGCGCTGTGCAAAGACCACATCTCGGGACAGCTCAAGGTGGCTCCCGAGCACAACAGCGACTCCGTTTTGAAGCTCATGAATAAGACCTCTTTCAAGGACTACGAAGTGTTCGCCGAAAAATTTCGCCAAATGAACTACGAGGTTGGGAAGAAACAGTTTCTCGTCAATTATTTCATCAGCGCGCATCCGGGTTCCGGGCTGAAGGAGGCGCTTCATCTGGCGCTTTATTTGGTGAAAAACAGGATCCAACCCGAACAGGTCCAGGACTTTATCCCGCTGCCCATGACTGTCTCGGGCTGCATGTATTACACGGGAAACAATCCATTGACGGGCGATAGTGTTTACAGCGCGAAAGATCCCGTCGACCGCCACATGCAGCGGGCCCTTTTGCAGTATAAACAGCCGCAAAACCGCAAGTATGTCGCCGAGGCCCTTCACCGGGCCGGCCGCTCAGACCTCGTCAAGATCTTCTGCGAGTGGGGCGGCTCGGACTTCCGGGGCCGGCCGGGAAAGGCGCGCCGGGGACCGAAAGGCAAGGCGGGGCATTCCGGCCGCGATCAGGAAAAGGCCAACGATTATGAAGACTCCTGGGAACTTTGAGGTCGCGGTCGTAGGCGGCGGCGCCGCAGGAATGACGGCCGCGATCAGCGCGGCCAGGTCGGGCGCGAGTGTGGTGGTGCTCGAGCGGATGCCGAAGCCGGGCAAAAAGGTCCTGGCCACGGGGGCCGGCCGCTGCAATCTTTCGAACGCAAAACTGGATGCCTCCTTTTACAACCCCGAAGCGCGCGCTCTCGTCGAATCCGTTTTCAAATGTTTTGGACCTTCAGACATCCTGGATTTTTTCAGAGAGCTGGGCCTCGAATTTTTTCAGGCCGCGGACGGGCGGATTTTTCCGGTGACCGATCAGGCGGCCTCGGTGGTGGAGGTTCTCGAGATCGAGCTGGCCCGTCTCGGCGTGACGGTCGAGTGCCAAGCGGAGGCGGAACGGCTGATCTTCCGGGAGGGGAGTTGGAAAGTCCAAACGAAAGGCGGACGGCACTGGGAAGCCTCGCGCGTGATTTTATGCGGCGGCGGGAAATCCTATCCGGCGCTCGGCTCGGACGGAAGCGCCTATGCGCTGGCCGCAGGATGCGGACACACGCTGATCACGCCCGTTCCCGGAACTGTTCCTCTTGCCGTGAGTGATCCTTGGTGTCATCTTCTCCAGGGGCAGCGCCTTGATGTGCAGCTGACCAGTATGATCGAGGGCAAGCCGGTGAGGACAGTGCCGGGAGAAATGCTTTTTACGAAGTACGGGCTTTCAGGGACGGCCGTGTTGGACGCAAGCGACGAGATTTCCACGGCGATTCACCGCCGCAACGTCAAAGACATCCGGCTTGTGGCGGATCTGGTTCCTTTTTTGAGCGAAGAGAAGCTGCGCGAGGAGCTTTCGCGGCGTAAGGGCAGGGGATTCCCAAAAGAGAAATTCTTGACGGGGCTCCTGCCGCCGAAATTTGGGCCGCTTCTTGCCAAAGAATTTGAAGCAGGCGGCATCGACCGGCTGGCGCGGCTTTTGAAAGCAAGAACCTTTACGGTCACCGGCACGCGCGGCTGGAACGAGGCGGAATTTACGGCCGGAGGCATCGATGCGTCGGAGGTGACGCCAGGAACGCTGGAGTCGAAGAAGCAAAAAGGCCTCTACCTGGCCGGAGAGATCCTCGACGTGAACGGTCGACGGGGGGGCTATAACTTGGCGTGGGCCTGGGCATCGGGTTTTGTGGCAGGAAAGACATTGTGACGAGAAGGGAATATTAGCGAACTAAAAATGCCGTTACCCTGCTTTTTTTGAGCAGACCAACGAATGAAGCTGAGAAAAAGAAAACCAGTAAAGGAAATACGATTTGCCAAGCAAGCGGGAAGGGATGGAAAGGTGAAATCTCATTCACGGTCAGGTTGATGACGTCTCGAACGTACATGTGAACAACATAAATGCCCAATGTGAGAGAAGCCCATTTCGGAAAAATCGTCAGTTCGCCAAAGTCGGGTTTGGAGAGGGTAAAAAGAAAGACCCCGGCTCCAAATAGAACAGTTCCTAAAAAATAATCGTTCCAATAACACCCGCCGAAAAATTTCCACAAAATCAAGGCCTCGCTCACCTGGAGGCAAAGCCCAATCATCCCTAAGGAAATGCTTAAAGTCGTAGACGGGCGCTCTTTTAAAAAAGACAGCTTCCACCCGATCGCGACGAAAAGAGTTGAAAAAAACGGACCGTGCCGAGTATTGAAGTGAAGGGGGAAGTGAAAACCTAGCGGGGTGACGGCGTAGGGCCCTGCCATGAGGCCGGCAACGAATAGCAGAAACGAGAAGGATAGAAGAAACTTCTCTTTTTTTAAAAATATAAAACAAGTTAAAATCAATAATCCGATCCCTAAAGCTTCAAGGAACCATAGCGGAGAGGATGTCCCTTGCGCCAGGAATTTAATTTTATGGGTCGATATCCATGCCCATGTTTCGCAAGGTTGCTTGAGAAGCCAGGGAATGACCTCGTTTTGAAAATGACCTTGCGTTAGAGCTTTAAGAGGGAAGGTTGTCGGCAGGACTGCGTAAAGCAAGGTCCATGCGAAGAAGAGAATGAAGAGCCGTTTGGAGTAACCATAGAATAAACCCCACGCGGAAATCCCACTTTGGATTTTCTTGCCAAAAAAAAATCCGCTTGTGATAAAAAAATACGGAACCGCAAATCTGCAAGCGTGATTGATGAGAGCAAAAGCCCATTTGTAGACCCCTATGTGCATAAAAGGGTTCGTGTGCAGACAGATGACCGCGAAGATGGCGAAGACGCGGAATGTCTCAATGCTGGTTATTTTTGAAGCTTTCATGGCCGATCTTCCTGAAAAAAGATTATTGGGCTTTCTGTGCCCCCATCAAACTCTTTTTAAGAGAACTGCAATTTCGATGTGCTTGGTTTTCGGGAACATGTCGAAGGGGGCGACGGATTTGATCTCGTAGCGCTCGTTGGATAGGATGATCTTGAGGTCCCTCAAGAGAATCGCAAGATCGCAGGCAAGGTAAACGAGCGTCTCGCAGACGTTTTCTTTCGCCAGGAGATCCGCCAACGAACCCGCAATGCCCTGCCTCGGAGGATCCATAAAAATCACTGTCCCCGGTTTCGGCTGTTGGCGGATAAAGGGCGGGAAGGTTTTTTCGACTTGGCCGTGCACGCAAAGAAATCCTGCTTCATGCGGTTCTCCGCGTCCCAGACTCCTGATATTCTCTTTCAAAGCGGCGATGCCGTGAGGATTTTCTTCGAAACAGGCGATTTCCGGCACTTCCTTAGCGCAAAGCAGGGAGAAGGTGCCGACTCCGCAGTAAAGATCGATGAAGCGCAGGGGCGCGGCGGCCTCTACCCACGAGCGGATTTTTGCCGCGGCCAGCGCGGTTACGTCCAGATTGTTTTGAAAAAAGCACAAGGACCCTGTGACGAAGGACTGATCTCCGACCTGAACTCCGTAGGCCTGTTGGCTTTCGCTTGTGACGATGCGGCCGTCGCCCGCGAGCTTGAAGGTTCTGTTCTTCTCGCGTTCGCCGATAAAATACTTTTGTAGGAAGATATTCGCGAGCGCCGGGTCGGCGAGCAGGCAGCGGTCGACCGGGACTGCGGTCTTGTTGTCGCGCCCGATAAATGCAAGGCGTTGAGCGATCCGGTGGTTGCGTGTCGTCTTGTGCAAGGTGATGCTGTTGCGGTATCCGTAAGGGCGGTCAGCGGCCTCGAGAGGAACGAAAACGGCAGGATCGACCCTGAGGGCCTGCAGGAAGCTTTCACGGACCTGAAGCTCCTTCCATTTTTTCTCCTCGTCATAAGTCAGATGCTGATACTGGCACCCGCCGCAGGTCCCGGTATAGGGGCAGGGGGGATCCGTGCGGTGAGGAGACATCGTGAGGATCTTGAGGAGCTCTGCCTTGCAGTAATTGCGCTTTTCCGTGAGGACGCTGGCGAGGACGGTTTCGCCCGGCAAAGCCCCTTCGACGAAACAGGCCTTGCCGTTTGAAAATCCAAGGCCGTCGCCGCCGAAAACGAGTTTTTCAATCTTGATTTCCAGATCCATAGGATTTAAAAAAGTTCCCTCAAGAACCACTCGACGTCTTCGCGAGTGATCGTCTTCGGATTGGCTGCCGTGGATCCTGAGCTCAGGGTCTCGCGGATGATCTTCTCTTTCTCGAGCAATGGCCTGCCCTTAAAAGGTGAAGGGACTGCGAGCCCCGAGGTTAGGCCTTCGGTGATTTCCAGGAAATCTCCCCCCAGCATTTTCCCGAGGACGGCGTATTTCCCGCCCATGGCGTCGCGGTTGAGCCGGACAGAGATCGTCAAGCATGCCGCGCAGATCAATCCGTGCGGAACGCCGTAGAGTACGCCGAGGGGGTGTGCGATCCCGTGAATCACTCCGAGACGCGCGGCCGAAAGTGCCACTCCCGCGTAGTAACTCGCCAGGAGCAGGGCTTCGAGGTGCTCGCGTCTTTTGTGCGCGATGGCCTGGGGAAGGTGGAGATGGATCAGCCGAAGGGCCTCCAGTGCAAAGGCATCGGTTTCGGGCGACGCATTTTTGGAAATGAAAGCCTCGTAGGCCTGAACAAACGCGTCCATCCCGGAATCGCGAACCACCGAAGAGGGAAGGCCGTCAAGGAGCTCCGGGTCGAGGATGACTTTTTTTGCAAGAAAACCCGGTGCGCGAATCGAAAGTTTTGTTTTTTGATCCGGATTGATGATCACCGAGTTGGGCGTCGCTTCGGAGCCCGTGCCGGCCGTGGTCGGCACCGCAAGAAAGGGGATGCCCGGCTTTTCGAGCTTGGCGCCATCCTGGTAATCGGCCGGAGTTCGTGAGCCGTAAAAGAGTCCGGCGGCGGCTTTTGCGAGATCGAGGACGCTTCCGCCGCCGATTCCCGCGATCCATCCGGCGCCGAGCGAGCGGGCCTCTTCGAGAACGGCGGTGATTTCGCCGAGAAGCGGCTCCCGGGAGGTGCTACGGGTAAAAAAAGCAGCCTCCATCCCGGCGGCTTCGAAAAGGGGCCGAAGACGGGCCAGCCCGTTATTTCTTTGGAACGAAAGCCCGTGAACCACAAGGCCTATGGCCGAAAACTCCGAGGCTTCATAAGGCAGTTCAAGAAGGGCGCCGTTTCTGAAAAGAACTTTTTGAGGGGAGAGGTTTTTGCCAAGAAGGTCCGTGATCACGGGGCCGTTTCTAATAAAGAATGATGACAGCGGTGACGACGAGTTCTTCGGCGCCGGTGTTTTGAATGGAATGCGAGGCCCCTCGGCCCGTGACGATCGCGTCTCCGGCCTCGACGCCGAAAGTGCGGTCTCCTTCCGTCATGGTGCCCCGGCCTCGCTGGATGAGATAGATTTCGTCTTCCGTGACGTGGTCATGGACGCCGATGCTTGCACCCGGCGGGATGCGCAGTTCGGCGCAAAGACGCGTGCGTGCCTGAAGGTGTTCGGGCTTGAGATAATGGCGCACGGTCACTTCGCCCGCGCCGCCTCTCATCCGGCTGCGCGTTTCGATTTCCTGTTCCGTCTTTTTTCGGATCATGGCAACGCCTTTCGTCCTGCAGTCGTCCGCTCGGGGGCTTGGGCTTTAGGCCTCAACGTGAAAAATGGCCCGGATGATCCATCCGATTCCGAAGCTCAAGGCCGAAACCCCGAAGCTCAAGGACAGCATTTCGAAGAACCGTTTCTTGAACGGCAGTTCCTGGGCGACGGACGTGTAAAAGGTGAATAAGGCAATAATGATGACGGCCGCTCCGAGACTCAAGGAGAGGGACAAAAAGACCCGATTCAAAACGAGAAACGGAAAGATGAGGCAGGTGACCGTCAGAACGTAGGCGCATCCGGTGTAAAGAGCCGCCAAAACAGGATTCTTCGAAGAGTCTCCCTCGGACTTGGTCGAAAGGTATTCGGACGAAGCCATCGAAAAGGAGGCGGCAATCCCGGTGATGAGGCCGACCATGGCGATGAGGCGCGCATTCTGCAGCGCCAGGGTGTAGCCGGCCAGCGCTCCGGTCAGTTCCACCAGGGCGTCGTTTAGGCCGAGAACGGCTGAGCTGACGTAGCGAAGCCGTTTTTCGTCCAAAAGACCTAGGATCTGCTTTTCATGCTCTTCTTCCTCCTGCTGGAGCTCCCGCGCGTTGGGGATCACGGCGGCCACTTCGGCATAAGCGATTTGCGCCCTGCCCTCGCCGCTTTCCATAAGTTTCAGGCCGAACGTCAGTCCTAAAATCCGGGAGATCCAGACATAAATCCAAACGGTCCAGCCTCCGGCCGGAACGTCACGGCCGGAAAATCTCTTCCAAAACTGATAATGCCCGAGCTCCTCGCGGGAGAGTCTCTCCAGGATTTCCCGGTGACGGGGATCTTTGGCCGAGCAGGCGAGCTTCGCGTAAATCCGGTGCTCGGTGATTTCGCTTTTTTGAAACCGCAGAATTTTTTCCAGCGTAGGGCTCTCGAGCATGGCTCCGGTGAGGATCTTTAGGTTTTGGCGGCGCAGGTGCCCGAAGCACAGCCGGTTTTTTCTTTTTTAGGACATTCTCCCGTCCAGCAGTACAGGCATAGTTTCTCCCTAGGAAGCCCGATGGCTTCGACCACGTCATCGACGGTCTGATAACGGAGGGTCGTGACATCGAGATCCTTGGCGATCCAGTCGACCATCTTCCGGTACTTGGGCGAGTCCGTTTCGATATACTCGGAGACGTCCTCGAGATCGCGGCCCTCGAGCGCGCGGATGGCCTTGCGGGCCGCCAGTTCGTCGATGCTGCGGGTGGACAGGCAGAACTTGCACGGATACATGAGGGGCGGGCAGGCCGGCCGGACATGAAGCTCCTTGGCGCCTGCGTCCCAGAGTTTTTGGATTGTGAAGTTCTTGAGCTGGGTGCCCCGGACGATGGAGTCCTCACAGACGACGATGCGCTGGCCGCGGATGATTTCCTCGATCGCGATCAGCTTCATCGTTGCCACGAGGTCGCGGGTTTCCTGCGAAGGCGGGGTGTAACTTCGGCCGTAACCGGGCGTATATTTGACGAGCGGGCGGCGATAGGGTTTTTTGCTCTCGATGGCGTACCCGATGGCGTGGGCGGTGCCGGAGTCCGGAACGCCGGTGACGACGTCAATGCCGATGTCGCCGTCGCGTTTTGCCAGCAGGGCGCCGCACTTTTCACGGACGATTTCGACGTTGATGCCCTCGTAATTGGAAGCGGGAAACCCGGTGTAGACCCAGAGAAACGAGCAGATTTGTTCCTCGGGGCCCGGCCCGGCCTTCGGGATCATCCCGTTTTCCGTGAGTAAGACGATTTCTCCGGGGGCCAGGTGCTTGACGACCTTAAACCCGGTGTTGGGAAAAGCGCAGGTTTCGGAGGTAACGGCCCAGGCATCCTCGCTTTTCCCGATCACGAGAGGAGTATAGCCGTAGCGGTCGCGCGCGGCCAGAACGCCCTCTTGGGTGAGGATGAGCAGGGAGCAGGAACCTTCGATCAGCGTGAGCATCTGCTCGATGCCGTCGACGAGGCTGCGGCCCTGAGTGATGAGCTTGCCGATGAGCTCCGTCGCATTGACGGTGCCCTTGCGGGTCATTTCTGCGAACGAGATTCCTTTTTCAAGGAGGTAATCGACGAGCAATTGCGCGTTGTCGATCAGCCCTTCGGTGACGATGCAAAAAGGCCCGAACTTGGAGCGCAAATAGATCGGCTGTTCGTCGAAGGAGCTGATGACGCCGATGCCTTTCGTGCCCTTGATGTGACGGTAGTCTTCGTAGAATTTGGATTTGAACTGGCTTTGGCCGATGTGGTGGATCTGCCGGACGAAATCGTCGCCGAGGACGGCGATGCCGCCGAACTCTGTGCCCAAGTGGGAATGATAATCCGTTCCGTAAAATAGAGTTCTGACACAATCCTTCTTGGAAACAACGCCGAAAAGACCGCTCATGAAAAACCTCCTCGAGGATGGAATGGAAACGCGATAGGCGGAAGCATTCTACTCTTAAAGGCGGCGGAAAGCAAATCGCTACGGGGAGCCCAAGAGAAGCATGCGGTGGCGCTTTGAGCCTTACTTACTTGGGCAGATGGCAGAAGGGGCGGAGGCCTTTTTTTTCGAAATAACGCTGATGATAGTCTTCGGCCTTGTAAAAGGTTCCGGCCGGAAGGATTTCTGTGACAACCTCCGATTTTAGCTTGCCGGAACGGGAGAGTTCGGAGCGCGAGCGTTTCGCGGCCTCCAGCTGTTCGGGCGTCGTCGTGAAAATGACCGAACGGTATTGGGTTCCGATATCCGGACCCTGGCGGTTCACAGTCGTGGGGTCATGGATCGACCAGAAGACGTTCAGGAGCTTTTCGTACGGGACAACGGCCGGGTTGAACTCGACACGCACGACCTCTGCATGCCCTGTCCGTCCAGTGCAGACCTGCTCATAAGCGGGTTTTTGGGTGCTTCCTCCCATGTATCCTGCTGCGGTTTTGAGCACTCCGGGCACTTGGAGAAACGCCGACTCGACTCCCCAGAAACATCCGGCCCCAAAAACGGCGAACCGTCGGCGATCCGGGGTAGGAAAGTCTTCGGCCGGGTTCCAGCCGGCAGCCGCGGGCGTGAAGAGGGAAGCGTACTTGCCGTAGCCCTCTCGCTCGAGGTTTTCGGCGGGAATAAAACGCAGCGCCGCCGAATTGATGCAGTACCGGAGCCCGGAAGGTTTGGGTCCGTCGTCAAACACATGGCCGAGGTGGGAGTTGCTTTTTTGGGAACGGACTTCTTTGCGGAGCATTCCGGTACTCAAATCATTTTTTTCGACCACGGAATCTGGACGAATGGGAGCCTTAAAACTCGGCCATCCGGAACCGGAGTCGAATTTATCGAGCGAACTGAAGAGAGGGGCACCGCTGACGGGGTCGACATAAATGCCAGGTTCGTGTTGGTTCCAGTAGGCGTTTTTGAAAGGCAGTTCGGTGCCGTTTTTACGGAGAATTCGGTATTGCTCGGGGGAAAGATTTTTTTGCAGTTCCGCATCGTCTTCAGAGAAAGCGCACGAGTGCGGATCCGAATCCGCGGAGGGAGTTTTGAAAAATTCAGTCATGGAGGCGATTCCTTTCTCGACGGGTCCCGAGAGGGCACTGCCTGCCAGGACCATCGAACCAGCCATCGAAATCCACAAAAACCGGTAGAGCCACTGCTTCATAGACGGCCTCTGGAATAGGGAACGCCAGACTTGTCTCAAAGGTTCCGCACAGGAGGGTGGGGTCAGCGGTCGGCGGGCGGACCCTCGTATTTCCAGTGCCAGGGCTCAAAGGACAATCCGAGGGAATTATTCGGGGGATACGAGAGGAAAAATCCGTAGGCAAAAGCCTTTTTTCGTAGCCATTGGTACTCGGGCAGGCGGGTGAAGGCTTCCGGATTTCCATCCCCATTGACGCCTTCCTGGTTGACAAAATCGACGGCCTGATGGCGGGGGTTTCCGTGCTCGCTGTAACCGGGAAGGGCGTTGAGGCTGGCGGTTTCGCGCAGGGAGTATTGGTGCTGGCGCAGATAAAATACGAACGAGTAGAGCTGGTAAGCCGACGAACGGAAGCCCGATTCGATCAAAAGTTTTTTTCCGATATCCCGATCCATGTGCCGCATCATCCGCTCATAGTCCTTCTGAACCTTGTCGCTGACGTATTGGGGAGCGATGACGATGCGGCTGCCCTCTTTTTCATAAAACTGCCCCTGGATCTTGGCGAGCTGCGGCTTGTCGGGACTGAGGCCCTGGAAGGGCGTTTTGACTCCGAGGTCCCGAGGCTTGAACTTTTGGATTTCTTTAAGGAACTTCTTTTCCTTTTTGTCTAATCCCTCGTTGAGTTCGGCAAACGAGAGCAGGGGAAGCGTTCCGTCGGCCTCCTTCAGCTTGATCAGGGCCGCTTTCTTTGACAACAACGAATCGACGACGGCAATGTCCTCCTCGGAGAGTTTTTCGGAATCCGGTTTGGCGCAGACCGCGGGTGTGGGCAAAAGCGCCAGCCATCCGAAAAAAACAAAAAAGGTGAAAGGGGCGAGACCCCTTCGGATCATTTTGCCTTCCCTTGACTCGCGACGGCTTCCATTGCGGCTTTGATTTTGTCCTGGTCGCCGAGGTAGTAGCTTCGAATCGGTTTCAACGCTTCGTCGAGTTCGTAAACCAGCGGGACGCCGGTCGGGATGTTCAGGCTGACGATGTCGTTGTCCGAAATGCCGTCAAGGTATTTGACCAAGGCGCGAAGGCTGTTACCGTGGGCGGCGACGAGCACGCGTTTGCCCGACCGGATAGCCGATGCCAGGCTATCTTCCCAGAAGGGGATGACGCGCGCGACGGTATCTTTCAGGCATTCGGTCAGAGGAAGCTGCCCCTTTTTCAGGTTTGTGTAGCGGGGATCGCGTGCCGGGTTTCGGGGATCGCTTTCTTCGAGGGGCGGCGGGCAGATGTCGTAGCTGCGGCGCCAGATTTTGACCTGATTTTCCCCGAATTTTGCGGCTGTTTCAGATTTGTTAAGGCCCTGAAGGGCTCCGTAGTGGCGCTCGTTCAAGCGCCAGTCGCGAATGACGGGAATCCACATGAGGTCGGTCTGGTCCAAAACGTTCCAGAGCGTGCGGATGGCGCGCTTGAGGACCGAAGTGTAGGCGACATCGAAAACGTAGCCATCTTTCTTGAGGACACGGCCGCCTTCCTTGGCTTCTTCGAGGCCCTTTTCGGACAAGTCGACGTCCGTCCATCCCGTGAACCGGTTTTCCCTGTTCCAGGTGCTTTCCCCGTGACGAATCAAAACGAGCTTGTGCATGACCAGCCTCCTTGAAGGATTGATTGAAAATTTCGGGGTAGTGTAGCACTAAAAAACGCCGGAGGCTAGGGGGCTTCCCCTGCTCAGAGACATCCCCGTAGCCGAAGCGCGATAAGGGTGGGCAGGGTTGTCTGAAGGCAGCTCTCGGAACCCTTCGGAACGGGGTCCCACACGAACAAGAGTGTGGGCCGAAGGGTGAGAGCGCAGGCGGTCGGCCGCTTCAAGCGGCCGAACCGCCGGTGCCGGAAGACAAGCCCTGCTCACCCTAAAAACGGGTACGGGGATAGCTTGAACCTAGGCGTTCAGGATGGCGCTTGAGAGGGTAAAGTAGACGAAAAGCGTCTGCAGGTCGCAAATCGCGAGCACGAGTGGGCCGGAAGCCATGGCGGGATCGAACCGGAAACGCTTGAAGAGAAGCGGCAGAAAGAGGCCGATCAGAGCGGAGAAAATAATCGTCACCGTCATGGAGCAGGCAAGGGCGAGGCCCAGCCCCGGATTTGCTTTCCACCAGCCGGCTGTACTTCCGACGATGCCGCCGCAGACGAGCCCGATCAAAATGCCCGCAAGAATTTCGCGCAGGAAAAGCGACCGCAAATTTTGAAAGACGAAGCTGCCCGTGGCCAGGTTGTGGACGATAATCGTTGCTCCCTGGACGCCGGTACTTTCCGACATTGCCAGGACCACCGGAATGAAAAGAAACAAGGCCGCGACCGTACGGATGTTTTCCTGGAAAATTCCCATGATGAGAGCGCACAGGAGCCCGCTGACGATATTGACGAGCAGCCATGGCAGTCGCATGGCGAGGACTCTTCGCACCGACTGGGTCCGATGTTCCCCGGCGCTCGTTCCGACGATTTTTGCGATGTCGTCGGCCGCTTCCTCCTCGAGGACCCGCAGAGCCCTGTCAGCGCTAACGACGCCTACAAGCCTTTGGGCTTGGTCGACGACCGGGAGCCCGAGATAACGGTGCCGCTGGAGGAGGCGGGCTACCTCGAGCTGGGTCATGCCCGTCTCGACCTGCACGACAGGTTTCCTCAGGATGTCGGTGACGGGTTTGTCGGGAGGATAGAAGATGAGGTCCCTGACCTGAATGACGCCTTCGAGCCTTTGTTCCCGGTTCACGACATAAATATACGAAACTTTTCCTTTCAGGTCCTGGGGCAGGGACTGAAGGTAGGCGGTTGCCCCCTTCATGTCGCAATCGGCCGGGACGGCGACGTGTTCCTTGGCCATGAGGGCGCCGGCCGTTCCGGGCTTGTAGGACAAAAGCTCCTTTAAAAAAGCGGCTTTGCCTGCGGGGAGCTTTTCAAGGACCCCGCTGCGTAACTTTTCCGGAAAATTCCGGAGCATGATGGCCCCGGCATCGGTTGCAAGCCGCAAAAGGAGATCCGAAAAATAACCGGGGCCCAGCTCCTTGACCCACGCGCCGGCCTCTTCGGGGGAAAGGGACGCAAACTCGCCCGCGGCCTGGTTGGGATCGGCGGCCGCAAGGGCCTTCCATTTTTCGAGGTCGGTCGGTGGTTTCATGAGGCCTCCCGCGGCCGTAAAAAAAGTTTCCTCAAGGCACGCTCGAGCCCCGTCAGCTCTTCGTCGAGAGGAAGAAAAGGCATCAGAAAAAGGACCAGCAGGCTGAAGAACGCGGAGGCGGCGAGCAGGAGCTTGAGGCCGAGCACGGGATAAAGCAGCCCCCCGAGAGCGCTTGAGCCCATCAGCCCCAGGTTATAAAAAGACATGAGCAGCGCGAACACCGTGCCCCCCGCATATTGAGGCGAGGTTTTCGCGGCAAGATTCAGGAGCGAGAGAAAAATAAAACTGCTCAAAAGACCGAAGAGGAATTGGGAGAGGAGCGCGACGGCCTTTAAAAGAAGTCCCCTGGCGATCAGGCCAGGGAGAAAAAAAACGCCGTGAAAAAGGATCGCACAGACGCCCGCAAAAACGGCGAAAATCAGAAACCGCCGGACCGGAATTTTGACGATGTAAAAGCCATAGAGCGCGCTGCCGGCGAGCGCGCCGAAACTCGTCGCGGCCTGGAGATATCCGAGGAAAGTCCCGCTGAACTTGAGAACGTCCACGCAGTAATAAAAAAAAGGCGCCCCGAAGGACGGCGAAAAATTCCAGAGAAAAAGGAAGGACGAGAGGATCCAGATGTCCCGCGATCCGAAGATTTTTTTCAGGTCGGCACCCGCCTCTTTTTCGGGATGGGGCCGCCGGGGCTCCTTGACCAAAAACAGAACCAGGAGGAGAGTGAGGAGGGGAAAGAGCGCCGTAACGGCGAAGATGGCTTGGTAGGAAAGGACCTTTTGCTGCGCCAGATCAGCCAGATGCCCTCCGAGAAATGCGGTCAGGATCATGCCCACGAAGACGGCGGACCATTGAATCGATTGGAATTGTCCCGTCCAATTTTGGGGCTTACCGATTTCAATCATCCATCCGTCGGTCACGACGTCCTGAAAGGCGTAGGCCATGTAGGCCACGGAGATCATGGCCAAAAGGATGCCGGCCGTATAATTTCTCGAGCCCGCGAGGGCCAACCAGGCCACGAGCGCGACCACCGAGGTCAGGATCAGATAGGATTTTCTCCTGGAGCCCGAGATCGGAAGGCAGTCCGAGATAAGTCCCCACAGGGGTTTGATGACCCAGGCCAGGAGCGTGACGGCCTGGAAATAGGCCATTTGGGCGGGGTCCATGCCCATCTGGTTTTTGAGGAGAAAATTCACCGACAGGTTCGGCAGCGCCCCGAAGCCGTTTAGGGAGAAAAAATAAATGGCCGCGAAAACGACCGAAAATCTGAGGAAAATATTTTTCACGATTTCAGCATAACATGAATTTCGGAGCAAGGAAAGTGAAAGGGGGACAGGGGAAATGCATCAACTTTGTTGTTGAAGATTCGCCGGAGGAGAGGGAGAATGCCTCGCGAATTCGTGAGATTGCGCGGCGAGGAAAGGGGTAGGGGCCGGTGTCTATCTTTGATGCGCGCCTGCATTTTGAGGCGTAGAATACGATCTCGAGGCATAAAAAAATCATGATGAAAGGACCCATGGCCAAGCTTTGGAAAATGGTGGTTTGGATGTGTTTTTTGCAAACGTTGACGGCTTTTGCCGCCGAATCCCTGATCGTCGAAGCGTTGTCTATGGAGCAGGTGCTCCGGATGGCCTATATCCGGAATCCCCAGATGATGGAGGCGCGTAAAGCAATTGATTCGGCCAAAGGCCGCAGGCTCCAAGCCGAGGCCCTTCCGGATCCCGAGATCGACTTTGAAATCGGATCCCTGAAAAGCGAAGACCAGGGGGGCAAAAAGGTTCGCCCGGGGAACCTGGATAGCGTCATCGTCAGCCAACCGCTGGACCCGATCGGGACAAGATTTTTGAAAGGGAGCATGGCTGCCGATGACGTTCGGATCGCGCAAGGGGAGCTCGACATCCGCTGGGCCGAAATCAGAAAGCGC
Source organism: Candidatus Omnitrophota bacterium (assembly GCA_041666865.1). GTDB lineage: Bacteria > Omnitrophota > Omnitrophia > Omnitrophales > Aquincolibacteriaceae > JBAYGD01. The sequence continues at coordinate 13,183 of JBAYGD010000024.1, read as the reverse complement.
GTGATTGCGCTTTATGCCAATATCCTGGCGGCCGAGAAGGCTGTCGAAGTCGCCCGGGATAATTTCAATACCACCAAACAGTTTTTTGCGCGGGTGGAAACCAGGTTCCAGGCAGGCAATGCGCTCCGCAGTGACGTCCTTCGGGCCAAAATCGAGGTCTCCCGCGCCGAAAACGATTTCTTGATCAACGAAAAGGATCTGAAGATCTTCAAAAGTCAGCTGAATCTGGCCATCGGCCGCACGGCCGAGGAGCCGCTCGCGCTCACGGACGCTCTGGGCTACGAGCCTTTGCATTACGAATACGAAAAGATCAAGCAAACGGCGGCCGCGCAAAGAGTGGATATCAAAAACGAAACCCGCCGTTTGAGTTCAACGAGGAAAGGCTTTTGGAGCGCCGTCCTCAAGACGATTTTCCCAAAAATGACCCTCGGCTATGAACGCGCGACGCAGGATTACAGCAACGATTCTTCCCTCCTGCTGGGGGCTTCCTATCCTTTGTGGGGTTTCAATTTCGGGGAAGTCAAGGCGGCGAAAGCCGAGCAGGAGCAGCAGGAGATCCGTTTGGAGGCTTTAAAAAATCAGGTGGGGCTTGAAGCCTATCAGGCCCTGATCGAGGCGGAGCTTGCCGACAAGCAGGTGGCGCTCCAGCAGAATGCGCTGGATGAAGCGAACGAACTTTTACGTCAAATCACGATCAAGTATGAGGAAGGAGACCTTCCTTTCTTGAATTATCTGGAGAATCTCAGGACCATCAAGGAAACGAGACTGGCTTATTTCAACGCCCTGAAAAGCTACAAGGAAAAAGTGGCGGAGCTGGAGTCGGCGATTCAGCAAACCCCTGTGCCGAGCGGAGTCGGTTGAGCTCTTCTCTTTGAGGAATGGGCGGAAAATGGTAAACTGCTCTGCACCGGGAAATCGCCCGGTCAGGGAGAAGCAGATCTTATGACGCTGTCGGACCTTTCGATCAAAAACCCGGTGTTTGCCTGGATGCTGATGATCGGCATCATCGTCTTCGGCTGGATCGGCTACCGGGGCCTCGGCGTGAGTCAGCTGCCGGACGTGGATTTCCCGGTCGTGACCGTGACGATCACTTGGGAGGGCGCGGCCCCCGAGATTATGGAAACGGAAGTCACGGATGCGGCCGAAGACGCGCTCATGAGCGTCGAAGGCATCAAGGAAATCACCTCCGTTTCGCGCCAGGGCTCTACTCAGATCACGGTCGAATTCAACATGGACCGCGACATCGACGTGGCCGTCCAGGAAGTCCAGACAAAGATCGCTCAGGCTCAGAAAAATCTCCCCAAGGATATCGACCCTCCGATCGTCACCAAAACCAACCCCGAAGACCAGCCCATCATGTGGGTGTCCCTTTCCGGGGATGTTCCTCTCAAGGACCTCATCCACTACATCAGCGAAACCCTGAAGGATCAGTTCACTACGGTCGACGGGGTGGGCAATATCTTCCTCGGAGGTTTCGTCGATCCCAATCTGCGGGTGTGGCTCGATCTGAAAAAAATGCAGGACAAACAGCTGACCGTCGAAGATCTCCTCAACGCCATCAGCTCCCAGCACGCCGATTTGCCGGCCGGCTACATGGACACCGGGCTTCAGGAAATCAACGTGCGCGTCTACGGCGAGGCGTCCACTCCCCAGCAGTTCGAGCAGATTGTCATCCCTTTGCGGGTGCGCGGCTCTCCGATTTGGAAAACCATGCGAATCGCCGACGTCGGAACCGTCGAAGACGGCCTGGCCGATATCCGCCGCATCTCCCGAAGCTGGGGGAAGACCTCCGTCGGTATGGGGATCGTCAAACAGCGCGGTTCGAACGCCGTCAAAGTGGCCGAGGGCGTCAGGCGGCGGATGAAGGAGCTCGAAAAGCGATTGCCGTCGGGAATGCGCTTGAGCGTGGTGTTCGATTCGACCAAGTTCATCAAGGACTCTGTTCACGAGCTCACGTTTACCCTCATCCTTTCGGTCATTTTGACCTCGCTCGTCTGCTTTATCTTCCTCGGGTCGTGGAGCGCGACCGTGAACGTTTTGTTTGCGATTCCGACTTCGGTGATGGGCGCGTTTTTTATCCTTTATTTTATGGGATTTACCATCAATACCTTTACGATGCTCGGACTCTCGCTTGTGATCGGCATCGTCGTCGACGACGCCATCATGGTTTTGGAGAATATTTCACGCTATCAGGAGCAGGGCCGATCCCGCCTTGACGCCGCGCTCATCGGGGCCCGGGAAATCACCTTTGCGGCGCTGGCCGCCTCGATCGCGATCCTCGCGATTTTTATTCCGGTGATTTTCATGGAGGGAATCATCGGCCGTTTCTTTTTTCAATTCGGTGTGACCATTTCGGTGGCGGTCGCTTTCTCATTGCTCGAAGCGCTTACGATCGCTCCGATGCGCTGCTCTCAATTCCTGGCGGTTGGGCATTCGACACGGCTCGGAAGCTTCATGGACCGGATCATGGCCGGCGTGACGCGCCGCTATCAGCGGCTGCTCGAACGCATTCTGGGCCGTCCCTGGGTGGTCCTCGGCGTGGCGGGGGCCTTGTTTGTGGCTTCGCTCGGCCTGACGGCCGCTCTTAAAAAGGAGTTTGTCCCTTCACAGGATCAAAGCCGGTTTCTCGCCCGGATCATGCTGCCGCTGGGGTCCTCGATCGAACAGACCAACGCCGTTTTCAAAAAACTCGAAAAGCTGCTCATGGAGCGTCCCGAAGTCGGCAATATGTTTGCGGCCGTCGGAGGCTTTCAAGGTGGTCAGGTCAATACTGGAAATCTCTTTATCACCATGAAGGAGCCCAAGGATCGTCCCCGCCGGAACGGAAAGCCTGTGACTCAAAAGGACTTCATGCAGGACGTCCGAAAGGCCTTCAGCGCTTTTCCCGAAATCGACCGCGCGATCATGCAGGATCTTTCATTGAGCGGCTTCACGGCCCAGCGCGGTTTTCCGGTGGAGTTTACGCTTCGGGGCCACGACTGGGAAAAGCTGGGGGAGCTGAGCCTGGAAGTGATGAAGAGGATGAAAGCATCGGGCCGGATGACGGACATCGACACCGATTATCAGCTCGGCATGCCGGAGCTCCAGGTCCATCCCGACCGTGCCAAAGCGGCCCAACACGGCGTCAGCATGCTTTCGATTGCGAACACGATCAACGCGATGGTGGGTGGAGTGCGGATCGGCAAGTACACGAGCCGGGGAAAGCGTTACGATATCCGGCTCCGGCTGACCGATGCGGACCGCACCAACCCGAAGGACATCGAGAGCATTTGGGTCCGGAATCAGTACGGCGAGGTGGTTCCGCTTTCTCAAGTCGTGACGACGAAAATCCAGCCCACCCTTTATTCGATCACTCGAAAGAACCGCGAGCGTGCCGTGACGATCTATGCCAATCCGGCTCCCGGCTTTTCGCAGCAGGAAGCTCTCAAAACAGTCGAGGGATTGGCCCGGGAAGTGCTTCCGGAAGGATACCGGATCGTTTTCTCCGGAGGGGCCCAGGCTTTCAAAGAGTCGTTTCAGAATCTTCTTTTTGCGCTCGTCCTCGGGATTTTTGTGGCCTATATGGTCCTGGGGACTCAGTTCAATAGCTTCATCCATCCGGTGACGGTGCTTTTGGCCCTTCCATTCAGCGTTACGGGCGCTTTCGTCGCGCTGTGGATGAGCGGCCACTCGCTGAATCTCTACAGCATGATTGGCCTCATTCTGCTGATGGGGATCGTGAAAAAGAATTCGATCCTTCTCGTTGATTTTACCAATGAGCGGCGCAGGCAGGGCCAAGGAGTCCGGGAAGCTCTGCTGGAGGCTTGTCCCATCCGATTGCGGCCGATCCTCATGACCTCGATTTCCACCATTGCGGCGGCTCTTCCCGTGGCGCTTGCCATGGGCGCGGGAGCCGAGACCATGGTTCCGATGGCTGTGACCATCGTCGGGGGCGTGGCGGTCTCGACGCTCCTGACTCTCCTTGTTGTTCCCTGCGCCTATGAAATCTTCTCCAAGTTTGAAAAGCAATCCTACAAGACTGTGGTGGATTGACACTTTTTTGCGGGCAATGGCGTCTAAAGGTTCGAGAGTGTAGACAATAGGGGACAGTCCCAAAAGGGACAGGTTTATCGCCCTAGAAGTGAACCTGTCCCTTTTGGGACTGTCCCCATCAGCGTCATGGGAGGTGGTTATGAATCACAAAATCGGACGAACAAGTTTTTTGGTGGGTTTGTTGATCGTAAGCCTATCAATTGCAACGGCTTACGCAGGGCATGGAAAGGGATACGGTGGAGGAGGGCAGGAAGGTCAGGGGCTCGAACATAAGTTTAAAATGAAGGCCCATTTCATGATGGAAAACGCTCAAGAGCTTGGTTTGACCGACGACAAGGTCGAGGAAATCCGGAAGCTCAAATTCGAGACCAAAAAGGCGCTGGTTCGGCAAAATGCCGAGATTGAAGTGCTGGGACTCGACATCATGGAAAAGCTGCATCAGGATGCGATTGATGTCGAAGCTGTCAACAAGTTGGTCGATCAGAAATATGAATTGGAAAAGGCGCAGGCCAAGAGCCTGGTCGGGGTGCTCGCGAAGCTGAAGTCGCAGTTGAGCCCTGAACAGGCTGTCAAAATGCGCGAACTTTGGAAGTCGGGTTCAAAACACGAAGAAGGTTGGGAGAGTCATCGCGAGGGTTCGAGGACGCGGGGGCGTTGAAGATCTGAAAGAAGCCGCAGGGACAGGTCCTCTGGGAAGACGGGACCTGTCCCTTGCATCCCACAAAACCTAAAATTATGACAGAATCCATTCAGCATTCTTCCGGTGAAGACCTTGATATTATCCGGCACGTTCTCGAAGGCGACAGGAATGCCTTTGCGCTTCTGGTCCGGAAATATCAGGACAAGGTCCGAGGATACTGCACCAACGTGGTCGGACACCGGGAAGCCGCTGAGGACGTCTCTCAGGAGGTTTTTGTCAAGGCCTTCCGGGCGCTGCCATCCTTTCAGGGCAGATCCGCTTTTTCCACTTGGCTTTACCGCATTATGGCCAATCACTGCCGTGACTGGCTGAGGAAAAAAGGGCGCCAAAAGCAGGAGTCTTGGGAGGCCCTGCTCGAAAAGGAGGGCGACCGGATCGAAGCTCTGTTGAGCGTCGCTCCGGAGGCGGCCGTTTCGACGGAAAACTCCGAGCTTGTCGCGAAGATTCTTGCCTGCCTCGGAGAGAAGCACAGAAGCGTGATCGTTCTGCGCGAACTCCAGGGCCTCAGCTACGAGGAAATGGCCGAGGCCCTTGAAACGACAGTGGACGGCATCAAGGCCCGGTTGAAACGGGCTCGCAGGGAAATGGAAGAGAAAACCCGACACCTTTTTGGGGCGGCGGGCGTCCAATCCGGTCAGGAGGAGGGCTTATGGACCACCGGGCGATAAAAGAAAAACTGCTCCTATATCCGGATCGCGCGCTGTCCGAGTCGGAGCTTAGTGAGCTCGAAAAGCACCTTGGCGGGTGTGAAGAATGCCGCCAACAACTCGGGCGGTTGCAAGGCTTGAGCCGTATGCTGGGAGGCTCTGCGGCGGTTGCGCCGTCGGAAACCTTTACCTCAAAGGTCATGGAGCGGATCCGGAGCCTGGAAGAAACGCCGAGGGCCGGATGGATTCCGGTGCTTTGGCCGCGATGGGTGATGCCCGCGCTCGGCTACGCGTTCGCGGTCGCTTTGATGACGGTAGCCATTGCTCACCGCGTTCCGTTCGAAACGGGGGACCCCCTTTCGCTCGCGGGGGTCGCGCCCGCCGAAGCGTGGGTTCTTTCCGGTCAAGCCCCCGACATGCAGACGCTTGTCGGAATCACGATGGAGGAGTCATGAACTTGAAACAGATCAAATGGGTCGAGATTGCGCTTGTTCTCGCCGTCGGTTTTTTTGCCGGGACGACTTTCGGAGAGTGGAAAATGCACGAGGGGTTCCACCACCGCTGCGAAAAAAAGGACATGAAGTCCTTCATGCTGAAGCGCCTTGACCGGAAGCTGCATTTGTCCGCAGGGCAGAAGACGAAGATCGGAGAGATTTTGGACCGGAGGCATCCGGCGATGACCGCTCTGCACGAGGAGTTCCGGCCTAGGTTTCAGGAGCTTCGCGAGGCGACGCGGACAGAGATCCGAACCGTGCTCGAGCCCAAGCAGCAGACGAAGTTTGACGAGCTAAGCGCCGAGTGGGAGAAGCGCTGGGCGGGCCGGTTTCCCGGTGTCCCTCGTTAGCAGCTTGTTTTATTCCAGGGCATCCGCGCGATTGTGCAGCTCATTGAGCAGGTGTCGGTGACGGCCGAGTACATCAATCCGGCGGCGACGAAGAGCGAAAGTAACCGCCAGGCCGGGTGGACCAGCTGTCCGAGAATCAATCCGGACACGATCAACGTTCCCGCCGCAAAACGCACTTGCCTGTCGAGGCTCCAGACCCGGGAGGTTCCCCGGATGACGGACTTTCCGGCGGCCAACCAAGATTTGAGGCCGCCCTCGAGTATCCGCAGATCGGAGTACCCGAGACGGCCGAGTTGTTCGGCGGCCTTGCATGCCCGTATCCCGCCGAGACAAATCAAATAAACGGGTTTTGCTTTATCCAGCGTTGCGATTGTTTCGGCGCCAAGCTTTGAAAGCGGCATCGAGAGGGTCCCTTCGATATGTTCGGACGCGAATTCCGCCGGTTCCCGCACATCCACAAACTGGGCCTCCGCAGGTTTTTGGAGGGATTTTTCAAGTTCGTCAACAGCGCAATTTCTCATGGTGTTTTCCTTTCATCGGGGTGTTGCCCCGGACCCCAATAGAGGGTCGTGTGAGGGAACGGGATTTCGATCCCGAGTTCGTCGAAGCGGTTTTTAACGCGTCTTCGGAATTCGCGCGCGACTTCCCACTGCTTGATGGGAAGCGTCTTTATCCGGCATTTCAGGGTGATCTGAGATTCGCCGAAGTCGTCGACGCCCAGCATCTCGAGATCCTCGAGAATGAGCTTTCCAAAATAGGGATCCTTGCGCATGAGCAAGGCGAGTTCCTTGAGGACCTGCATGACACGGTCCACGTTTTCCTTGTAGGCGATCCCGATTTCGAGAACGGCGTTGGAGTAATCTTTCGTAAAATTGATGACGGTCTTGACCTCACCGTTCGGGATATAGATCATCCGTCCCTCGAAGTCCCTCAGCTTCGTGATCCGAAGGTTGAACGATTCCACCAGGCCGTTATGCCCGCTGATTTCGACGACATCGTTAATCCGGTACTGGTCCTCGATGAGGATGAACGCGCCGTTGATGATGTCGCGGATGAGGTATTGACCGCCGAACCCGAAGGCGAGTCCCAGGATGCCGGCCCCGGCCAAAAGGGGGGCGACGTTGATCCCAAAATTATCGAGCAGCAGGTAGACCGTCAGGCCCGTGACGGTGAGGGACCCGAGCCACTTGAAGAGGCGGGAAAAGGTTTTCAGCCGCAGTATGGCCGAGCTTTCCCGCAGGACATCCTTCGGCGTGATGCTGTCCTCGAACTTTTTTAGACCCCAATGCAATACGCGCGAAAGCGCCCATCCTATGCCCAAAATGAATAGCGTTCGTAGGGCTACGGCCAGAAGGTCTTTCGTGTTTGTGTCAGTCCAGAAGGTTTGCAGGGTCATTGGAGGTTTCTCCGTCAGTCCAGCAGCAGTTGTTGGAACGGTGCGGGGGAGATCGAGATGCCTCCAGAAAAGGGGTAGTCCATCGAAAGAATGGTGAATAAGATCAGGCCGACGACGATGGAAAGAAGAATTTCCATCAGCAAATGGACCGGCAGGCTTTCCGCTCCGAAAAGGAAGGTGAAGGAGATCGTCGCAAACGCACCGATGCCCAAAATGAGCCACAGCATGAAATGAATACCGGTATTGGCTTCCATCAGCCGTCTGCGCCTCAATTCCCGCAAGTCGTTGAGCTTGTCGAGAGATTCTTCGAAAAAGGCCTGCTCCGTATCATTGCGGGGGGAATACTTGGTGTAAATTGCCCAGATATCGCGGATCTGCCGCTCGACTTCGGGACTTGCCTGGCCGTGCGTCATGTTTTTCCATTCCTTTTTGATCACTTCCTCGCGATACTGGCGCGTCAAACGGGCCACTTGCTGCGTAAAATCCGGCGAAAAGGCCTCGGCGTTCCGGTAGACATCCGCGAGATAAATCGCTTCCTGCCGGACGTTGCAGTTCGCCGTCTCGAAATGTTCCCAGACGGCAATCACGATAAAAGCAAGGAAGACGGCATAAAGGGTTCCAACCATCCCGAAGATCGGAGAAGCTACTTCATGGTGGCGCTTCAATCGATCGTACGGAATCAGTCGGCGGACGGTCCAGGTGCCTGCGACGGAAAAGGCCATCAGAATGCCGATCATAAGCAAAGCCAGGAGCGGGGAAGGGACCTCCGCGACCAGTTTTTGTAAAAACGACATGCCTTCGCCTCCTTTTTCTTGCAGGAACTCATTATTATGGTTGAGAAATCCCGGCAAGTCGATAACATAATCACCATGATTCTTGCTTTCCACAAGCCCTACGGCGTTCTTTGCCAATTCACTCAACGGGAACCCCACCATCGCACCCTTGCCGAATACGGGTTCCCGAAAGGCGTATATCCTATCGGACGCCTTGATTGGGACAGTGAGGGCCTTCTCCTTCTAAGCGACGAGAAGCGCTGGAACGATTATCTCCTCAATCCCCGCCACGCCCATGTCCGGGTCTATCACGCGCAGGTCGAAGGCATTGCTACGGCTGAAGCCATGCAGCGTCTCGAGCAGGGCGTGGTCATCCAGGGTTACAGGACGAGGCCCTGCAAAGCGACCCTCCTGACCGATCCCGGCTACCCTCCCCGAACCCCTCCCATCCGCCACCGTCTTTCAGTCCCCACCAGTTGGATCCAACTCGAGCTCACGGAAGGCAAAAACCGTCAGGTTCGTCGCATGACAGCTGTTGCTGGATTCCCTACTCTACGACTGCTCCGGGTTGCCATAGCAAAAGTCCATTTGCAGAATATTCCCCCAGGCAAATGGGTTGAAATATCACCTAACTTGCTATTGATCAATTAGTTAGGACATCCATCAATTTTACGCCTAAATTTGCAATTTTTATACTTTGGGCTATCCTTTTATTTAGAAGCATTCATTTTGATAAACAAAGAATAAATCTTTTAAATGGGCACTATGAATTTACTCCACTTCCAAAAAGGGTCCTTCATGAAAACCATCGTCAATAAACTAACTAAACCATGCGCGCTTTTTTTAGCCGTCACTTTGGTGATTGGCTACCCGTTTTTGCCGCCGGCATCGGCAGCAGAAATCCGGGCGGGTTCCGGGGCCCAGGCTTCACGGGCTGTCTTTCCCGATGACCCCGCGAAAGTTGCAGTGCCCGAGACGATGGGAGAGGTGTCTCAACTTTTTAAAGGGACAAGTCCCCAAACGGTGATTTTGGTCCAGGACGCTCACGCGATTGCGGATGCCCAGGCCAATATCCAGTCGCTCATCGAATACTTTGAAAAGGAATACGGCCTGGGTCTCATTGGGCTCGAAGGCGCTGCTTCTCAACTGGATCCGCAGATCTTCAAAAGTTTTCCGGATCGGGAACGTTTGAAGAAAGTCATGAAGGAAACCATGGACTCCGCCGAGCTGGTCGGAAGCGTGGCCGCGGCCATTATGAGCGATCAGGCGGCCTCCTACCACGGCATCGAAGACTGGGACACTTATGAGGAGGGGATCGGCCTTTTCCTTGCGGCGGACCAAAAACGGGAAGGCGTCGCGGCTCAATTGAAAAGCGTGGCTTTGGATTTGTCGGCGAAAAAGGAAAGACTCTACTCTCCCGAACTGCTCGAAATCGATCGAACCATGGAATCGTTTCAGGACAACGGCTCAAGCCTCATGGAAGTCCTCAAGAAACTGGCGGCCGTTAAAGCGCCCGAAAAAGGCACCGAGCTTGAGGCGATGTTGGCGGAGAGCGCGGTCGGCGGCGATGAGCAAGCTTCCTTTGATGTGGAGATTCGCCGCGGGGCCCGCGAGGTTCAATCGGCTTTGCGTGCAAAGGCCGGTTCCGAAGAAGGCCGCAACAGCCTCCGTGCATTCGAAAGCCAATACCAACAGTATCAAACTTCGCAAGTGACGCCCCAGGCCTTCATGCTGTTTTTGAAGGAGACGGCCGCCGCGGCAGCTGTCGAAATCAAGGCTTCTCAAGCGCTCCATCACGCGACGGCCCGGCAGAAAAAGATCCGGGATCTCAAGGGGACGAAATTCTTTGAGGATTTCACGGCTTACGCAAAAGGCGTCAAGGAATCCCTTTTTCGAAATGATGACGAGAGGCGGCTCGATGAAGCGGCTGCAAGTCTTGGGCTCCTCAAGCAAATGAATGACCTTGAGCTCGATCACGACGGCTGGACACGCTTCCTCTCATGGGCGGCGGGGGAAGGCGCCCCATTGCCCGGGATCGGCCCGGAAGATTTCCAGCTCCACAAGGCTTTTTATGAAAACACGGAAAAACGCGATCAGGCTTTTATCCGCAACCTGACGGCTTTGATGCAGGGGAAAAAGGAAAAGACGGCGCTTGTCGTTGCCGGGGGCTTCCACACCGAAGGCCTGACGGCCCGTCTTAAGGAAAAGAATATTTCGTATTTGCTCGTGATGCCCAAAATAGGGAACGTCCCCGACAAAACGCCCTACCGCGATCAGATGCGCGGCAATGTGTCATGGAAGAGTTACTTTGAAGTCGAAAATGGGCGGGTGAGCCTCTACAAAGCGTTTGTGCGCGCGATGCGGGACAAGCTCATCACGGACGGCTCGACGCTGAAGCAGTGGAGGGACCAGATCCTTCGCGACCTTGCGGCTTCGGGTTCTTCGGCGGATCCGGCGCAATACACGAAATTTATCGACGAGAAGCTGACGCAAGGAAAGGAGGAGCGGCTCCAAAAGGACTTTGCGGTCATCGACCGCTTCATCGACAACCTGAAACGCCTTGACGCAGAAGGCAAGCTTGATGTCCCGAACGTCATGCAGCTTCTCAAAATGACGACCATTCCGGCAGAAACGACAAGCCCCATCGTGTTGACTTCAGATGAATCGAGAATCGTCGCCGAACTTGCCGGCGGACCGGTGGACTTCGTTCAACGCGCTTCCAGCCTTATTGTGCCAGCCGCCCGCTCCGAAAAACGGGAAGCGCCAGGCCGAGACGAGCAGATGTGGAGCAATAAAGCAAATCCTCTTTATCAATTCCGCGAGTTTGTGTTTCACGGAACCTATAGCAGTAGTGAATATACGGTCTATGGAGACCGGGTTTACAACGGCCGCTCGATTCGCAGCGCACTAAACGGCCCCCTTCACGATATGCTAAAAAATATCCCTGCCGGGGAGGAGGATCGGTTCGTCGCTCAGCTCAGACTTGGTTATCAGGAAGTGATTTTGAAAGGCGATCAAGCAAGCAGGTTCGGCAACTATAATAACGGGGACATTGCGGGCGAGATTAAAGCGGAACTGCAAACTTTGGGGCTGCAGCCGGCTGAAATGGCGGTGCTGTTCGCTTTGTCTTTCCGGGAGGCGAACTACAATTACAAGCGCCCATCCTACGACGTCGGAGAAGCGATTCGCGCCATCGAGCAGTATTTGCAAAGCGGCACAACCCTTCAAACAGTCTCGATCACGGATGCTGTCAAAGCGCAGCTGGTGAGTTTGGTTCAAGGGGTCATTTCCAGACTCCCGGATGACCTTCGACAGCTGTTGACCTTGTTTGAGGCAGAGGTCAGTCAAGGGGCGGTCCATGCTAACGTGATGACTAACCTTCTTGAGGCAATACAGCTCCCCATTCTACCCTCGGAGTACTATGCGGCTTGGGTTTCGGAGGCGAGCGGAGGTCCTGCGGCAGGCAATGCCTACTTGAGTGAGAAGGCGAATCAAGAGGAAGCGAGGAGGGCCTTCCTGGCCGGATTGGCGCAGGTGGTGGCGAACGCAGAAGAATTTGCGGCCTTTCGCAGTCTCGTTGCCCGTCCCGAGATGCGGGAACAAATGGTATCCAAAGAACGAGTGATGCAGATTTCCGAAGCGGTCCAGGCGATGGAGACGTATGCCAGCACGGCGAACATCCCCAATTATCTTGGATGGAATCTGGAGGCTATTCAAAGGGATATCAGGAGAGTCAAAGAGAGTTTGGCGGCACTATTGCGGGAGCCCGGCACCTATGTGGATCTGCAGTGGGTCCTGCCGGACGTGAATGCCCTGGCCGATCAATTTTTTGGAGCTTTTCCCGACGTGTTAAGCGACGCCCAGAAGACGGCACTCGGTCGTCAAGGAGTGGAATTTGGTTCGGCGGAAGATCGACACGTGGGTGATCTCTTGTCGAATTTGCGGACGACTCTGGAAAGGGAGACGAGCGCTGCGGGACTGTTCGAGGGCTATGATGGTACTCTCCGGGTTCTGCAGAGTAATTATGGGAGAAGCGGAGCAGGGAGGGAAACGATGGACAAGATCAGTGCCCTCTTTTCCGCGGCCACTCAAAGTGTCCTCGGAAATGGTTTCCGGGATCAGCTCGAAACCCTCCGGGAGGATACGGAAACCAGGGGTGCGCAGTATGATCTGGCGCGCCAAGTTCTCATGCAATTATTTACCGACGCAGCGCGTGCTAGGAAAGGGCTCGAATATACGCCGAGAATCCTCGAAGGAGGAGAGACCGGCTATCCCTTTGACACGATTGAGCCAGGCGGCTATCGCAGGATGGATGGGGTCTTCGGCGACTCTTTGATATGGAATAAGTATAGTGAACAGCCCATCCATTTCCGGGAAAGGTTTCCCGATGGCTTGAGACTCTCCATCGATAATGCGCAAACCAGCGTCGACTCCGTCACCATTGGTTTGGTGGATTCTCACGGGGTGTCCAGTCAGATCAAGGTTCCGGTGACAGGTGAAGCCAGGGAGATCGTGATCCGCGGCGAGGATTTCCCCTTCGTAGATCTCGAAAATGTTCAGTTCGTGACACTGGCTGCGTCGGGTCGTCAGCGTGGAACGCAAAACACAAAATGGAATGTCAATTGGAATGAGCTAGACGCGCTGCCCAGCGTATTTTTTACAAAGGTTGCTCGTGCCGAGACGCGGGAAGATTTGACAAGAAGCGATGCGGGAGTCCTTTTTTCCTCGGGTTTCTATGGCTCGGTGAACCGGCTCGCGAGGCAGCAATTTTCGGACGATGACTATGGACGT
>JBAYGD010000023.1:0-48311 GCA_041666865.1 Candidatus Omnitrophota bacterium | reverse complement strand
GGCCGCGAAGGGCAGGCGAGGCTCGACCGCGCTTCCGTGGCCGTGGTCGGGATCGGGGCTCTCGGCACCGTCTCGGCCGATCTGCTGGCGCGCGCGGGGATCGGACGCCTGAAGCTGATCGACCGCGATTTCCTCGAGATGAACAATCTCCAGAGGCAGGTCCTTTTCGACGAAAAAGATTTGGCCGACAACCTGCCCAAGGCCGTCGCCGCTCAGCGCAAGCTCGAGAGGGTCAATTCCGAGATCCGGATTTCAAGCGAGACTGCCGACGTCAACGCCGGCACGATCCACGAGCTTCTTGACGGCACGGACCTCATCGTCGATGGGACCGACAATTTCGAAACCCGCTTTCTTTTGAATGACTACGCTCTCGAGAACAAAATTCCGTGGATCTACGGCGGCGCCGTCCAGACCGAGGGGATGTCCTACGTGGTGCTTCCCGGTCACGGCCCCTGCCTGCGGTGCCTCTTCGGGAGCGCGCCGAATCCCGAAGACGCGCAGACCTGCGACCGGGTGGGGATCCTGGCGCCTGTGGCCCACCTGATCGCTTCGTTTCAGGCGGTGGAAGCGATCAAGATCTTGGCCGGGAGAAAAGAGGATGTGGAGCGCAAGCTCTGGAAGGTCGATTTGTGGAGCCGTCAATTTAAGGCGATTTCGGTCGATCATCTGAAGAAGAGCCCGTGCGACGGGTGCCGGAAAAAGGACTACATTTACCTGGACCGGAAGGCCGGGGCGCGGGCGGTCAGTCTGTGCGGGCGCGATTCCGTTCAGATCGTGCCGCATGAAAAAAAGGGCCCGGATCTGAGGTTGCTTGCGGCTCACCTTGCCGGGAAGGGCGAGTTGAAGGTGAACGACTATCTGCTGCGGTGCGTCTTCGACGGTTACGAGATGACGGTCTTCGCCGACGGCAGGGCGGTGATCAAGGGGACCGAAGACATTCGCAAGGCCAAAAGCCTTTATGCCAAATACATTGGTTGCTAACAGAAGCGCCGGTGACTGTCACTTTTAGCGCTATTCCAGCAAAAGTGACTGTCACCTGTATCTCAACGATTCTGAAAGGAAAGTGTCATGAGTGATGCCGTGGTGGTGACGCAGGCGGGGTACCAGAAGATGTTCGACGAGCTGACGCATTTGAAGACGAAAAAGCGTAGGGAAGTGGCCGAACAGCTGGAGGTGGCGCGCGCTCACGGGGACTTGCGCGAAAACGCCGAATATGACTCTGCCAAGCAGGCCAAGCAAAGTCTCGAAACTCGGATCGCGGAGCTCGAATCGCGCCTGGCGCGCGCAAAAATCGTCGACACCAGCCAGCTTCCGCACGACAAGGCCTATCTCGGCGCGACGGTTGAAATCAAAAACCTGGAGAGCCAGGAGGTATTTAAGTACACTTTGGTTGCCCAAGACGAGGCCGATTTCGAACAAGGCAAAATTCCGGTGACGGCCCCCATCGGCAGGGGCCTTTTAGGGAAGGGACTAGGCGAGACCGTCGAAATTCAGGTTCCGGCCGGGAAGCTCAAACTCCAGATCATGGGAATCCGGTATGACTAACCCCCCGCTTTTTTTGGCGCCGCTTTACGCGCTTTTCAGCCGCGAATTCTACCGGCGGGTCCTTGAGTCCTCGCTTTCCCGCGGGTTCCTCTATCTTCTCTACGTCACCGGCATCGTCCTTGTCATTTTTCTTGCGGTGGCCATGACGGCCGCGATTCCGAAGGTGGACCGCTTTGTCGACTGGGTCGAGAAGGAAATGCCCGCTCTGACATGGACCCCGGAAGGCGTCGAAATGGATGCCGAGGTCCCGGTGGCGCTTGTCCACCCGGATTTTGGCCCCATCGCGCAGTTCGATATGACCGCGGCCGAGGCCGCTCCGGAGGCATTGGGGGATTTCCCGGTCTATGTCACGACCCAAAAAATTTACCTTCAGCAGCGGGGTAGCGATCTGCGCGTGATCGATCTGATGGCGCCGGGCACAGAGGCCGCTCAGGAAATGGGATCCGCGGCGCCTACCCGGATCACCGGAGAGCTTCTCAAAAAGATTTACCGCCGTGCGAAGCCCTGGGTCCTGCTGATCGTGACCCTTTCTTTCTCGGTGATTTTTTACCTCATGCAGATCGTGCAGGGGCTGGTGTCTTCTCTTGCGGGGCTTGTTGCGAACCGGTTTCGCTCCCAAAAACTTTCCTATGCCGCCATCCTCAACGCATCTTTTTACGCGATGACGCTTTCCTGGATGCTCGACACGGCGCGGCTGCTTGTCCCGGCACTTGCCTTCGTCATCCCCGGGGGCTTTTTCGTCAATGTCCTTCTGACCGCCCTCTATCTTTTTATGGCGATCAAGCTCACAGACGTTAAGCCGGCGTCAGAATAATCTTCCCGAAATTCCTTCGCGCTTTCATCCGCTCAAACGCCTCCTTAGCTTGGCGGAGCGGGAAAACCTTGTCGATGACCGGTTTGAGCTTTTTGGCCTCCACGAGACGGACGACTTCCCGGAGTTCTTTGAGGCCTCCCATGTAGGATCCGAGGATGGAAATCTGGCGGGAAAAGACGAAGCGCAGATCCAGATGGACGGTCGGCCCGCTCGTCACGCCGCAGGTCACGAGGCGCCCGCGTTTGGCCAGGCAGGCGAGGCTCTTTTGGAAAGTGGCGGGGCCGATGTGTTCGAAGACGACGTCGACGCCTTTTCCGTGGGTGATCTTCAGGGCTTCGGCTGCGAAATCCGACTTGCCGTAGTGGATCACGTGATCGGCCCCCAGTTCCTTGGCGCGCTTGATCTTCTCGTCGCTTCCGATCGTCGTGAGAACCTCGGCCCCAAGATACTTGGCGACCTGGATAGCCGCGCTTCCGACGCCCGAGCCCGCAGCGTGAATCAGGACCGTTTCTTTTTTTCGAAGACCGGCGCGGGTCACGAGCATGTGCCAGGCCGTGAGGAAAACCAGCGGAATCGAGGCCCATTCTTCATAGCTCAGGCGGTTGGAAACGGGGAGGACGTTGCGGTCCGGGACCGCGATGTATTCGGCCAGGCCGCCGTTCGCCTGGAATCCGTTGATTTTATAGCCGTCGCAAAGGCTGTCCCAGAGGCCCAAAAGCTCCTGGGGCGTTTTCCTCGGGACGATTCCGGGCGAAACGAGGACGGGCTTCCCGAGAGGGATCCCCCGGACCCTTGCGCCGGCCTCGACCACTTCGCCCGCGATGTCGCAGCCCGGAATGTGGGGCATCTGGATTTTGACGCCGGGCACTCCGGCAAGCACCCACAAGTCGAGGTGGTTGAGGGCGCAGGCTTCGACTTTCACGAGCACCTCGTGCTTTCCGGGTTTGGGCTTGGGGACGTAGGTGTACTCGAGCCGGTCGGTATCGCCGTGCTCGCGAAAAATGACAGCGCGCATTTTGCTCATGGCCTGGACTCCCGGGTGAAGGGGGCTTTTGACGTCGACCCCGTTGCGTTCAAAAAACAATTAAAAAAAACAGGCAAAAAGGATTACGATAGGTCCTATGAAAGAATCGGCCGAATCGAAAAAAAAGCGAGTGAAGAAAATCATCGCGAAACTCCGGAACGTTTATCCGGAAGCCCGGTGCGCCCTGTCTTTTTCAAATTCCTTCCAGCTGCTGGTTGCCACGATCCTCTCGGCGCAGTGCACGGACAAGCGGGTCAACCTCGTCACGCCGCCGCTTTTTAAAAAATACCGGCAGGTGCAAGATTTTGCCGCCGCCGAAGCCCGCGAACTCGAACGCGACATCCGTTCCACCGGATTTTACAAAAACAAGGCGAAAAATATCATCGGCGCGGCGAAGGGGATCGTGGAGCGGTTTGGCGGCGAAGTCCCGGAGAAGATGGAGGACCTGACGAGCCTTCCGGGGGTCGGCCGCAAGACGGCCAATGTGGTGCGGGGCAACGCGTTTGGCATTCCGGGGCTCACGGTGGACACGCACATGATTCGGCTCAACCGCCTGCTTGGCTTGACCCTTCACGAGGACCCCGTGAAAATCGAATTGGATTTGATGAAGCTCGTGCCTCCCGCGGCCTGGACCGAGTATTCCCACCTGATCATCTTCCATGGCCGCGCCCGCTGCCCGGCGCGCCGCTCCGATTGTCCGCACTGCGAAATCCTCCGCTGGTGTCCCGCCGGACAACGAAACACACGCTCATGATCCCCCCGTGAAAGCGGGGCACTGGGCTTCGCCAACGTTCGCCGTGCCCCCGCCGAAGTCCCAATGACTTCGGCACGCTCGCGGGGACTTGGCGTCCCCGTCTTCGCAGCCGAGGCACGGGCGTCACGATCCGTACGAGACCCTCCAGGTCTCGACGGATCGCACTCAATCATAAGATTGAGTGATCGAGTGCGTCGGTCTCGCTTTTGCACCATGGAGCTCGACCTCCTTATCGTGGCTCATCCCATTGCCCCGCTTTCACGAACGGCGGGCTTCACCCTCCGAGATGAATTTGCTGGCGTGAGGCGGGGCCTTTTGGCTATACTACTAAAAATTGCTGCATCGAATCATTGCAAATTCTTTGGTCATAAGGAGCTAGGGGACGAAAGTGGCGAGAGTTTTGAGCGGGACCCGGCCGACCGGGAAACTTCACCTTGGAAATCTTCTCGGGGCCATCGAGAATTATAAAAAGCTCCAGGGCGAAGACTCCTTTTTCATGATCGCCGATCTGCATGCACTTACCACCGAATACGAGTCGAAGACTAAAATCGCCGAGGACTCCAGGGAGGTGGTCATTGATTATCTGGCCGCCGGCCTTGACCCCGCGAAGTGCACCATTTTCATCCAGAGCGAAGTGCCGGCCCACAGCGAGTTGGCGATTCTTCTGCAGATGTTGACCCCGCTCGGATGGCTCGAGCGCAATCCGACCTACAAGGACCAGATGGCGGCGCTCAAGGAAAAAGATCTGAATATGCACGGTTTCCTCGGTTATCCGGTTCTGCAGGCGGCCGACATCCTTTTGTACAAGGCCGACAAGGTGCCGGTCGGCGAAGACCAGCTTCCTCATCTCGAGCTCACGCGCGAAATTGTGCGGCGCTTTCATCATCTATACAAGGTCCGGATTTTTCCGGAGCCCGAGGCCATCCTGACGCAGACGCCCCGGGTGCCGGGGCTCGACGGCCGGAAAATGAGCAAGAGCTACGACAACTGCATTTATTTGTCAGATTCCGCAAAAACCGTGGAGACCAAAGTCCGGGGCATGCTGACCGATCCGGCCCGCAAGACCCGTGAGGACAAGGGACACCCGGAAGTTTGCCCCGTCTTTTTTCACCATGGGCTTCACAATCCCGGCCGCCTTGAGGGCGTTGCGCGCGAGTGCCGGGAGGCCCTGCGCGGTTGCGTGGACTGCAAAATGGAAATGGCGGGCAAGCTGAACGAGTTTTTAAATCCCATACGGGAAAGGCGTGAGTCGTGGATGACCCAAACGGACAAAGTCACGGAAATCCTGGAGCAGGGCAGACAGAGGGCCTCGGCAACGGCCGGTCCGACTCTCCTGGAAACTCAGCGGGCGATGGGGCTTCGCAAGTAGCGGGAACGGCCGCCTCCGGAAAGAAAGTTTTTTCGGAGAACGATCTGCCCGTGAATACGCGGGAAGTCCTGCACGTGTCGCTCCCCGTTTATGACGGGCCGCTCGAGCTTCTGCTCGAGCTGATCAAGAAAAATGAAATGGATATTTACAATATCCAGATCTCGGTGATTACCCAGCAGTACCTCGATTCGCTGGCCGAGATGAGACAGCTTGATTTGGAGGTCGCCGGAGAGTATCTTGTGCTTGCCGCGACCCTTCTTTACATCAAGTCGAAGATGCTGCTGCCCCAAGAGGAAGGCGAGGAGGAGGACGAAGGCCAGGACCCGCGTTCAGAGCTGGTTCGCAAGCTCCTCGAATACGTGGCCTTCAAGGAAGCGGCGAAGGAGCTCGGGATGCTCGAGGGCGAGCGCGGGCGGGTGTTTACCCGCCAGATTTCGGAGTATTATCTGGCGAACCTGGAACCCGAAGACGTCGGGATCGACACTTTCAGCGCGAGCCTTTTCGACCTGCTGACGGCCTTTCAGGGAGTGCTGGCAAAGGTCACGCGGGTTCAGCCCCATGAGGTCTTCGAGCAGGAGATTTCGATCGAAGAGAAGATGTCGGAGCTGAAGGCCCTTTTGACCGAGCAAAAACGGATTTCATTCATCACCCTTTTCGAGCGGCAGTGGTCGCGCAACCTGCTGATTGCGACGTTTCTGGCGGTCCTCGAGATCGTCCGCAACCGCTTCGCGAGGGTCCTGCAGGAACAAACGTTCGGCGAGATCGTCATCGAAATCGCCGAAAAACAGGAGAGCTAAGGCAACGATGCCCACACCGAAAGAAAAAGAAGAGACGCAAAGGATGAAGGCCCTGCGCCGTGAACTCGAGGAAAAGCTCGAGGACCAGCTCCCGCCTGAAATGATCGCGAGCGAACCGATCCGGGTCGAAACTCAGGCCTTGAATACCGACGAGGTCCTCGACCCCGCCCAGGCCAAACAGGTGGTCGAAGCCATGCTCTTTGCCTCGAGCAAGCCTTTGGCGGTTGCGGATATCCGCAAAGTCGTCAAGTCCCTGACCCCCGGACAGATCGGCGGCATCCTTTCGGATCTGCGGGCCGAGTACGCGAGTACGGGCCGGAGTTTCGAGCTCCTCGAGATCGCGAACGGCTATGAAATCGCGACCAAAAAGGAATTCGCACCGTGGATCATGCGTCTCGAACTCCAGCGCAAGATCAAGCAGGTGACGCAATCGGCGCTCGAGACGCTCTCGATTCTCGCGTACAAGCAGCCGGTTACGCGTGCCGAGATCGAGGAGCTGCGAGGGGTGGATGCGAGCGGAGTGCTCAACACGCTGGCCGAGAGGAATTTTATCCGGATCGTCGGCAAGAAAGAAGTTCCGGGCAGGCCGTTTCTGTACGGGACGACCGAAAAGTTTCTCGAGCACTTCGGACTGCGTTCAATCGAAGACCTCCCGAATATCGACGAAATCAAGACCCTGGTCGAAAATTCCGTCAAGAAAGAGGATCTCCTCGGGACCCAAAAGATCGTCGATATCCCGCAGGAAGACCCCGCTGCGGCTCCCGAAGCCGGGGCAGAACTTTCCCCGGAGCCTGCGGGCGAAACCGTTCAGGAACCTGAAGACGAAACCGTTCAGGAACCTGAAGACGAAACCGTTCAGGATTCCGCGGGCGAAACCGTGCAGGCGGGGCCAGAAGGCGCTCCGGACGAAGCGAGCGAGGAGCGCGAATAAATCATGGACCTGCCCGGCATCCGCAAAAAGATCGACGAACTGGATAAGAAGGTCATCGACCTCCTGAACGAGCGCACGCGCATGGCCCTTGAGGTCGGCAAGATCAAAGCCGAGGCCGGCAAGGAAGTCTATGCGCCGGACCGCGAGAGCGAGATTTACCGCAGGATCGACGAGATTTCGAAGGGCCCGATGCCCAAAGACGCCCTCAAGACCATTTACCGCGAGATCATGTCCGCTTCGCTTGCCCTCGAAAAGCCCCTGATGATCGCCTACCTCGGGCCGGAGGCGACCTTCACGCACCTGGCGGCGCTTTCCAAGTTCGGGTCGAGCGTCCAGTATTTTCCCGCCGCGGGAATCAACCAGATCTTCCAGGAGGTCGAGCACAAGCGCGCCGACTACGGCGTCGTGCCGATCGAAAATTCGATCGAAGGCGCGGTGAACCATACGCTCGACATGTTCTTCGAGTCCGATCTGAAGATCTGCTCGGAGATCCTGTTCAAGATTTCGCACAACCTGATGTCGCAGTCCGAAAGAAAACAGATCCGCCGCGTTTATTCGAAGGCCGAGGTGTTCGGGCAGTGCCGCGTCTGGCTCGAGACCAACCTCCCGGGCGCCGAGCTGGTCGAGACCTCGAGCACTGCCGCGGCCGCGCAAAAGGCCCAAAACGAGGTTCAGGCGGCGGCGATCGGCTCCAGGCTCGCGGCGACGCTCTACAACCTTCCGATCGTCAAGGGGGACATCCAGGATTTTGCCGGCAACATGACCCGTTTTCTCGTCATTTCCAGGCAGATGCCTTCTCCCACGCGCAGCGACAAGACGTCAGTGCTCGTGTCGATCAAAGACAAGGTTGGGGCCCTCCACGAGCTCCTGCGCTTTTTCAGGGCCTCGGGGATCAACATGACCAAGATCGAATCGCGGCCCTCGAAGAAAAAGGCCTGGGACTATTATTTTTTCATCGACTTCGAAGGACACGCCGAAACCCCCAAGGTCCGCAAGATGCTCGACCAGATCGAGGCCCGGGTCAAGTTTCTGAAAATTCTCGGGTCCTATCCCGCTTCGCTTGAAAAGGAAACTTGATTGCCATGAGCCCTGCGCGGCAGGACGTCCGGACCCATTTCAAGAGTTTTGTTGACGCCGTCAAGCCCTACGAGCCCGGCAAGCCGATCAAGGAAGTTGAGAGGGAACTCGGCCTCCGGCGTATCATCAAGCTCGCGTCGAATGAAAATCCGCTAGGGCCGTCCGGCAAGGCGCTTCGCGCGGTGCGCCGCGCGCTCGCCGACTTGCATTTGTATCCGGAGAGCCGGTGTCCCCAGCTCGTCGAGCGGCTGTGCCAAGAGCTAGGGGTTGCGGAAAACCAGATCCTGTGCGGGAACGGCTCCGACGAGATCCTCGAACTGTTAGGCCGCGGTTTTCTCTCTCCGGGGGACCAGGTCATTTCCTCCGCCCAGTCTTTTCTGATTTAC
Source organism: Candidatus Omnitrophota bacterium (assembly GCA_041666865.1). Classification (GTDB taxonomy): domain Bacteria; phylum Omnitrophota; class Omnitrophia; order Omnitrophales; family Aquincolibacteriaceae; genus JBAYGD01. The sequence continues at coordinate 39,614 of JBAYGD010000023.1, read as the reverse complement.
TCGATCTTGACCCAGGCCAGCGGGGCCGAGTTTGTGGGCGTGCCCATGAAAGACCACCGGTACGACCTCAAGGGCATTCTCGCGGCGATCACCGAAAAGACCCGTCTGATTTTTGTCGCCAACCCCAATAATCCGACCGGAACCTATGTGACCGCGCAGGAGGTCGAGAGCTTTCTGGCGAAGGTTCCCGAGCGCGTCATCGTGTGCTTCGACGAGGCCTATCTGGATTTCGTGGAGGCCCCGGACTTTCCCTGGATGCTTTCCTATGTCAAAGCCGGAAGGAAGAATCTCATTCTGACCCGGACTTTTTCCAAGTCCTACGGCCTGGCGGGCCTGCGCATCGGATACGGCGTTGGTTCGCCGGAGCTCATCGGTTATCTCGACAAGCTTCGCCAGCCGTTTAACGTCAACTCGCTTGCCCAGGCGGCGGCCGCTGCGGCCCTGGACGACCGTTTTTTTCTCTGGCGCACGAAGCGCCTCGTCATGGCCGGGAGGCGTTATCTGTACCGGCGGTTCCGCTGGCTCGGGCTCCGGTATCTGGAGAGCCAGGCCAATTTTGTCCTCGTCCATACGGGCCGCGACGGCCACGCCGTCTTCCGCGCCCTTCTGGAAGAAGGGGTGATCGTGCGTCCGATGAAAGCCTACGGTTTTGACGAGTGGCTCCGGGTGACGGTCGGGCGCAGGAGCCAGAATGCCCAATTTTATCGGACGCTTAAAAAAATCCTGAGGAGTCCCAAGCCATGATCGTCGTGATGCGCAAGAACGCGACCCCGGAACAGCTTGACCATCTGTGTGAAAAGATCAAGGAGCTTGGATTGACGCCCCAGGTTTCGCGCGGGGTCGAGCGCACCGTGATCGGCGTCATCGGCCAAGAAGACAAGCTCCGGGTCCAGCCGCTCGAGGCCTTCCCGGGCGTCGAGTCGGTCATGGAGGTCCAGAAGCCCTACAAGCTGGCGAGTCGTGAGTTCCGTCCCGAGCCGACGGAGTTCGAGATGTCCAATGGCGTCAAGGTTGGCGGGAAGAAAATCGTGGTCATGGCGGGCCCGTGTTCGGTCGAGGGCCGCGACATGCTGATGAAGACGGCGGAGGTTGCGAAGCGCGCGGGGGTCTCTTTCCTGCGGGGAGGCGCTTTCAAGCCGCGGACCTCGCCCTATGATTTTCAGGGCATGGGGGAGGACGGTCTCAAGCTCTTGCGCGAAGTCGGGGACCGCTACGGTCTCTTGGTCGTGACTGAAGTCATGGATACCCGGACGGTGGAGCTTGTCGCGCAATACGCAGACATGCTCCAGATCGGCGCCCGGAACATGCAGAATTTCGATCTCCTCAAAGAGTGCGGCATGTCGAAAAAGCCTGTCCTCCTGAAGCGCGGCCTCAGCGCCACGGTCAAGGAACTGCTGCTGTCGGCGGAGTATCTGCTCGCCAAAGGAAACTTCAAGATCGTCTTGGGCGAGCGGGGGATACGGACCTTCGAGACGGCCACCCGCAACACGTTCGACATCAACGCCATCCCCGTTCTAAAAAAAGAGACTCATCTGCCGGTTTTGGCCGATCCTTCGCACGGGACCGGCGTGCGCGCCTACGTCGGAGCGGTCGCGAGGGCTTCGATCGCGGCCGGGTGCGATGCGCTCATGATCGAGTTTCATCCCAACCCGGAAGAGGCCTGGAGCGACGGGCCGCAGTCCTTACGGCTGGAAGAGTTTGAAAACCTCATGAAAGATCTCGCTCCGATCGCGCAGGCGATGGGGCGGGAGATCTGACGATGGCACGGCCCCAAACCGTCGCCATCATCGGTCTCGGCTTGATGGGAGGATCGTTGGCCGCGGCCGTCCGGAGGAAAATTCCTAAGGTTCGGGTGCTCGGCATCAGCCGCAATCGCGCCGCTCTCCGTGATGCGCTCCGGAAGGGATGGGTTCACGAAGCGGCGAGAACCCTCGAAGCGGGCATTCCCAGGGCCGATTTCGTGGTTTTGTGTACGCCGGTTGATACGCTGAGGGCCTCTTTGGCGAAAATCGACCGCTGGGCCAAAAAAGGGACGGTGGTGACGGATGTCGGAAGCGTCAAAGGGGATGTTTTGAGGTGGACCCCAAAGACCGGTTTCCGGAATATCCGATTCATCGGAGCTCATCCGATGGCCGGCTCCCACGCCCGGGGTTTCGGGGCCGCACAGGAGCGTCTCTATGAAGGGGCCCAGACTTTTGTCATTCGCAGCGAAGCCCAATCGCCGGCTGCGTACAGGAAGGTTTGCTCTTTCTGGCAAAGCCTTGGGACCCGGGTGATCGGGGTTACCGCGCGCGAACACGATAGGATTGTGGCCGAAATCAGCCATCTCCCTCACGCGATGGCGGCCTGTCTCGTGCTTTCGGCGGCCCCGAAGTCACTCTTACGGGCGGCTTCCGGGTTCAAGGACACCACCCGGATCGCCATGGGGCATCCGGACGTCTGGCTTCCGATTTTTCAGTCCAACCGGCATGAAATCCTCCGGGCCCTTAAAATATTTGAGGGCCGGATACGGGCCTTCAAAACCGCGCTAGCCCTTGGTAAACAAGGGGTTCTGGCCCGGCTCCTGGGGGGAGCCGCCCGGAAGCGTTCTCAAATTTCGTTTTGATATTTTGAACCCTATGTTATAATCCCGGAATCGGAATTCGTTGTTCTGGGATACCGGATGTAAGGCCCCTCGAAAAGTCTTAAGTCAGTCCGCGGGTGCTCCGGAACGTTCAGAAACGGCGGTTCCTATTCTATCTTCCGAGGAGATCACCGATTTATGAGTTCCCAATTTTCCGAGCTGTACGAAAAGTCTATCCAGAACGTTCAAGAAGGTGAAATCATCAAAGGCACCGTCGTGGCGGTCCACGACCGTGAGGTCGTGGTCGACATCGGCTTCAAGGCCGAGGGGATGCTTTCCCTGGACGAATTCATGGATCCCTCCCAGATCAAGGTGGGGACGGAAATCGAAGTCCTGTTCGAGAACTTCGATGATGAAGAGGGAGTGGTGGTCCTGTCGAAGCGCAAGGCCGACCGGCTCCGCACCTGGAACGATATTCTGGCCAATTCGGAAGAGGGCCGTATCGTGGAAGGCCGGATTTTCAAGAAGGTCCGGGGCGGCTTCATGGTGGATATCGGCATGGAGGCCTTTCTCCCGGCATCGCTGGTCGACAGCAAGCCCACCCGCAACCTCGACCAATTTTTGGGAGTGGCCGGTAAGTTCGTCATCGTCAAAATCAATCAGCAGCGCAAGAACATCGTCGTTTCCCGGAAGGATTATCTCGATCAGGAAAAGTCGAGCGCCCGCAAGCGGCGGCTTGCCGACCTCAAGATCGGCGACCGGGTCCGCGGCCGGGTCAAAAACATTACCGATTTCGGCGTCTTCCTCGATTTGGGAGACCTGGACGGACTGCTCCACATTACGGATATGAGCTGGGGCCGGGTGGCCCATCCCTCGGAACTGGTCAAGCTCGGCGATGAGCTCGAGGTGGCCGTGATTGCGATCGACCGCGAGGCCGGCCGCGTTTCCTTGGGACTCAAGCAGAAGTCCGAAGATCCGTGGACCACCGTCGAGCAGAAGTACTCGGTGGGCTCCCTGGCGCACGGCAAGGTCGTCAACATCCTGCCTTACGGGGCTTTCATCGAACTCGAGCCCGGGATCGAGGGGCTGGTCCATATCAGCGAGCTTTCCTGGACTAAGCGCGTCGCGCACCCGTCCGAGTTCCTGAAAATCGCCGAAGAGGTCGATGTCGTGATCCTCAGCCTGGATAAAAACGACAAGAAAATTTCGCTTGGCATCCGCCAGACCCAGGAAAATCCGTGGAACCGCGTCGCGGACAAGTACTCGGTCGGTGACCGCGTCAAAGGGACGGTTCGCAATCTGACCGACTACGGCGCGTTCGTGGAGCTCGAGCCGGGGATCGACGGACTGCTGCATATTTCCGATATCTCCTGGACGCACAAGGTCCACCGCCCGAGCGACTTCCTCAAAAAAGGGGATGCCGTGGACGTGATGATTCTCTCGATCGATTCCCAGATGCAGAAGATTTCCCTCGGGATGAAGCAGCTGACCGACGATCCTTGGGAGAAGTTTGCCAAGGAGCTGTACACTGGGACCCAGATGGAAGGAAAAGTGACGAGGATCGTCAATTTCGGGCTGTTCGTGGAGCTCGAAAACGGCCTCGAGGGGCTGGTCCACATTTCCGAGATCCCCGGCATGAGCGCGACGGACCTCGAGAAAAATTTTGCCCTCCAACAAGCCCTTGCGGTCAGCGTGCTCAGCGTCGACCACGAGAACCGGAGAATCGCTCTCACCTGTAAAGGGGAGGTTACGTCTTCTTCGGAGTCCCGCTAACCATGACGGCGGCTGCCCGTGTCGACTCTTTCTAGACGCCGGGTCGTCGTCACTGGGATCGGCGTCGTTTCGTCGATCGGGATCGGAAAGAAGGCGTTTTGGGAAGCCCTGATGGCCGGCCGCTCCGGCGTCTCTCTCATCACGAGCTTCGATACCTCCGCCTTCACCACCAAATTCGCCGGCGAAATCCGGGATTTCAATCCGCTCGATTTTATCGATCACAAGCAGACCCGCCGCATGGACCGCACGAGCCATCTGGCGGTCGCGTGCGCCAAGATGGCCGTGGAAGATGCTCAGGTCGATCTGAACGAGCCCGGGCCTCACCGGACGGGCGTCATTCTCGGGACCGCGATGGCTGGCCACGGCTATATCCTCCAGCAGCATAAGACCCTCCTCGAAAAAGGTCCGATGAGGATCAACCCCTTTACGGCCTTAGCTTCTTTCCCTGATGCCTGTGCAAGCAACGTTTCGATCGCGCTCGGGATCACCGGCCCAAGCTTTGCGCTTGCGACAGCCTGCTCGTCGGCCTCCGACGCCTGCGGGTACGCGATGCAGGCGATCCAGAGCGGGGCGCTGGATTTTATCCTGATGGGGGGCGCGGAGGCTTCGATTTATCCGGGAACGGTGGCGGCCTTTTGCGTGGCGCGGGCCCTGTCGACCCGCAATGACGAACCTCAGAAGGCCTCGCGGCCTTTCAGCCTGGACCGTGACGGTTTTGTTTTGGGCGAAGGTGCGGGGACCCTGGTCCTCGAGGAGTATGAGCATGCCCGCAAGCGCGGGGCGCATATTTACGGAGAAATCTTGAGTCACGGAATGACGTGCGACGCCTATCATATGACGGCGCCGCATCCGGAAGGAAAGGAAGCGGCCCGCGCGATGCGCTTGGCGCTCGAGGGAGCCGACCTTGCTCCGGCCGATATCGATTACATTAACGCCCACGGCACCTCGACGCCCTTAAACGACAAGACCGAAACCCTGATCATCAAGAAGGTGTTCGGCCAGGCAGCGTATCAGACGCCGATCAGCGCGACCAAGTCCATGGTTGGCCATCTGATCGGTGCGGCTGGGAGCGTGGAGCTCGTGGCGACGCTTCTTGCGATGGAGAACAGCGTGATTCCTCCCACGATCAATTATTCGACTCCTGATCCGGACTGTGACCTCGATTACTGCCCGAATGAGCCGCGGCCCGCCAAAATCAAATACGCCATGAAAAACTCCTTCGGCTTCGGCGGGAAAAACTCCATCCTGATCCTCGGCAAAGTCTGACGAGTGTAGGGGCCATTTCCTTTACTTGCGCGGCTTCAGAGTGTCTTCGGTTTCTTCGGAGCCTTCTTCGGTGGAGGAATGAGCGCCGTCGATGATGCCGCGCTTCGAATCCTCGATGAAGCGGATCATGTGGAGGGCTTCGGGGCTTGTCAGTTCCTTCTTCATGATCGTGAGGGCCTGCGAGACGTTGAGGCCCGAGCGGTAGAGAAGCTTGTAGGCCTGCTTGATTTCGGCGCGCACCTCGGGGGCAATTCCCGCGCGCCGCAACCCCACAACATTGATTCCTAGAGCGACCGCCGGACGGCCCCCGCAGGTAATGAAGGGCGGGATGTCCTTGTTCGAGGCCGAAAGCGCGCTGACCATGGCCAGGCGGCCGATGCGCGTAAATTGGTGAAAACCCGTCATGCCCGAAAGAAACGCCGAGTCCTCCACGACGATGTGCCCCGTTAGAGATGCCTGATTGACCATGATGACATGGTTGCCGACTTCGCAGTTGTGAGCGATGTGGCAGTACGCCATGATGAAGTTCGAATTTCCGATCACGGTCGCGCTGCCGGCTTTCGTGCCGCGGTGGATCGTGACAAACTCCCGGATTTCGTTGTGGTTGCCGATCCGTGTGAAGGTCTGTTCGTTGCGGTAGGCGAGGTCCTGGGGCGCATGGCCGATCACGGCATGCATATGAATGCGGTTGTTATCCCCGATTTCCGTCCCCGTGCAGAGGTAGGCGCCGGCAAGAAGGGTGTTGTGGGCTCCGATCTTGACGTCGTCTTCGATGACGACGTGAGGTCCGACGGTTGTGTCCTGGCCGATCTCGACCCGTTCTCCGATGATGGCGGTTGCGTGAATGCTCGACATACCGCAAATTTTACCACAACCTTTGCCGATTCGCCATCTCAAGCAAAATCAAAAATGCATCGCACTTCAAGCGGCGGTCCATGAAGCCCGTTTCCCCGCCTTCATAGGGTCGTCAGGAGTGGGATGTTCCACAGAGTGAGTGGGGGTTTGACGCGATATGTAAAGGCTGTTAAAATGCAAAGTTCCAAGAGAAAGGACGGGTGTCTTGACGACCGAAGCTCAGAGGCAGGTTGAAATTCTGGCCGACGGGTGTGTCGACTTGATCAGCCGCGAGGAACTCGAAAAGAGGATCGAGGCGCGAATCGCCGAGCGCAAGCCTTTGCGCGTCAAATACGGCGCCGATCCCTCGTCGCCGGATTTGCACCTCGGGCATACCGTGCCGCTTCGCAAGCTCCGGCAGTTTCAGGATTTGGGGCATCAGGTTGTCTTCATCATCGGAGACTTTACCGCGAGGATCGGGGACCCGACCCAGCGCAATGAAACCCGCCCTATGCTCTCGAAAGAGCAGGTCGAACAAAACGCTCTGACCTATCAGGACCAGGTCTTCAAGATCCTCGACCGGAGCCGCACCGAGGTTCGCTACAATTCCGAGTGGCTCGACCGAATGACCCCGGGCGATTTTCTCCATCTGACCGCTCAGTACACCGTTGCGCGCCTCATCGAACGAGATGATTTCAAGAAACGCTATGAGGGCGGCCTTCCGATCGCCGTCGTCGAATTTTTATATCCGCTCTTGCAAGGCTATGACTCGGTCATGATCTGCTCCGACCTCGAACTCGGGGGCACGGACCAGAAATTCAACCTGCTGGTCGGGCGCGAGCTCCAGAAAGTCTGGCAGCAGCCGCCCCAAATGGTCATGACCCTTCCGCTTTTGGAGGGGACCGACGGCGTTCAGAAGATGAGCAAGAGCTACAACAATGCCATTGCCCTCAAAGACTCGCCCCGTGAAATGTTCGGCAAAGTCATGTCGGTGCCCGACGCCCTCATGGAGCGCTATTATCGTTACACGACCGGCATGAGTTTGTCAGCAGTTCAGTCCATTCTGAATGACGTCAAGTCCGGAGCCCTTCATCCGCGCGAAGCGAAAGCCAACCTCGGCGAGATCGTCACGTCCTTTTTCCACGGCCCCGAAGCCGCATCCCAAGCTCGCAAGGAATTCGATCAGATCTTCAAGGAGAAGGGGCTTCCGGGCGAAATCGAGGAGGTCGCTCTGGCGAGCCGGAGCATGGACATCGTCTCGCTTCTCAAGGAGGCGGGGCTTGTCGCAAGCAAGGGCGAGGGGCGAAGGCTCGTGGAGCAGGGCGGCGTCAAGCTCGACCAGCAAAAGGTTGCCGATCCGGCCGCGGTGATTTCCCTGGACGCGCCGGTTCTGGTCCAGTGCGGCAAAAGAAAATTCGTGAAGGTGAGGTTTCGTGGACAGTAGAGTTTCGAAAACCCTGGTCCGGCCTCCCGAAGCGCCGGTCATGGTTCGTGTGGAAAATATCTCCAAGCGGTTCGGCCGCCTGACGGCCCTCGACAGCATTTCGTTCGAGATCCGGCAAGGGGAGATTCTCGGGTTTTTGGGCCCCAACGGTGCCGGCAAGACGACCGCGATCAGGATCCTGACCGGGTTTTTCCCTCCCGGGGATGGGAAAGTTTGGATCGCGGGGCAGGATTTGTTCAAGGACCCGCGGGGCGGCAAGCGGCACATCGGTTATATGCCCGAGTCCGTTAGCTTATATGACGACATGAAGGTCTCGGAGTTTTTGGATTTTTCCGCATGCATCAAGTCCGTGCCGCGCAAAACGAGGGCGGTCCATGTTCGGGAGAAGACCGCGCGGTGCGGCCTCGACTCGGTCCGCAACCGGCTGATCGGCCAGCTTTCCAAGGGGTTCCGTCAGCGCGTCGGCCTTGCCCAGAGCTTGATCGGGGACCCTGACGTCCTGTTCCTCGACGAGCCCACGAACGGTCTCGATCCGCAGCAGATCATCGAGATCCGGACGCTCATTCGCGAGCTGGGGAAGGAATCGACGCTGATTCTTTGCACGCACATTCTTCCCGAGGTCAGCATGGTTTGCGACCGTGTTCTGATCTTAAACGGCGGCAAGCTCGTAGCGAGCGGCACGACCGAGGAGCTCGAAGCGACCCTTCGCGAACAGCAGGAGATTTACGTGACCATGGGCGACCGGCACCGCGCCGAAGAAGGCCTTGCGGTCTTGAGCGGTTTCCCGGGCGCCGAACAGGTGAGGATCGTCCAGGAAAAGAACGATCAAGTCTATTTTTCGTTGTTCGTTTCGAAGGGCCGGGACCTTCGGTCCGAGATCAGCCGCGCGTTCGTCGAGCGCAATTTGCCGCTTTTGGAAATACGTTCGGTCCGCTTGAGCCTCGAGGAGATTTTCATGAAAATCGTGATCCGGGAGGATGCTGCGTCATGAAGCACGCGTTCACCGTGGCCCGCAAGGATTTCCTGTCCTATCTGAATTCCTGGATCGGCGTGTTCGTCCTGGGCTTTTTCTTCCTTATGGCCGGGCTTTTCTTCTATCTGCTCGTGATGACCTATGTGCGGATCTCGATGAACGCATCGCAGAGCCTTTACCCGAGCGTCGAAGGGCTCGGCCTGACCCGTTTTGTCTATAGCTCGTATTTTCTCAACCTGAGCGTTGTTCTCCTGTTCTTCGTACCGCTCCTGACCATGCGCTCCTTTGCGGAAGAGAAGCGGCACCAGACCCTTGAGCTCCTTTTTACCTACCCCTTGAGCGATTTTGAAATCGTGTGGGGAAAATACCTGGGGATGGTCTGGTTTTTCGAACTCATGCTCCTGCCGACGGCGGTGACCATCCCGCTTGTGATTTGGGCGGGAGGCTCCATCGACTGGGGGCCCGTGGTGGTCGGCTATCTCGGGTTCTGGCTGCTCGGGACGGCGTATCTTTCCCTGGGCCTTTTCGTTTCCTCCATTTCAGAAAACCAGGTCGTTAGCGCTATGCTTACTTTTGCGACCCTGATTTTCCTCTGGGCCCTGGATTGGGTCGCCGGCGTCATGACGGGCCCTTGGGCCGCGTTTGTCTCGGCGCTCGCCCCGATCCGCCATTACCGGGAATTCCCTCTCGGTATCCTGGACCTGAGCCATATCGTGTACTTTTGTTTTTTTACTCTCTTTTTCCTCTTTTTGTCTCTGCGCGCCGTCGAGACGCGCAACTGGAAAGGATAAACGCCGGGGCGCCATGAAAGCTTTTTTGATCCGTTCTCAGCTGGTTTTGACTTCCCTCGTCCTTTTCTGCACGTTTGCCCTCATGATGGGCATCGTGACCCGGTACAATCTCCGGTGGGATTTGACCCGGGAAAAAATCTATTCGCTGGCCGCTCCGACCGTCGAACTCCTCAAAAAGCTTTCCGGCAAGCCGGTCGAGGTCCTCGCGTTTTATCCTCACGACGACCCGGCGCGCGACAATCTGGAAACGTTCCTTCGCCAGTGCCGGCTTCACCACTCCGGGTTCTCCTACCGCTTCTACGATCCCGACCGGGTCCCGAGCCTGGCCAAGCAGTATCAGGTCCAGGAGCCTTACACGCTGGTCGTCCGCTACGCCGGACTCCAGGAAAAGGTCGTGCAGCCGAACGAAGAGGTTTTTGCCAATGCCTTGCTTCGCCTCGCCCGGCCCAAAACCTACGCGGTCTGTTTTGCGACGGCGCACGGGGAGCCGACCGTGACTGAAAAAGACAGAACCGGCATTTCCTTCCTCTCCCAGTCTCTTGAGCAGAATAGCTACCGGGTCCGAGACACTTTGCTCGGGGGCCCGGAGCCGCTCGCTCAGTGCGATGTCTTTGTCATCGCGGGTCCGAAGCGCGATTTCGACACGCCGGAATTCGAATTTTTGAACAAGGCCTTTGAGGCCGGCAAAGGCATTCTTTTCCTTTTGGATCCGATGGACCCCGGGCAGGGAAAGGCCTTCATTGATTTTTTAAACGGCTTTGACGCCGTGGTCGGCGGAAACGTCATTATCGACAAGATGAGCAAGCTCGTGGGCGGGGATTTTCTTGTGCCGCTCGTGAGCCAGTACGTCGAGGATCACCCGATTACGGCGCGGTTCAACAAGCCGACCTTTTTCCCGGTCACCCGCAGCGTCAATCCGTCGTCGAATCCGTCGGGCAAATATGAGGTGGTTCCCCTCGCCCTGAGCAGTTCGGGCAGCTGGGCCGAAACGAACCTCCAGAGCCTCGAAAATGGCGACGCCTCCTTCGAGCCCGAAAGCGACACCCCCGGCCCGATGTGCGTCGCGGTGGCGGCGGAGGCTAAACCCGCCGGGCCCGCGGCCGGGAGGATCGTGATCGTGGGCGACAGCGACTTCGTGACCAACGGTTATTTCGAACTGTCCGGCAACGGAGCGTTCGTCATGAACATGATCCAGTGGCTGGCCAAGGATGACCGCTTCATTGCGGTCCGAACCCGCCAGCCGGAATTCAAGCCCCTGTTCCTCACCGAAAAGCAAAGATGGGTCTTTTTGGCCGTCCTTCTCGGCTTTCTGCCCGGGGTGTTTTTGATCCCGGGAGCCGTGCGTGTCCTCCTGCGCCGGAGGGCCCTATGAAGATTACTGTTTCCGCCGTCTTCCTTCTGCTGTTCATTGCGGTCCTGGGATGTTATGTCCTGTTGTCTCTCGATGACTGGCAGTCCGAGGTCCGGTCGCCGCGAACGGTCCAGTCGATGCAGCTTCTCCCCTTGAAGGACGGGGACGTCATCCGCTGGATTCAGATCCAGAATGCCGCGAAGAACCTGACCGTCACCCTGGAGTCCGAGGAAGGGGTTTGGAAGGTCAGGTATCCGGTTGCCTCCGAAGCCGATGCGCTCGTGGTCGAGGGGCTCGTGACGGCCCTCAAACTTTCGACGAAGGCGCGCAGGTTCACGGCCGAAAAGGATTGGGAAGAGTACGGGCTCCTCAAGCCGACGATCAAGGTCGGGATCGAGACTCGTAAACATTCGAAGCGCAAGTACCTGTGTCTGGGAGATGTCGCCCCGACCGGCAACTTCATTTATGCCCGCTGGGAGGGCGAGAATGAATATTTTCTGCTTCAGGCGGATCTGAAGAATGTGTTCGACCAGACGCTTTACGGTCTGAGGATGAAAAGGGTGTTCCGGATTCCCCTGAAGGACCTGGACAAGATCGTCATCCGCAATCTCTCGGCCGCTTATGAGCTGTCCAAGGTGGGAGAGGGGTGGTATTGGGTCGAGCCGCTGTCGCTTTTGGGTGAAGCCGTCGACAAGAAAGACGTCGACTATGTTTTTTCGCAGATCGAGCGGATGAACGTCAAAGATTTTCTCGACGGAATGGATCAGGCCCGCACCGATCCCGGATTTTCGGCGGTAGAGGCCTATCTCAAGATCCGTTCGGGACGGTCCAAAGAAGAACTCTTGAGGCTCGGGCGTGCCCTTCCTCCCCGGGACGCTTACTATGCCGTGCGCTCGGGCGCTGCCGAGGTCTTCCTCGTGTCCAAAAGCAACCTGGACAATTTTTTTCAGGAAATGAGCGGAATGGTGCGCAGTTCGTTGACGCGGCAGGCCGCGGCCGTCGCGGCGGCGCCATGACCGAAGAATTGCGCGAGCGCCTCGGGCGGCTCGCAGAGTCGATCTCTCGGGCTGCCGCCCGTTGCGGAAGAGATCCGGGCGGCGTTCAATGGGTCCTGGTGACCAAGACGGTGCCCGCTGCAAGGATTCGCGAGGCATGGGACCTTGGGGCTCGGGAGTTTGGGGAAAACCGGGTGCAGGAACTTTTGGAGAAACAGGCCGGCTTCCCGGAGGAGGCTCGGTGGCACCTCATCGGACATCTGCAGACCAACAAGGTCCGGCAAGTGCTGGGCCGGACAGTTCTGATCCATTCGGTGGACCGGATCGAGGTTGTCCGCGAAATCGAAAAGCAGGCCGAGAAAAAAGGCATTGCGGCCGTGGAGGCTCTGATTCAGGTTAATATGTCCAGGGAAGCTTCCAAGTCGGGGGTCTTGCCCGAGGAGGCCGAAGCGCTGGCGGCCGGGATTGCGGCAGATTCGCCGCTCAAAATCCGGGGGCTCATGACGATCGGCCCGCTCACCGACGACGAGGCACGGATTCGGGAGGCGTTCCGCGGGCTCAGAAAAATGGGAGAAGATTTCCGGATGAAATTTCCGGACAAATCCTGGGGCATCCTTTCGATGGGCATGTCCCAGGATTTCGAAATTGCCATCGAAGAAGGCGCGACGCTGCTTCGGATCGGTTCGCTTGTGTTCGGCGCCCGCAGCTAACGGAGAGAAAACCATGAAAATCCGAGACACCATTGGTTTGGCCGGCGTGGGGAATATGGGGCGGGCGATTCTGGAAGGGCTTCTCGCAAAAAAGATTGTCTGTCCCTCGCAAGTCCGCGTTTATGATAAAATAACCGCCCGCTCGGGGGCTTTCGGACGGAAATGGAAGGTTGCGCAGTCCGGGTCTTTGCGCGAGCTCGCCCGGGATTCGCGGATCGTCGTGCTGGCCTTCAAGCCGCAGGACCTGCGGGAAATATCCCCGGAAGCGAAGGGGATGTTCGGAAAACGGCATTGCGTCATATCGATTCTTGCCGGAACCCCGATTGCGAACATCCGGAAGATGACGGGCTCCGGGGCGCGCCTCGTGCGCGCGATGCCGAACCTTGGCGCGACGGTCGGGGAGTCGGTGACGGCGCTTTGCGGGACGGATGCCGGAGCGTTGGGGCTCGCCCGGAAAATCTTTTCGGGGTGCGGCACGGCCCTTTTTGTGCGCGAGAAGTTTATGGATCTCGTGACGGCGGTGAGCGGCAGCGGGCCGGCCTATTTCTTTTTGTTGATGGAAGTGCTGATGAAAGAATGCGCCGCCGGAGGGCTCAGCGCTGCGCAAGCCAGGGCCCTGGTGATCCAAACGGCCGTGGGTTCGGCCAAGATCGCCGGATCTTCGGCGGCCTTGCCCGGTGAGCTGAGGGAGCGCGTCACCTCAAAAGGCGGCACCACAGCCGCGGCCCTGGAAGTCCTGGCCCGGAACGATTTCGAAGGTATTTTCCGCCGCGCCGTACGCGCGGCGCGCCGGCGCGGCCGCGAGTTGAGCCGGGGCCGCTAAAAGGGGAGGGGCATCATGGTGATTTTCGGAGAACTGTTTCGGGCGCTTGCAATTCTGGTCAACGGGGTTTTTCAGATCCTCTACTGGCTCTTGTTTGCGAGGATCGTGATTTCGTGGCTTCCGGTGGACCCTTACCACTCGATCGTCCAGTTTCTGATGCAGGTGACCGAACCCCTCCTCGCGCCGCTCAGGCGGCTTCCTCTCCAGATCGGGATGATCGACCTGACGCCGCTCGTGGCCTTTGTGATTCTGTTTTTTTTGAGGAACGTCCTCGTAGCGATCCTGGTCAGTTTAGCCGCGCGATGCGGCGCCGCTTTTTAAACAAGGAGACAGCTCTTTATGCCGATGAAAAGAATCGCGAAAACAAAATGTGAACTCGTCGATCAAACCCGGGAGTCTGCCGAAAAGATCCGCAAGCAGACGGATTTTGTTCCCGAAATCGCCTTGATCCTCGGGACCGGGCTCGGGAACCTCGCCAAGCGCGTCGAAGCCGAAGCGTCCATTCCCTACGGCGAGATCCCTCACTTTCCGGAGTCGACCGTTGAATCCCACGCGGGACAGCTTGTGCTGGGAAAGCTTTCGGGGCGGCGCGTGGCGGTGATGGAGGGGCGCTTTCACCACTATGAAGGCTATGCGGCCAAGGCGCTGACCTTTCCGGTGAGGGTTCTTCACGAGCTTGGGGCCAAGATCCTGATTGTCTCGAACGCGGCCGGGGGCCTCAATCCCGTTTACGCGAAGGGGGAGATCATTCTGCTCGAAGACCACATCAATTTCATGGGCATCAATCCCCTGATCGGTCCGCACGACGAGCGGCTCGGCGACCGCTTTCCCGATATGTGCGCGCCTTACTCGGAGCGGCTGATCAAGCTCGCCGAAGAGACCGCCGCGCGGGAAAACCTGCAGGTCCGCCGGGGCGTCTACATGGCGGTCACGGGCCCGAACCTGGAGACGCGCGCCGAGTACCGGATGATGCGCATGATGGGGGCCGACCTCGTTGGGATGTCCACCGTACCCGAGGTGATTGTCGGGGTGCAGTGCCGCATGGAAGTTCTCGGGATCAGCATCGTCACCGATGCTTGCGATCCGGACCATCTCGAGCCAGTCAATATCCAGGAGATTATCCGCACGGCCAACGAAGCGGGCGTAAAACTCGACCGCCTTCTCGCTGCGGCGGTGAAAAAATTTTGAAATGACAACATTCACCCGTTAAAATGTTTAAAAATCGCGGATTATTTCTGTGACGCATATTCAGGTGACTGTCACCTCAAAGGCCGGATGATTCGATGACTGAACAGACGAACTACAAAGATACGCTGAACCTGCCGCAGACTCTGTTTGCGATGAAGGCCAATCTGGTCCAGCGCGAGCCTGAAACGCTCGCACGCTGGGCCTCAGAGGGACTTTACGGCGAGATTCGGAAAGCGTCGTCCGCTAGACCGAAGTCTATTCTCCACGACGGGCCTCCGTACGCGAACGGGCACATTCACATCGGACACGCCCTGAACAAGATTCTGAAGGACGTCATCGTCAAGTTCCGTACGATGCAGGGCTATGACGCCCTCTACATTCCGGGTTGGGACTGCCACGGCCTTCCGATTGAGCACCAGTGCTTGAAGGACATGGGCAAGCGCAAGGACCAGGTCGAGCGCGTCGAGTTCCGCCGTCAGGCGAGGAAGTACGCGGAAAAATATGTCGCGATCCAAAAAGAAGAATTCAAACGGCTCGGGATTTTCGGCGAGTGGGAGAACCCTTATTTGACGATGACGAGCGGCTATCAGGCGGTGATCGCCGACACCTTCCTGAAGCTTTTCGCGAAGGGCTTCATCGAGCAGCGGCTCAAGCCGGTGCCCTGGTGTTTCGACTGCGAAACAGCTCTGGCCGATGCCGAACTCGAGTACGAAGATAAGACCTCCCAGACCGTCACCGTCAAGTTCCCGGTTCTCTTCGAAAGCCTGAAGACCAAAATGCATCTGCCCGCCGCGCTCGGCACAAAGCCGGTCTATCTGCTGGTTTGGACCACGACACCCTGGACTCTTCCGGCGAACGTAGGCGTGGCCGTTCATCCGGATTTGCAGTACACCGTGCTGGAATTGCCCGGGGAATCATGGCTTCTGGCAGAAGATCTGGTTGCTCACTTGCAGTCGCTCAATGTCATGAACGAGGCGCCTGTTTCTTCCTCTTCCTGCAAGGGAAGGGAGCTCGAAGGCCTCCTCTACCGCCATCCCTTCCTCGATCGCGAGGGGCGAACCATCCTGGCCGATTATGTTTCGGCCACCGACGGAACGGGCATCGTGCACATCGCTCCCGGGCACGGCGAGGAAGACTACCGGTTCGGTCACCTCGATTACCGTCTGGACATTTTGTCGCCGGTGGACGAGAAGGGACGGTTCACGAAAGAGTTTTCGCCCTGCGAAGGAATCCACGTTTTCAAGGCCAATGTACAAATCACGGAAATGCTGCGGGAAAAAAAGCTGCTCCTCGCCGAAGAGCCTCACGCCCATTCGTATCCCCACTGCTGGCGGTGCAAAAAGCCCATTATTTTCCGCGCGACCAAACAGTGGTTCATGAAGATCGATCACGAAAACCTCCGGGAGCGCATGGCCGGGGTGATACGCGATAAAATTCGCTTTACGCCGGACTGGGGCAAAAACCGCATCGGGGCCATGGTCGAAAGCCGCCCCGACTGGTGCTTGTCGCGCCAGCGGTACTGGGGGGTGCCGATTCCCGTACTGTCCTGCCGCAAGTGCGGCCTTCCGTTCGGCCGTCCGTCCCCGGTGGACGCCGCGGTCCTCGAAGAGGTCCGGGCCAAAGTCACCGGCATTTTTGCGCGGGAAAACGCGGACGCCTGGTTCTCCCTGCCGGCCTCGGCGTTTCTGCCGGCGGATTTTGCGTGCCGCTGCGGCTCGCGGGAATTCGAAAAGGCCGACGACATCATCGACGTTTGGTTCGATTCGGGCGCGAGCCACCAGGCGGTTTTGAAGGGCCCCTTCGGCTTGACGTACCCGGCGGCGCTGTACCTGGAGGGTTCGGACCAGCACCGTGGATGGTTCCAAAGCTCGCTGACGACCGCGATGGCGCTCGAAGGCCGTCCGCCCTTTGAGGGCGTGCTCACGCACGGGTTCGTCGTCGACGGAGAGGGACGGAAAATGTCCAAGTCGGCGGGCAATGTCGTCAGCCCCCAGGAGGTTATGAAGGAATTCGGGGCCGACATCTTGAGGCTTTGGGTGTCGTCCTGCGATTATCAGTTCGATGTCCGGCTTTCCAAAGAAATCCTGAACCAGATGGCGGATTCCTACCGGAAGATCCGGAATACCTTCCGTTATGTCTTGGGCAACCTTTACGATTTTGATCCGGCGGCCGACGCGCTCGCGCCGGTCGGCGAACTGGAGCCGTGGGACCAGTGGGCGGTCGAGGCCACCAACGAAGTGGTTCGGGCCATTACCGCCAAATACGATGCTTTTGCTTTCCATGAGATTTATCAGCTGGCGCATCATTTTTGCGCGGTTCAGCTGAGCGCCTATTATTTTGACATCCTCAAAGACATCCTCTACACGTCCGGAAAGAATTCTCGGATCCGCCGGTCGGCGCAAACAGCTCTCTTCTACATTCTCTCGAGGCTTGTGAAGGTCCTCGCGCCCATCCTCCCGTTTACGATGGACGAGGTCTGGAAGGCTTATCCGGTCGAACCGGGCGTTGCTTCGGTTCACGCGAGCTTGTGGGAGCGCGAATCCTGGGTCGTGGATCCCGGCCTGTACCGGGAGTGGTGCGACTTAAGAGCCCTGCGCGATGCGCTGACGCCATTTCTGGAAAAGCAGCGGGAGGCCAAGGTGATCGGGTCGAGCCTGGACGCCCGGATCTTTTTGCACACGGAGCACGCGGGGGCCCGCCGCATCCTCGAAAATCACATGGGCTCGCTCGGGCGGATTTTTATCGCTTCGTACGACCAGGTCGCCTGGATGGAAGAGGTGCGCCGGGGGAGCGAGGAGACCGAAGTCGCGTTCGAGTCTCTTTCGGAGAAGGTCAAGATTTTCGTCTCGGTCGAAAAGGCCGAAGGGGAAAAGTGCGTCCGCTGCTGGAGCTATTCGCGCACGGTCGGCTCCGGCACGGCCCATCCGGCGCTGTGCGGAAAATGTGTCGAGGCCGTTTCGCCCCTGGATTCATGAATTTATTTCTTAAGAAGCGCCGGCGGGTCGTGAAGAAAATCATGGTGGGCGTGTGTTTGTTCGCCGCCGGCTCTCTCGCCTCGGTCCTGTTCGCGGCCGCGGCGGCCCGCTGGAAGCACGCGTCGTGGGGCGCGCTTCCGTTCGCGCCCGTCCTGATCATGACGGTTGTCTGCCTCCTCGTTTATAAGCCGCTCGATTTGCTTTTTACCCGCTTGTTCAAGGATTACTTCTTCAAAAAGAAAAGCTACGCGCATATGACGCTCATGAACTTTGCTTCGGACCTGGCGCTCATCCTGGATTTGGGGGAGCTTGCGAACCTCGTGGTCAACACGTTTGGCGAAGTCCTTTGTCTCAAAACGGTCGCCCTGCTTGTTCCAAACCGGGTCCGTAACGATTATGAAATCGCCTCGGCCTACGGCTGGAGCGTTTCGGATGCGAAGAGGATCCGCCTGAGGGAGGACTCGCCTCTGATCGGCCTCATCCGCTCCGAAGGGGCGCATACTCTCGTGCGGGACCGCGCCGTGAGGACGCTTGCCTGGCAGGACGCCAACCGGCTTGCCCATGATTTTGACAGCCTTCGCGCGGGGTGGCTCATTCCGCTCTTTGTGAAAAGCGAATTCGTCGGCGCGATGGCCTTTTCGGCTGCCCGGCCGGAGGCTTCCTTCGACGAAGGGGATTTCCACTTTTTCCGGGAATTCGCCGATGCCACGGCCAAATGCGTCCGAAACGCCCTGTTCGTCTCCGAACTCAAGGTCGCCAACGAGGAACTGCAGGACGTCCAATCCCACCTCCTTCAGTCCACGAAACTGGCAGCCATCGAACAGCTTGCGACGGGGCTGGCCCACGAAATCCACAACCCCCTGACGATCATTTCAGGCAAGGCCCAGGTCCTTCTCCTCCAAAAGGACCGCAACCGGCTCGACCAGAGGATCGAAGAGGTCCTGAAAACGATTGTGAAGCAAACGAAGCGGGCGGCCGATATTACCAGAAAGCTGCTCATGTTTTCTCAGGGGTCCGGCGCGCCCAAGGAGTCGCTCAAGCTCGAACAGGTGCTCGAGGACACGATCGCGCTGGTGTCGTATCAGACCTCTCTGGACGGCATTGAAATGACCCGCAAGATCGTCAATGCCATTCCGCCGGTCTACGCGAATGTGCACGAAATGCGCGAGGTCTTTCTCAACTTGATTTTGAATGCGGTTCAGTCGGTCGGATCGAAGGGCAAGATCCACTGCGAGATCCACTATCAGCCGCAGAACCAGGTCATTGAGATCCTGATTTCGGACACCGGGTGCGGCATCCCGGAGGACAGGCTCGACAAAGTCTTTAATCCTTTTTACACGACCCGCTCCGACGGCGTGGGGCTGGGGCTCTTTGTGACGAAACAAATCGTGCACCGCTACGGCGGGTCCATCCGGGTGGAAAGCCGGCCGGGTCAGGGAAGTCTTTTTCTCGTACGCCTGCCCCGCGAAGAGGTCCCGGCTTCGACCGTTTCGGCGCAAAAGAGTTTTGCCTGGCCGCTCCTCAAAGAGGAGCCCTTGCCGCGGGAAGAACCGGAGTTAGGCGATTTTTGAGGTGATGAATAAAGGGGGAGGACGGGCTATGAAAACGCTTTTGATCGTCGATGACGAGTTCGAAATCTGCGATTTTTTGAAGACCTTTTTCGAGGAAAGGGAATACCAGGTCCGCACGGCGACGTCCGGACAGGCGGCCCTGCGGGAGATCGCCGAGTCTCGCCCCAACGTTGTATTGCTCGACATCCAGATGCCTGTGATGGACGGGATGGCGGTCCTGAAGAAGATCAAGCAGGACTTCCCCGGGGTGAAGGTTATTATGGTGACAGCCGTCGAAACGCGCGAAAAAATCGAAGAGGCGATCCGCCTCGGGGCCGACAATTACATCACCAAACCCCTCAGCCTCGAGTACCTCGAAAAGGACGTGCAGGAGAAGATCTCTCACCTGACATCGCCCGCCTAAAGTTGCAGAACCCGAATTTCATGCCGATTCGAACCTCGGACCCGAAGAAGAAAATCGATTATCAAAAGGCTCTCCGGGACTTTGCCCAAAGCATGGTGCACCTACGCCGCCCCGAGCGCCTGCTTAAAATGATTACCCGCTTTCTCGAGCGCGACCTCGCGCTCGTCCATATGTCGCTGCTCGTCCATGACGACCTGCGGGACCGGTTTATTTTTGCGAACTCCCGGGGCAGCCGGAAGGTTCCGGTCGGGCTCGTCCGGATCGATCTGGATAATCCGTTGATCGCGTGGTTTCGCGACCGAAAGGGCGCCGAAAAGGGAAGGGATTTCCTTCGCTTGGCCTCAGTCAGAAAGGAGCTTACGTCCCGGAAATCGGACGCGGTGCTGATGCGGCTCAAAAAAACGATGGAACACCTGAACGCCGAACTCGCCATCCCCGGCTATTACAAGAGGACGCTCGAAGCCCTCCTGCTGTTCGGCCGGAAAAAAAACGGCAGGCCCTTTACGGCCTCGCAAATCAATTTTTTCCAGGTTTTGGCCCAGGACTGTTCGATGGCCATCAAGACCGCCGAGTACCATGAAAATCTGGTTCGGCGCAACCAGGAGCTCAACCGGAAAGTCGCGGAGGTTGAAGAGCTTCGGCGAAAGGAGCGCGCCACTTTCTATGAAGTCATGAGGTCCCTGGCCCAGGAGATCTATGCCAAGGACCCGAGCACCTTCGGCCATATCAGCCAGGTCGAAAAGCTCGGGCTTATGACAGCCCGGGAAATGGGGCTTGCCCTCGATGAGCACCGCCGGGACATTTTGTCGGCCAGCCTGATCCTCCACGACGTCGGAAAGATTGGCGTTCCGGACCACATCCTGCAAAAGCCGGGGGGCCTCGACGAAGGCGAATGGCAGATCATGAAAGAGCACGTTGAGAAAGGCGCCGGGATTTTGGCCCACTTGTCGGATTTCCGGGAGGCTGCCGGTATCGTCAGGGCCCATCATGAAAATTTTAACGGCACCGGATATCCCCGGGGACTGAAGGGCGTGGAAATCCCCATCGAGGCGCGGATTGTTTCCGTGGTCGATGCCTTCCACGCGATTATTTCGACGCGGGTGTACCGGCCCAGCCAGTCGGTCGCATTTGCTTTCGAGGAGCTGAAGAGGTGTTCGGGGACGCAGTTTGACCCTGAGGTGGTGGAGGCCTTTATCCGGGGGCTCAAGAAGGAGCTGCGCAAGGCGGGGGACCGGTTTTCGATGGTCGATTTTATGGGAAAGCCCTCCCATACCGGCGCCCTTTAAGGGTTTTTAGCGCTTGCTTATCCCGGGGGCAGTCAGTATAATGACGCCTCATTTGGGGGAGTCCTACCTTGAAAAAAACGAAAAAAGCGGCACCGGCCGCGAAAAGTAAAGTCGTCAAGACGCGTTTCGATAAAAAGGAGCTCGAGTTCTTCCGCGTGCTTCTCCACACCCTGCGCCGAAAAATCGCCGGGGACCTCGAATCCATCGAGAAAGACACCCTCAAAACCAATCAGAAAGACTCCTCCGGTGACTTGTCGGGCTACTCGTTTCACATGGCCGACATGGCGACCGACAATTTCGACCGGGAATTCAACCTGGGGCTTGCCACCAACGAACAGAACTTCCTGAACCTCATCGATACCGCGCTCCGGAAAATCAACGACGGGACCTTCGGTATCTGCGAAAAGACAGGAAAGCCGATCAGCAAGAAGCGCCTGATGGCAGTCCCTTACGCCCCGCTGTGCTTGGAAGCCCAAGAGCTTGAGGAGAAGGAAAAACGAAGAAGTTAGCGTTTTGGATCATTGCCGTTTTACTGGTCGTGCTAAGCGATCAGGCCTCTAAGGAGCTTGCCCTCCGATTCCTCGACGAGCGCGGTTCCCTCGCCCTTGTGCCGGATATTTTTCACCTGACGCTCGTCCGGAACACGGGGATCGCCTTCGGTTTTTTCAGGGAGCACAGCGCCCTTCTGTTCGGACTCATCAGCCTGAGCCTTGTCGTTTTGTTTCTTTGGGGGCTTGGGCTCCGGGAGGCTCCCCGAAGCGCCCGTTTGGGAACGGCCCTGATCCTGGGGGGCGCCGTCGGCAACTGGATCGACCGCATGCGGTTCGGGGCGGTGATCGACTTCCTGGATTTTCGAGTCTGGCCGGTCTTTAACGTGGCCGACACCGCGATCTCGGCCGGGGTGATCCTTTATCTGTGGGTGCTCTGCTTCAAAAAAAAGGCGCCGTAAAAAAAATCATGATGCCCGTCCTGTTTTCCTTCGGTCCGTTTCACATTTATTCCTTCGGCCTGCTAGTGGCTTCGGGAATCGTCGTTTCGCTTGCCCTGATGGAACACTCGGCCCGCCGCGACGGGTTCCCTCCGAATGTCCGCGACGTCTTTGATCTCGCGTTCGTGGCCGTGGCCGCCGGTTTCATCGGCGCCCGGGCTTTTTACGTGATTCAGGAGTTCGCGTGGTATCAGGGCCATCCGCTCGAGGCGCTGGCGGTATGGCAGGGCGGTTTGATTTTTTACGGCGGGGTGCCGACGGTTCTTGTCAGCCTTGTTGTTTTCATGAAGCGGCGGGGCATTCCTTTCCTGCGGGGTTTAGATTTCCTGCTTCCCTACGGCGTTCTGACGCACGCCTTCGGCCGGATCGGGTGTTTCTTGAACGGGTGCTGTTACGGAAAGGAATGTCATCTTCCGTGGGCGGTTCCTCTGAGCGGCAGCCCAGGCGTGAGCGTTCATCCGTCCCAGCTTTATGAAGCGGCCTTCAATTTCGCCATTTTCTTTCTGCTTCGGCGCCGCTACCGCTCCCAGCGATTTCCGGGAGAAATCCTCTGCCTCTACTTCCTGATTTATCCGATTGGGCGGGGCTTGTTGGAGATGACGAGGGACGGGATGACGGCTTGGGGGCCTTTGACCTCGAATCAATGGACGAGCGCGGGGATCTTCCTCCTGGCGGCGCTTTGTTACGGATTTTTATCCCGGGCCGAAAAGAACCGCCGGACTCGGGCAGGAGGGGATCTGACATGAGGCACGGCCTTCCGGAAGATTTCGCGAGGGAAATTCGGGTCGACGGCCCGCTCAAAACACCGAGGCTCGACGCCTATCTTGGCGGCGTCCTCGTCGATGTTCTGTCGCGCTCAAAAATCAAGAAGCTGATCTTGGGAGGTTCGATTGTCGTCGACGGGCGCGCGGTCTCGCCGCATTACCATCTCAAGGAAGGCGAAACCATTCGCGTGGATTGGAAGGACGACAGCGACGACTCCACGCAGGCCGAAGCGATTCCCTTGGTCATCCTCTACGAGGACGACGACCTGATCGCGGTCGACAAGCCCGCGGGAATGGTGGTGCACCCGGCGTGCGGAAATCAGTCCCACACGCTGGTCAACGCCCTTCTGTATCATGTGCAGAGCCTCCGGCAATGCGAAGACAGGATCCGGCCGGGAATCGTCCATCGGCTCGACAAAGATACCTCGGGGATTTTGATCGTCGCGAAAAACGACCGCGCGCACGAGAAGCTCGCCCGGCAGTTTAAGCAGCACACGATTCGCAAAGTCTATTATGCCGCCGTGAAGGGCGTCGTCCAGCGCGACGAGGGCCTTTGCGAAGAGCCGGTGGGCCGTGCGTTTCTTAACCGGAAAAAGGTCGTCATCAAGCCTTCCGGGGGCCGAGATGCGGCGACTTATTTTCGCGTGCTCAAGCGCTTCAACCGCACAAGCCTGGTGGAGGTCCGGCCGCGGACCGGGCGGACGCACCAGATCCGGGTCCACATGGCCCATATCGGGCATCCGGTGCTCGGCGACGAGCTCTACGGAGTCCGCTCTCCCTGGATCTGCCGGCAGGCTCTGCACGCCTTTTCCCTCACCTTCGCCCATCCGGCGGACGGCCGCGAGATTCACGTCGAGGCCCCGCTGCCCGAGGACATGAAACAATTGATCGCCCGCCTCGAGGCGGAGCGCTGACATGGCCTATCAGAACCTCGGGGAGTTCCTCGACGCTTTGCGGCAATCCGGCGAACTGTGCGAGGTTGCGGCCGAGGTCGATCCCCAGCTCGAGATCACGGAGATCGCCGACCGGATGGTCAAGAAGGAAGGCCCCGCTCTTTTCTTCCGGCGGGTCCGGGGGTCTTCGATTCCGCTCGCCATCAATCTTTTCGGGTCTTCCGCACGGATGAACCGCGCCCTCGGGGTGCAAGACGCCGAGGACCTTGCGGCAAAAATCGAAGCTTTTGTGAATCCCGAAATGCCAAAAAATTTCATCGAGAAGCTCAGCCATCTTCCGAAGCTTGCCGCCCTCGATACGCTCGTGCCGAAGACCGTCCGGCAAGGGCCCTGCCAGGAAGTCGTCATCCTCCGTGGCGAGGGGCCCATGCTCGACAAGCTTCCCATCCTGAAGTGCTGGCCGTCCGACGGCGGGAAGTTCATCACGTTTCCGCTGGTTTTTACGAAGGACCCCGCGACCGGGCGGCGCAACTGCGGACTTTACCGCATGCACGTCTACGACAACGAGACGACCGGGATGCATTGGCAGATTCATAAAGATGGGGCCGAACATTTCCGGCGGCTCGGCGCAAACGGCAAGAAAAGGCTGGAGGTGGCCGCCGTGATCGGATGCGATCCGGCGACGATGTTTGCCGCCGCGTGCCCGCTGCCTTACGGCGTGGACGAGCTTTCGCTTGCCGGATTCCTGCGCGGCCGTCCGGTCGAGACTGTCCGGTGCCGGACGATCGATCTGGAAGTGCCCGCCCATGCCGAGATCGTGCTCGAAGGGTATGTGGAGGAAGGCGAGACGCGCATGGAGGGGCCGTTCGGGGACCATACCGGTTTTTATTCCCGGGCCAAGGAATTTCCGGTCTTTCATTTGACCGCGATGACTCACCGGCGCGACCCCGTTTATGTGACGACCGTGGTGGGGAAGCCTCCGATGGAAGACTGCTACATGGGCAAGGCCATCGAGCGGATTTTTCTGCCCCTGCTCAAGCGGCAGCTTCCGGAAATCGCCGATCTCCATCTGCCGTGGGAGGGCTGCTTCCATAATCTTGCCGTTGTCTCGATTCGCAAGAGCTATCCCGAACAAGCCCGCAAAGTCATGTCGGCCCTTTGGGGCCTCGGGCAGATGATGTTTTCCAAATGCATCGTGGTCCTCGATCATGACGCGGATATCCAGAACCTGCGGGAAGTGGCTTGGCGGGTCTTGAACAACGTCGATCCCCAGCGGGATTTCTCTTTTGCCGTAGGCCCTCTCGATGAGCTGGACCACGCGGCTGAACGCGATTTTTTCGGATCCAAGGTCGGGATCGACGCGACCCGAAAAAGCGAGGCGGAGGGGATGAAGCGCCCGTGGCCCGAGGAAATCGCGATGACGGATACGGTCCGAAGGCTCGTGAGCGGCCGGTGGAACGATTATGGTCTGGATGAAAAATATCGCCCGTAAGTTCGCGGTGTTCCTGGAAATGATCAAGTGGGAGCATTCGGTTTTTGCTCTGCCCTTTGCGTACCTCGGACTCTTTCTTGCCGAACACGGCCGTCCCCGATTAAGCGTTTTTCTCTGGGTGACGGCGGCCATGGTTTCTTTCCGGACCATGGCGATGGCCGCGAACCGGCTCGTCGATGCCCGCATCGATGCCGAAAACCCGAGAACCCGCGGCCGCGCGATCCCTGCCGGCCTTCTGGGGAGGCCATTTGCCGTTTTTGCCGCCGTTTTATCGGGAGCGTTTTTTTTTGGATCCGCCGCCGTCTTGGGGCCCTTGTGCCTCGCCTTATCACCGTTTCCCGTCCTTTTAGCCTGGTTTTACCCTTGGGCCAAAAGATTTACTTGGCTATCCCATTTCATTTTGGGTATGATACTAGCCATCGCTCCTTACGGGGCTTGGATTGCAAGTTGCGGCCGCTTTTCGTGGGTTCCGGCCTTTCTTTCGGCAGGAGTGATGGCCTGGGCGGCGGGTTTTGACATGATTTATGCCCTGCAGGATGTTGGGTTTGATAGGCAACACGGGCTCTTTTCTTTTCCTGCCAGGTTCGGTGTAACGCCGGCGCTGAAAGCTGCGCTGGTTTTGCAGGGTTTCTGCCTTGCCGCCTGGTTTGCGGCCGGGCAACTTGCGGGGCTCGGGTGGATCTATTCCGGCGGTTTGATCGCCGCCGCAGTTTTTATCGTTCGCCAGCATTGGCTGATCCGCTCGTGCGGTCTTGCAAAAATGGACGAAGCTTTTTTTACGATGAATGCCGCCGTGAGCGTTGGGGTTTTTCTGGCCGCGGCGGTGGATTTGTCGTTTTAGGTGCAGGTGACGTATGGTCCCATACGTGGTGGCGATGACAGGGGCAAGCGGTGCAGCCTACGGGATTCGTCTCATCCGGGTACTCGTGGAATTGGGACATCCCTTCGCGCTGGTTCTTTCCGCTTCTGCCCGGCTTGTAATCCGCGAAGAAACCGGGGTAGCGCTTTCGGGTTCCTCCTCTGAGGACTTCCGCGCGCTATTTGGCCCCGAAGTCCCGAAGCACACGGCCCTTTATGCTCCCGAAGATTTCACAGCACCCATCGCAAGCGGCTCGTATCCGACTCGCGGCATGATGGTGGTGCCCTGCAGCATGGGGTCTCTTGGGGCAATCGCTTCCGGCCTTTCGGCCAATCTCATTCACCGCGCTGCAGCCTGCACTCTCAAGGAAGGCCGCAAGCTGGTCCTGGTTCCCCGCGAGACACCTCTTCATGCCATTCATCTCGAAAATATGCTGAAGCTTGCACGTCTCGGAGTCGCGATCGTTCCCGCGATGCCGGCCTTCTACACCGGCGCGAAGGATCTCGAGGGGATGATTGATTTTGTGGTGGGGAAGGTCCTCGATCAGATGGGGATCGCGCACGGCTTGTACCCCCGGTGGACCGGGCAAAACACCGAGCACCGTTTGGCGGGGGAAACTGCATGACGGGAGAGGCTTTGAAGACCCAGGTCAAGATCGGTAAAATCTGTTACGTGAACTGCCTTCCGTATTATCACCGGCTGAAGGCTCAGGAAGGTGTCGAGCTCGTCTATCATGAAACGTATCCGTCCAAGCTCAATCTCGCTCTTCGGTGCGCCAAGATCGACCTCGGGCCGATCTCTTCGCTGGAGTACCTCAATCACCAGAAAAATTATTATCTCCTTCCTGATTTCGCCATCGGCTCCAGAGATTTCTCAGGCAGTGTCCTGCTTCTGTCGCGTGAAAGGATCGAGGGGCTCGACAAGGCCACGATTGCCCTGACTCGCCAGAGCCTCAGTTCCGTGGCCCTGCTTAAAATCCTCTTCAGGTTCAAATACCATTTCCGCAACCGGTTTCAAGTGACTCATGACGATCCGGAGACGACGCTGGAGCGCCACAAGGCGACGCTGGTGATCGGGGACGAAGCGCTTTTCTTCCAGCCGAAGGAATTCGTTTACAAATATGATTTGAGCGAGCTTTGGTGGAACTGGACCGGCAAGCCTTTTTGTTTTTCGGTGTGGGCTGTTCGCAAGACCTTTGCCGACGAGAACCCGGACTTCGTCGAGAACTTTTGCCGGAGGCTCCGCGAGAACCTCGAACGGAATTTAGTCGACATCGAGACCTTGATCAAGGACGCGCTGGGAATGGATTTTCTCCACCCCCGGTTTTCCAAGCTCTTCGGCTACCTCTTCAACCTCAGTTACCGGCTGGACCCTTCCATGCTCGACGGCCTCGACTTGTTCTACCGCCTGGCCCGCCGTATGAATCTCTCACCGGACCCGCGGAAGTTGGAATTCTTCGAGGTCGGCTGACGCTATGGCCGGCGGATTGCCCGGGATTCTCGAAAAACGTCTGGAAGGCGCTCGCCTGACTCCCGAAGAGGGGGCCCGGCTTTGGGACTGCGACCTTTTGAGCCTGGGGCGCGCGGCCGCCTGCCTTGTGCGCCGGCTGCATCCGGACCGTCGCGTGACGTTCCTCGTAGACCGCAACATCAGCTACACCAACGCCTGCGTGATCGACTGCGATTTTTGCGCGTTTTACCGGCGGCCCGGCCACCGGGAAATCTACACGCTGACGCACGAGCAAATTTTTGAAAAGGTCCGCGAACTGGCCGAACTCGGCGGGACCCAGGTCCTGATCCAGGGAGGTTTGAATCCGGACCTGCCGCTCGAGTATTACCTGGGACTTGTTCGGGGCATCCGCGAGCGCTTTCCCGCCATCCGCATCCATTCTTTTTCGGCGATCGAGATGGACATGCTGTCCAGAAAAAACCGCCTGAGTCTTCCGGAGATCTTCCGCCGGTTCAAGGAGGCGGGCCTGAACTCGCTTCCGGGCGGAGGCGCCGAAATCCTCGTTGAGCGGGTACGGCGCCGGATCAGCCCCAAGAAAATTTCCTCCGACAGGTGGCTTGAAATCATGCAGACGGCGCACGAGTGCGGTCTTCGGAGCACGGCGACGATGGTCTTCGGGCACGTCGAGACTCCCGCGGAGCGGATCGAGCATCTGGTCAGGATCCGCGAGCTCCAGGACCGCACGGGCGGCTTCCGGGCGTTTATTCCCTGGAGCCTTTCGCCGCGCGGGACCCCGCGAATGAGCGGATGGGAGGAAGCGCTCGGAGAGGACTATTTAAAAACGGTGGCCATTTCCCGGTTGATGCTGGATAATGTCGACCATATCCAGAGCGGGTGGCTCACCGAAGGGCTGAAGCTGGGCCAGGTCGCTCTCGCGTTCGGCTGTGACGATATGGGGGGAACCCTCCTCGAGGACAAGGTGCTTGAGCCCACCGGGATCAAGGTCCGGACCCGGCGGGAGGATTTGGTCCGTCTCATCCGCGAGGCGGGATTCGTTCCCGCTGAACGCAATACCGATTATGAAATCTTAAAGACCTGCGAGGGGCCCGACGATGGCGATTCTCGAAAGCGCCAAGATCAGGAAGCTTTTTGACCGTATTGCGGTCCGGTATGACTTTCTCAATTCGCTCCTGAGTTTCCGCCTCGACCTCTCATGGCGGAACCGTGCCTCGATCGAAGTCGCGGGGACCGGGGCAAGGCGGATCCTTGATCTCGGGACAGGGACCGGAAAATTCCTGGAGCCTTTTTTGAAACGCAGGGCTTGGGATCTTTCCGCGGGGATGGATTTTTCGGGAGCCATGCTGCAAGTGGCTCAAAAGCGAATGGACGGCGAAGTCCGGTGGATCCAGGGAGATTTTGGGGCCATGCCGTTTAAGGCGGCGTCTTTTGACCTGATCGTTTCGGCGTTTACTCTCCGCAGCGTCGCCGATCTGGGCGTCTTTTTTCGCGCGGTCTACGGCCTTCTGGACCGAGGCGGTAAGGCCGCGTTTTTATGTTTGACCCGGCCCGTTGACCGGTGGGTACGACTGTTGTACGAGCCCTACATGAAGATTTATCTTCCTGCCGCCGGGAAATTGTTTTCCCGGGACGAGGACGCTTACCGGTTTTTGTCCGACTCCGTTCTGCGCTTCCAGGAGCCGTACGAAACGCTGGCCATGATGCGAACGGCGGGATTTCAAAAGACCGGTCAGAAATCTTTTTCGGGCGGCCTTGCGACTCTTTTGATAGGAGAGAAAGCTTGATGGATATCGATGACCGTATTCAGTCCCTGAACCTGGTGCTGCCGCCTCCGCCCAAACCGGCCGGGGCCTACCGCCCTGCGGTCTTGTGCGCAGGCATCGCTTATTTAAGCGGCCAGCTCTCGAGGCTCGTCGACGGAAGCGTTATGACGGGGCGCGTGGGCTTAGACCTGACTGCCGAGCGTGGCGCCGAAGCTGCGCGTTCGGCGGCCCTCAATGCCCTGAGCGTCATCCGCCACGATATCGGATGGGCGCGCTTTGACCGCATCCTCCGGATCACGGGATATATTCAGACGGCTCCCGGATTTACGGAGATCCCCCGGGTTCTTAACGGCGCCTCGGAACTTTTTCTCGAGGTCTTCGGCGACGCGGGGATTCATGCCCGGTCCGCCGTGGGGGTTCAGGACTTGCCCATGAACAGCGCCGTTCTACTGGAAGTCACCCTTCGCATTCGGGAGTAAACCATGATCCGAAAAGGCCTCAAATTTCTGGCGGTTCTTGCCGTGATTTTGCTCGCGAGCGCGGTTTTGGCCCCGCTCCTTTTTAAAATCCTGCCCTTCAAGTTCGAAAAAATTTTCAACCGGCTCGTCATGATCCAGACCCTGGCGGCGGTCCTGGTCTTTGTGCGGTTCCGTCGCGGAATGTTCGGCGATTACGGCTTGCGCTGGACGGACGCAAGCCTTTCAGGATTTCTTGCTGCTTTTGAAACCTCCGTCGTCGTGCTGACGGCGTACGTCGGATGCCTGATCGGGTCCGGATATGCGGCGCTCCGTTTGCATGACCTTTCCGCTCTCCAATGGATCCTCAAGATTGCCAACGCGCTGCTTGCCGCCGTGGTGGTCGGCGTCCTCGAGGAATTTTTCTTCCGCGGGTTTATCTATCAGAGCCTCCGGAAGTCTTTTGCCGGGAAAAGCGGAACGGGGCTTTCTCTGCGCCCGGTGATTTGGGCCGCTGTCGGATGCACGAGCCTCTTTTACTCGCTTCTCCACTTTACGAGCTCCGAGAAGCCGTTGATCGGCCCGGAGCCTACGGTTTTCGACAGCTTTCGGCTGATGGCGGCACCGTTTGCGTCCTATACACACTGGGAAAACCTGTGGCCGGCGGTGGCGGGCCTTTTCATTTTCGGAGTTGTCCTCAATGCCCTGGTTCTTCGGACCGGCTCGCTGTATCCCGCGATTGGTCTCCACGCCGGATGCGTTTTTTTTATCAAGTTAGACGGCGCTTTCGCCGATTTTTTCAACAAATCAACGCTTCTATTCGGTAGTTCCAAGTTGTATGATGGAGTCGCCGGATGGGGCGTGCTGATTTTGGTGGGCGTCTTGATCGGAAATTCAGTGAGTCGATACAAAAAAGAGATCCTATGAATCGAATGATGCGTTCTGTGCTCGTTTTAGCCATCGTGCTTTCTACGGCCTTTGCTCCGTCCTCGTCCCCACCTTCCTCCCGACAAGGGCCCTCGTACGTTTATCAATTCAGCGAGCACCTTGCCGAAAGCGAAGCCTCCATTGTGATTCCTGCCCGGGAAGAACGCATGGCCCAGTGGGACGGCAGCCAATTTGCCTTTGCCAATCTTTCGCCGCTTTTCAACGTCCAGCCAACCACGCAATCCTTCAACGGCGAGATGCGCCCCGGAATTTCCATCCTTCCGGTTCCGGAGGCGACCAGGAGACTCCGCTTCGCCCGTGTGACTCCCGGGTCCAAAATGCTGGTCTATTACGGATTCCAGGATACCCCGGAGGATAAGAATGCGCTCCCGGCCAATGTTTATCTGGCCGTGTGGGCCGGTCGCCATCTGCTTGCCCGTATTGCGGTTCCGAACAAGCCGGGATGGAACATTACTTCGATGGACCTGGGAGTCGCAACCTTTCTCTTGAGAGACATCGTTGTGACCTTCGATATTACAGTGGACGAAAAGACCAAGCGAACACTTGTTTTTAACGCGGAAATCCTGCCTTAGTTAGAGCCAGCCTCTCCTTCCTCCCGGATCGATGATCCACACCGATAAATAGGCACATCCTGATTTGCTGTGTATCTGAATGGCACAATATTAATATTTTAAAAACTACATTAGATACAAGACTATCATATATATCAAGAATAGCTAGCGATGCTATTTTTTATAGCATTAAGTAAATCTGAAATACTCCGAAAATTATTATAAAAAGGTTTGCGATTTTTTGACTCTCCGAAAATCATCAGTTACACTTGGGTTAGCTAGGAAATCGCTAATCTCGATCGAGAGGTTGTAACTGCATATGATGAAGCCGTGTGTCAGCACACATATGCGAAGGTTTTTTACCTTCGCTTTGTTGACGGGAATATTTTTTATTTCCGGTCAGCATCTTCTATCTTCAAAGCCCTCGAACGACCACGGAGAGCAATCTCAGCCAAACATTGAAGTGATCATGAGTAATTCCTCGGATCTCATTCCTCTTCCCGAATCTCCGGACTTGAGCAATTTTAGCGCGCTGAGGATGCTCCAACTGATCGACGAAGCCGCTTTGCGGCGTGGCCCCATTTCCAGGGATGAACCTTTCCAGGGGTGTTCCGGAAATGCCGACTGCACGGTTGTCGATAAGAACGGCTTGTGCACGGCGGCGACTTTGAGTTGTTTGCCCGAATTGGCCAAGGTCACCGGCACCTGCGGCAACACGAGTTGTCCCGGGAACTGCGTCATGTGTGTCGGCGGCGGGGCCTGTGCTACGGAGAAGGATTGTCCAACCCCTGCGTGCGAAGATTCCGCTTGTCAGCTGGATGCCAACGGCGCTTGTTCCAAAACCTGCGACGCCGCGGTCTGCAAGGAGGGGCAATGCGCGACGTCGCCCGTTCAAAAACCTTGCGGACCTGCCGCCGACTATTGCCCCGGGAACTGCCGGACCGTCCGCGACTGTCCCTCTGCAGGCAATGCGTGTCAGAATTCCGTTTGTCAAGACGGCCACTGTGAGCTCGTCAACAATACCGCTTCGTGCGATGACAAGAACAAATGCACGAGCGAGGATCAATGTGCCGAGGGCAGCTGCACCGGAACCCCGAAGGCCTGCGCAAGCGACAATGTTTGTTACGATGCGTCCTGCAACCCGCAAACGGGCAGCTGCGTGTTGAAAGCCAATACGGCCAGTTGCGACGACGGCAGCTTGTGCACCGAGAACGACAAATGTTCGAATGGAAAATGCGCGGGCAGCGCGGTTTCCTGCAATGACGGCATCTCTTGTACGGAAGACACCTGTGACCCCAACATGGGCTGCCGCTACACGCCGGTCAACGGACGGTGTCCGGACGACGGAAAATTTTGCACGGAAGAAATTTGCGATGCCGCGATGGGGTGCGTCCGCCGGGCAAAGCTCGGGTGCCAGGAGCCTTGCACGAGCAACGAAAACTGCGAATCGATTCAGGAGTGCGTCAATAACGTTTGCGTCGACAAGTGCCCGTCCGGGCAGGTCCGGTGCAACGGCGTGTGCGTGTCGGGCAACTGCTGCGCCACGACGGATTGTGCGCCGCCGGTCCAATCGTGCACGAGCTGCCGGCTTCTCGGCGCAAACCTGTGCGGTAAGCAATGCCCCCAAAGTGTGTGTGCGGCCAATCGCTGCGAAGTCGTCTGGGATACAGTTGCCTGCGAAGCCGCCCAGTGTAACCAGCCTCCGCTGGCAACGGCAGACACGTTCGAGACGCCCCGCAATACGGCGCGGACCGTGAACGTGGCCGCCAACGATACGGATCCGGACAATAACCAGAATTTGCAAAGCGTTCGCATCGTTGATGCCCCGGCGAACGGCAGCGCGGTGGCTTCCGGGGGCGGCAATATCCGGTATACGCCGGCTGCCGGACACACCGGAACGGATATCTTTTCCTATGAAATATGCGATGCGGCCGGCGCGTGCGCGACCGCCAATGTTCTTGTGACGGTCACGGCTCTCGGCGAGAAATGCGGAAATTTCTTTGTGGATCCCGATGAACAATGCGATGACGGCAACACCGCGAACGGCGACGGTTGCAGCTCCATTTGCCGGTGGGAACCCTGCACGGCCGGGCAAGGCCGCTGCAACGGGGTGTGCGTGAGCGGAGGGGCGGAGTGTTGCGATGCCGGGGATTGCTCCGCGAGGCCCGGAGAGTGCAGAAAACTCATTTGTAACGGGAATCAGAAATGCGAAGAGGTGGCGGATTCCGGGAAAGCCGGAGAGCCCTGCGGCGACAAGGTGACCGATACGGTTTGCGACAAGCCGGACACCTGCGATTCTAACGGGGCGTGCCGGTCCAACTACGCGGCCGCGTCGCGGCCTTGCGAAGACGGAAAAAGCTGTTCGACGAACGATCACTGCGACGGGGCCGGGCGCTGCGCTGTCGGGACTTTGAATGACAATGCATGTCAATTCGGCGGAGTTTGCAACGGGACGGAAGTTTGCGCGCCGCAGGACTCGAGATCGAACCCAAGCAGCGGCTGTCTCGAGGGCCCGCCGGTCCGCTGTCCTGTCAGCGGGCGCGATCCTGGCGGATCGATGTGCGAGGAGCCCGGGGAGTGCGTGTGCCCCGCAGGCCAGTACAACTGCCATGGGCAGTGCGTGCCGGACGCTACAAGATGCGACTGCGCCAGCAGGGGGGATTGCCCCGGGAACACGATTTGCGCGACATGGGCCTGCGTCGATGCCGCCTGCGTTCCTACGTACATGAGTGTGTCGACGATGTGCCGAGAAGCCCTGGGAGAGTGCGATTCAGACGCGTTTTGTACGGGGAGTACGTCGGCTTGTCCCTCCAACGGGGCCAAGGCGGCCGGCACGGCTTGCACGGACACGAACGCCCGCGATTGTTACAAAGCCCAGTGCGACGGCGCTGGCGTTTGCAGTCAAACGAAGGGTTTTGAGAACAGCTCGACCGTCTGTTTGGCGAAGGATTCCCTGAAAGTTTGCGATCTCGATGACGTTTGTTCGGGGACGAGCGGAGTCTGTCCGGCGACCTATGCCGGTACGACCACGAAGTGCTCAAATGCGTCCGGGGCCTGTTATGCGGACGCATATTGCTCGGGCAGGGGTGTGGAATGTCCGGTGATTGCGCCCAAAGAGGCGGGGCAAACCTGTCAGGATTCCACGCCGACCGACTGTAAGGCGTCCGCATGCGACGGCAGAGGCGGCTGCAGCCAAACCTATGGAAACGAGCCGGTGACGAAAAGTTGCGAGGACGGTAAGAGCTGCTCCTCTCAGGACCACTGCAACGGCGCGGGCAGCTGCGCCGGCGGGAATTTGAACAGCGATGCCTGCCAAACGGGCGGGGTTTGTAACGGTACGGAAGTTTGCGCCCCGCAGAATTCTGCTGCGAATACCAGCAGCGGATGTATCGGCGGAACGCCGGTCAGCTGTCCTGCCGATGAGAATGATCCCAGCGGTTCGGTTTGCCAAGGGGACGGTGAGTGCGTATGTCCGACAGGGCAGTTTGCGTGCTTTGGCCGGTGCGTCGCGGACGGGACCGTGTGCAATTGTCAGACGAGGGAAAACTGTCCGGAGGATACGATCTGCGCAGCGTGGAAGTGCGAGGCCAATAAGTGTACGGCAGCCTATTCGCCTGTGGAAACCAAGTGCCGCGACGCGGCCGGCGAATGCGACTTGGCCGCGTACTGCACCGGAGATACCGCGACTTGCCCGGTGAACGGGGCAAAAGCGGCCGGGATGTCCTGCGCAGACACCAATCTCGGTGATTGCTATGACGCGCAGTGCGACGGCTCCGGGGCTTGCAGCCAAACGCAGGGGTTCGCGGCGAACACCTATATATGTAGGGAGAAAGATAAGACGAAAATTTGTGATGCCGACGATCGGTGCACCGGAAAGAGCGGGGATTGCCCCGCGGCCTATGCCGACAATGTGACCAAGTGCGGGGACGCACCCGGGGAATGTTATCTGGAAGCGTACTGTTCGGGTGAAAGCGTGGAGTGCCCGGCGACCGCCGTGAAAGATGCCGGGCAGTCATGTTTGGATACGACGGCGGCGGATTGCAAGGCGGCTGCTTGTGACGGGAGAGGCGGTTGCAATCAGGCTTATGCCGATGAGCCGGCGACGAAGGGTTGTGAAGACGGGAAAACGTGTTCGACCCATGACCACTGCGACGGTGAGGGAAGCTGCGTGGGCGGCGATTTAAATCATAGTGCTTGCCAGAACAACGTTGGGTGCGACGGTCGGGAAGCGTGCGCTCCGCAGAGCTCTGATGCGAACGCGACGAGCGGTTGCGTGCATGGAACGCGGATCAGCTGTCCCGCAGCGTCTAGTGATCCCGTAGGCGCCGTTTGTCAGGAGCCCGGACTGTGTGTTTGCCCCGAAAATAAATCAATCTGCTTCGGGCAGTGCGTTCCCGACGGGTCCCCCTGTGAGTGCGATGCTCGTGAGAAATGCCCCGCGGATACCCCTTGCGCGACGTGGAGTTGTACGAACAATGCCTGTGTGCCCGCGTATAGGAATAGTTCGACCAAGTGCGCGGACGCACCTGGGGAATGTTACCAGGACGCTTATTGCACGGGCACAGGAACCGACTGTCCCGCGAGTGCCGCTAAAGATGCTGGGGCGGTTTGTACAGATACGACCCCGGATTGTAAGACGGCCGGGTGCGACGGGCGGGGAGGTTGCAATCAGATCTACGGAGATGAGGGCACCGCAAAAAGCTGCGAGGACGGGAAAACCTGCTCGACGAACGATCATTGCGACGGGAGCGGGCAATGTGCGGGCGGAACCCTGGATGACGAGGCGTGCCAAAACGGTGTGGAATGCGACGGGAGCGAAGTTTGTGCTCCTCAGAACCCCGCCGCGGATGCGAGCAGCGGATGTGCCGGCGGGGCGGCGCTCATTTGTCCCCTTGATGCGGGGGATGCGGCCGGATCGGTGTGCGAGGAGCCCGGGAATTGCGTTTGTCCTTCCGGGGGAGTCGAGTGCTACGGGCGGTGCGTTCCGTCCGACGCGGTATGCGAATGCGGGGTACGAGGGGATTGTCCGGCCGATACGGCTTGCTCCACGTGGAGTTGTGCAAGCAATGCCTGTGTGCAGGCCTATAAGGATACTTCGACCAAGTGTGCGGCTGCGTCCGGGGGGTGTTATTTGGACTCCTATTGCACCGGGACCGGCGCCGACTGCCCTGCAAACGGCTATGCGCCGGTGACGGCCTCGTGCGAAGACGGGAAGACGTGCTCGACAGGTGATCATTGCGACGGAAGCGGGAGCTGTGTCAGCGGTGAGTTAAACCACGGTGCCTGCCAAAACGGGAATGCTTGCGACGGTAACGAGGTTTGTGCACCGCAAGATTCGGCGGCGGACGCGGCGAGCGGGTGTGCTTCCGCAGAGAGGATCGTTTGTCCGGGTGAGGGGGACCCCGGAGGATCCGTGTGTCAGGAGCCCGGCGAATGCGTGTGCCCCGATGGTCAAATTGAATGCCACGGCCGGTGCGTTTCTGACGGGACGGCCTGTGACTGTGAAAGCCGGGAGAACTGCCCGGCGGACACGGCTTGCGCGACGTGGGCTTGTCTTGACAATCAATGCACGCCGACCTATGTGTCTGCATCGACCCGGTGCCGGAATGCGGCCGGGGAATGTGACCTGGACGCCTACTGCACGGGCGCTAACGCGGCATGTCCCGCGAATGGCGCGAAAGATGCCGGGACATCATGCCTCGATACGACCTCCGGCGATTGCAAGACTGCGGCCTGCGACGGCCGTGGGACCTGCAGCCAGATCTATGGCGACGAGCCGGTGACCAAGGGATGTGATGACGCTAAGAGCTGCTCGACCGGCGATCATTGCAACGGCAGCGGTCAATGCGTCGGCGGCACATTGAGAAGTAAAACTTGTCAAAACGGCTTGCGGTGCGATGGTCTCGAAATCTGCTCGCCGCAGGATCCCGCTGCGAATGCGGCGAGCGGATGTGTTGGGGGAACGGCGATCAGTTGCCCCGTGGGCGCGGGGGATCCGCCCGGCTCTGTGTGCGAGGAGCCTGGGAATTGCGTGTGCCCGGCGGGACAAGACACTTGCTTTGGACGCTGTGTCGCGGCAGGAACGGTGTGTGATTGCGAGCAGAGGTCCAATTGTCCGGCCGATACGGCCTGCGCGACATGGAGTTGCACGAACAATGCTTGCGTATCTGCCTATAAAAATGCCTCCACCAAGTGTGCGGCCGCCTCCGGAGAATGTTATTTGGATTCTTATTGTGCCGGGAACTCCGCGGAGTGTCCGGCCAATGGCGCGAAGGGCGCGGGGACGGCCTGCGCAGACACCAACTCGGGCGACTGTTACGTTGCGCAGTGCGACGGCCAGGGCCGCTGCAATCAACAGCAAAGCTTTGAGCCGAACACATATGTTTGTTTGCCGAAAGATCCGTCGAAGCTTTGTGATGCCGAGGACGTTTGCACGGGGACGAGCGGGATTTGCCCGGCCGTCCATGCGCCTGCGACGCAAACCTGTAATGACGGCAAAAGCTGCTCCTCACAGGATCATTGCGACGGGTCCGGCAGTTGCGTAGGCGGGAACCTCAACCACGGTGCTTGTCAAAACACGAGTACCTGCGACGGCGGCGAGGTATGCGATCCTCAAAAACCTTCCGCGAATGCAAGCGGGTGTGTTGCGGGGACTGCACTTAGTTGTCCCATCGCGGCGGATGATCCCGGCGGCTCGCAATGTCAGGAGCCCGGAAAGTGCGTTTGCCGCATCGGCCAGAAAGAATGCTTCGGACAATGCGTTCCGAACGGCACGGCGTGTGACTGCCAAAGCAGAGAGAATTGCGCGGCGGACACGGTTTGCGCAACATGGGCCTGTGTGGGTCATGCCTGTGTGCCAACCTATGCGACATCATCGACAAAGTGTGAGGATGCTCCCGGCGAATGTTATTTGGATGCCTACTGCACGGGTAGTGCGGCGCAGTGTCCGGTTGCCGGCATGAAGCCGTCCGGGGCGTTGTGCGGCGATGGTACTGATACCGCGTGTACGAACCCTGACGCCTGCAACGGAAGCGGCGTATGCGAGTCCCGGCACGAACCGGATGGGACGGCTTGCCCGAACGCGAATTACTGTGATGGTGCCGAGACTTGTTTGGGCGGTGTTTGTGTGGATCAGGCCGATCCGTGTAGGACGAACGAGTGCGACGAAGGTGGCGACACATGCATGATTTACGAGTTTGATGACTATGAATGTAAAACTGTCTACGACTGCGAGCGCGGCGAGGCGTGCGTGTCGGGGAACTGCAGTAGCTGCGCGGGGAGTAACCAGTGCCGGAGCGGCGAGATTTGCGATAGCGGAGTGTGCGGATCGTGTACGGTGGATACGCAGTGCGGCGCGGGTGCTCAGTGCGTTTCGGGAGTGTGCTCGAGCGGCGGGGCCTGCGCGTCGAGCGCGACGTGTTCCGGGGGGCAGGTTTGTTTGAACAACGCTTGTTCGGCCTGCGCGGTGAGCGGAGATTGTGCGGCGGGTCAGGTATGCGTATCGGGTTCTTGCGGCCCTTGCGTATCGAATGGCCAGTGCTCGACAGGTCAGGCATGCGTGTCCGGAATCTGCGGCGTGTGTGCGACCCATAACCAATGCGGAACCGGCCAGATTTGCGCCGGCGGGGTTTGCGGATCCTGTACGTTGGATGAACAGTGCGGCGCGGGCGCCCAGTGCGTGTCTGGGATATGCTCAGCTGGGGGCGGGTGCACCATAAGTGCGACGTGTTCCGGGGGCCAGGTTTGCTCGAACAACGTATGCTCGGCGTGTGCAGTAAACAGAGATTGCGAGACGAGTCAGTTGTGCGTGTCCGGTGCGTGCGTTCCGTGCTCGTCGAACGGTCAGTGCGGAACGGGGCAAGCGTGCGTGTTGGGGAGCTGCCGTGCGTGTACGGAGAACAACCAGTGCGGAATCGCGGAGGTTTGCGCCAACGGCGTGTGCGGGGCGTGCACGTTGGATGTGCAGTGTGGCGCGGGCGCTCAGTGCGTGTCCGGGGTATGCTCGACCGGAGGCGGCTGTATGTCGAGCGCGACTTGCTCCGGTGGGCAGATTTGTTTGAACCGTGTATGTTCGGGGTGCACAACAAGCGGGGATTGCACAGCGGGAGATGTTTGTGTGTCGGGATCGTGCGCTCCGTGTGCGTCGAACGCTCAGTGCTCGACAGGCCAGGCGTGCGTCTCAGGAGCTTGTAGCGCGTGCACGGCCAATAACCAGTGCGCCGACGGAGAGATTTGCTCGAGCGGAGTTTGCTCCGTCAGAATGTGTCCTGCCGGTCAGCGAGCGTGCGACGGCGTCTGCATTGCCTCGACTTTATGTTGTGTGAATAGCGATTGTCCGGGGACGCAGGAGTGTAATGGGTCGCATGCGTGCGTGGACGTTGCGTGTCCGGATGACGGGGTGGCGTGCACGTCGAACGTTGTGGTCAATCACGTGTGTACTCATCCTGATGAGGTGAACGGGACGGTTTGCATTGACGGGGATTCCTGC
>JBAYGD010000022.1:0-52878 GCA_041666865.1 Candidatus Omnitrophota bacterium | reverse complement strand
TTCGACTCGTGTCCCAGGTCCAAATCCCGTTCGGATTTGGACGTACCCATCACTCGTCCGTTCGACTCGTGTCCCAGGTCCAAATCCCGTTCGGATTTGGACGTACCCATCACTCGTCCGTTCGACTCGTGTATGGGTACGCCTGATTTTCTGAAATACTTGGAAACGATGATGTCGGTCGCGAGCTGACTCCAGCTTTTCGGGACTTCCACGTGGTCCATCTGAAATACGACCGATCCGTCCGGGTTGCTGATGACCGATTTGCGGTGGGCGTACTCGATCTCGTCAAGCGGCCCGGTTTCCTGGCGCGTGGAATGCCGTTCGAAGACAAGCCCCCCGGTCAAAGCCTCTTGATCCCTGCCGTTCCCGTTTGCTCCCGCGCTATATTTCTTCGCCGTTTTAACGCTCATATGCCCCGGTCTCCCTTGATTGTCAGCCATTCCAGAATGATTGCATTTGTCCATATATTGCGTTTAGAAAGCCTGCCATGCGCTACATATAGTATAAATCAGGAATCCTCCCCGTTTCAAGAACTCTTTCACGGATTTTAATTGAGACGGACAATCGCGTAGTTCAGATAGACCGCAAACGAGCACCACGCCCAGTAAGGGACCCACAAAAGCCCTGCGAGACGGCGCACCCGGAAGAAGGCCGCCATCGTCACCGTCAAAGTCGCCCAAAGGACGACGATCTCGGCCAGGGCCAGCCCCGGAGAACGGAACCCGAAAAAAATCACGGACCAAAACGTGTTCAGCACGAGCTGCGTCATAAAAAGCAGAATCGCGTTGCGGACTTCCCGATTCGAAAATCCCCTTTCCCAAACAAGCCCCGCCGCAGCGCCCATCATCGTGTAAAGAACCAACCACGCGGGTCCGAAAACCCATGCCGGAGGATTCCAATGCGATTTCACGAGGCCCGCGTACCAAGTCGGAATGGCCGCGACCGTCACAAACGAGCCGGCGATACCGGCCGCTTGAGAAACGGCAACAAAGACAAGGATGGCGATCCAACTTTTTCGATTCATGAAATCAGGAGATGCGTCTTAGAAAAATCCGGGCGTTGAGGAGTTGATTTTTGGTTGAGGGAAAATTTATTTTACCCACACGAGTCTTATATCAAAAAAAAAATCCGATTTCAATCGAAAGAAAAAAAATTTTTTTACGCGGTTTCCGCAACGAAACAAAAGAGGAATTTATCTTGACGGAGAACAATCGGGAGACTTCGAATCGGCCGAAATAAGACGGCCGGAGGCGTCGAAACGCACATCAATGTGTTCGGAATGGAACCAGGTCTTGTCGCCGTGCTTGTAAGCCATCACCTCGTTCCCCTCTTCCACATCCTTGATCACCGGCGCGCCGTAGCGACCCTCAAATGCTGCGACAGAAACCCCTTCTGGAACTTTGCCCTCGCGAAGATCCCGGCAAAGGCGCTCATAATTCTCTGTCTCCTGCGCGACAAGGCGGCCTTGGGCCTCCGTGTCTTTCCCGAGCGACGCCAGAACGCCGATTTTTTCCATGCGCGAGCAGCCCGCGCTCAGAAACACGAACAGGGAGATTGCCGCAAGCCTAATAACGGGGGAAAACTTGCGCTCGCGCATCGTCCTCACGCGCCGATGGGGCCGAAGGAGTTCGGCTGGCCCGTGGCTTCCAGCACCGAAAACCAGAGCGGCCCTTTCGGGTCGACCCGTTTTCGCCCCTGGCCCACGAGCGGCATCGGCAAGTGGACCAGCTTGTCGTGCCTGAGCCCCACGACCATCTCTGTGCGCCCCGACATCGCAGCGTGGACAGCCGACTGCGCAAGGCGAAGGCAGTAAGCGCTATCCAGAGGAGATGCCGGAATACTGCGGATCATGTAACTTGGATCGATCACTTTAATCGTGACCGGACGGCTCTTCGATTGGAAGTGGCTTGAGATCCTGTCTTTCAGGAGAACGGTAATGTCATGGAAGCGCACGTTCCCGGACGCGTCCTTTTCAACCTTCTCGCCCTTGAAATATTCCTGGCCGGCACCTTCGGAGGCCACGATCACGGCGTGGCGGCGCCGGGCCATGCGCTCCTCGAGATGGGCAAGAAATCCTCCGGCCCCTTCGAGCGCAAACGGGATCTCCGGAATCAGCACATAGTTGACGTCCGTCATCGCCAGCGCTGCGGCGCAGGCGATGAACCCCGAATCCCGGCCCATCAGCTTCACCATGCCAATGCAATCGGGCGATCCGATCGCTTCGGTGTTAGCCGAAGCGATGGCCTTCACTGCCTCCGAAAACGCCGACTCGAAGCCGAAGCTTTGATCGATATAAAGGATGTCATTGTCGATCGTCTTGGGAATTCCGATCACGCTGATTCCGGTATTGCGCTTCCGGGCCTCGCGGGAAATCGCGAGGGCCGCGCGCAGGGTCCCGTCGCCGCCGATCACGAACAGCGTTTGGATCCCCCGCTGCAGGAGAAAATCGACCATGCGTCCGGTATCCTGCTGGCCGCGGGAGGTCCCGAGAATCGTTCCGCCGAGCGTGTGGATGTCTTTGACGCCATCCGGCTCGAGCCGTGCCACCGGGTGGCCGTATTCGGGGATCATGCCCTGATACCCGTACTTGATCCCTTCAATGTGTTCGACGCCGTAACGGTAATGGAGTTCCATCACGATCCCTCGGATGACGGCGTTGATGCCTGGGCAAAGCCCTCCGCAGGTCACGATCGCGGCTTTCGTCTTCTTCGGATCGAAATAAATCATCTCGCGGGGCCCGACGACTTCGGCCGAGGGCAGTTTTTCACCGGCGCTGCGATACCGTTCATTCGTCTCGCAACTGGAGTAGAAAAAAACGCGGGACGCATCGGGCACAAAATCGATGTGCGACCCTAGATGGGATGAAAGATTCCTGAGGGGCGACGGGATCCGGCAGGGCCCCAACTTTAGAATTTCAAGCTCGTCCGCCTTGATCATAGGGCCTCCGGATTACGTTTGGGAACGAAGGTGTGGGTGGCGTGGCCATAAAAAGCTTCGGCGGTCTCCATCAGGGTTTCGGAAAGCGTCGGATGCGGGTGGACCACCTCCGCCACGTCGCGGGCGGTAGCCCCCATCTCGACGGCCAGGACGCCTTCACCGATCAGGTCCCCGGCCCCGTAGCCAACGATCCCGACGCCGAGGACGCGCTCCGTCGCGGGGTCGAGGACAAGCTTCGTCATTCCGTCAGGACGGTCCAAAGTCATCGCACGTCCCGAAGCCGCCCAGGAAAACCGGACGCACTTCACGTTGATCCCGCGGGCCTTCGCGTCCGTTTCTGTCAATCCGCACCAAGCAAGCTCCGGATCGGTGAACACCACGGCGGGAATGACGACGTCCTGCATCGTGCTGGCCTCGCCGCAAATCACTTCGACGGCAACCTTGGCCTCTTTGGCGGCCTTATGCGCCAGGAGGACACCCCCAGCAATGTCTCCGATCGCAT
This sequence comes from Candidatus Omnitrophota bacterium, assembly GCA_041666865.1. Taxonomy (GTDB): domain Bacteria; phylum Omnitrophota; class Omnitrophia; order Omnitrophales; family Aquincolibacteriaceae; genus JBAYGD01. The sequence continues at coordinate 49,439 of JBAYGD010000022.1, read as the reverse complement.
AAATGGAAGGATCATTCGTGCGCAGCTGTGAATCCACGCGGATAAATCCCTTCTCGTCCACCGTGGCTTTTGTATTTTCGAGTCCCAGGTTCTGGCGGTTCGGCTTACGGCCGACAGAGACCAGCACGCGGTCGTACAATTCTTCCTTCACCGCTCCGCCGTGCTCCATCACAACCTTAATCTTGTTCTTCTGCGTGGCCATTTTGATCACCTTGGCCTCAACGCGGACTTCTTTGAAGTTGGCTTCGGCGTATTTTTTGACCGAACGGGTCAGGTCGGGATCGGCTCCCGTCAAAATCGACGGCAGGGCCTCGGCCATCACGATCCGGCTCCCAAGACAGGCATAGACGGTCCCAAGCTCCATCCCGATGTATCCGCCGCCCACGATCAAAAGGTCCCCGGGGATGTCCTGAATGTCGAGCGCCTCGGTCGACGTCATGATTCGCTTGTTCCCGAGGTCGAACGCAGCCGGCATCGCGGGCTCGGACCCAACGGCGACGATGGCGGTTTGAAACTTGATGAACTGCTGACCTTCCTGGGTCTCGACCCTCAGCAGGTTGGAGCCTTCGAAATATCCGCGGCCGTTGAGGACCTTCACACCCCGCTTCTGCGCAAGCGTGGCAATACCGCCTGCGAGCTTGCCGATCACAGAATCCTTCCAGCCACGCAAAACCGCGATGTCGATTTTCGGATCGGCAAACGTAATGCCCATGCGGCCCGCTTCCCGGGCTTCGCGCACGAGCATCGAGGCATGCAAAAGCGCTTTGGAAGGAATACATCCGCGGTTGAGGCACACGCCCCCCAGGCTTTGGTCCCGGTCCACGAGGATGACTTGTTTGCCTTTGTCGGCAGCGTAAAAAGCGGCCGTGTAGCCTCCCGGGCCCGCTCCGACCACCACGATTTCTGAATCGATCCTATCCATTTATGATTTCCTTTTTTTTCGGGCCGGTTTTGGCTTCGCGGCCGTTTTGGATGTCCCTTCGAGCTTGACGAAGGTTTCGTCGAAGCGCTCAAAAGCCTCCACCAGGTCCGTGATGAACCTCGCGGCGCTTCCCCCGTCGATCAACCGGTGATCATAAGAAAGAGACACCGGCATGATCGAGGCCTTCACGATCTTCCCCATCTTGACGACCGTCTTGAGCGAGGCGCGGCCAAGCCCCAGGATGGCCACCTCCGGGTGATTGATGATGGGCGTAAAATGAGTCCCGCCGATCCCCCCCTGGTTAGAAAGCGTAAAGGACCCGCCCTGCAAATCTTCGATCGCGATTTTTCGGGTGCGCGTCTTTTCCGCAAGCGTCGCGATGTCGAGGGAAAGCTCCAGGACGCTTTTTTTGCCGGCGTCCCGGATGACCGGGACGATCAACCCCTGCTCGGTATCGACCGCAAGGCCGATATGGCAATAGTCCTTATAGACCACTTCACCCGCCTCCTCGTCGAGGCTCGCGTTGAAAACCGGGTGCTTTTTTAAGTTGGCCGCGATCGCCTTGAGCATGAGTCCGGTCAGGGTCAACCGCACCCCTGCCTTCTCATAGGCTTTCACGTACTTTTCCCGCAGGCGCGCAAGCTCCGTCACGTCGGCGTCGGCGAATTGCGTCACATGCGGGATCGACTGCCAGGAAGCTAACATTTTTTCGCTGATTTTTTTTCGCAGCGACGTCATCGGGACGCGCTTGACCGGACCAAACCTTGAAAAATCGACCTTGGCGCCCGCCGTTTTCACGAGAGCCGGTCCGGCCCCTTGAAGGGCCGCGACATAGCTTCGGACGTCCTCGGCCGTGATGCGTCCGCCGGGTTCCGTTCCCCTGACCCGCGTCAGGTCGAGCCCCATTTCCCTAGCCATCTTGCGAACAGAGGGCGATGAGGGAGGCGGCACTCCGGCCGGCGACTCATAGCGGTAACCCGCATCTGAACGCGCCGGCTTAGACAAAGCGACCGGTTCGGGAACCTGCCGCTTGGGCAATTCCGTCGCCTGCGGCTCGGAAGCCGTCGCGCTGCCGGCCCCGGATAACACCATCACTCTTTTTCCGACAGCGACAGCGTCCCCCACAGCCGCTTCAATTTTCTCGACCTTTCCGTCAAACGGCGACGGAATAGGAGCAACAGCCTTCTCGGTCTCAAGCTCAAGCAATGTTTGGCCAGCCTTGACTGTGTCCCCTTCCCGGACCAGGAGGCTCACAATCGTGCCGGAGCTGATCCCTTCCGCCAAATTCGGTATTCTTACGTCCATGGCAGCCTTTCTTTTTGGATGTTATCCGTTGATCGCGGGAAATGCTTTTTCGGGATCCACGCCGAGTTCCAGGATCGCCCGGCTCACTTCCCCACGGGCCATCGCCCCCTTGCGGGCCAGCGCATCAAGCACCGCAATCACCGTCATTTCCGCGTCAACCTCGAAAAATCTTCGCAGGTGCGCGCGGGTGTCGGAGCGTCCGAACCCATCAGTCCCAAGGACCGTCATGCCGCCGGGAACCCAGGGCAGGATCTGCTCGGGCACCATGCGGACATTATCGGAAACGGCCACAAAAGGGCCCTGCTCTTTTTTGAGAAGTGCTTCCAGATAACATTCCCGCGGAGTCTGGTCCGGATGCAGCAGGTTCCACCGCTGCGCGTTCAGGGCATCGCAGCGCAGCCGCTTGTAGCTCGTGGCCGACCACACGTCCGCCGAAACTCCGAATTTCTCGGCCAGAATGGCCTGAGCCCGCAGAGCTTCGCGCAAAATCGGACCGCTTCCGAAAATATGCGCGCGATGCTTGAGTCCGTCCGGACCGGAGCGGAACCGGTACAACCCCTGCAAGATCCCGTCCTCACAACCCGCAGGCATCGGCGGCATTTCGTAATTCTCGTTATAGAGCGCCAGATAAAAGAAGATCTCCTCGAGGTCCCAAAACATCCGCTTCATACCGTCGCGGACGATGACCGCCGTTTCATAGGCAAATGCCGGGTCGTAGACGGCTGCGGTGGGATGCGTGCTCATCATCACCAGGCTGTGTCCGTCCTGGTGCTGAAGCCCCTCGCCGTTCAGCGTCGTCCTTCCCGCCGTGGCCCCGAGCACAAAACCCTTGGCCCGGATGTCGCCCGCAAGCCAGAGAAGGTCCCCGATCCTCTGAGGCCCGAACATCGAATAGTAAATATAGAAGGGCACCATCGGAGTTTGGAGGCTTGCATACGCCGTGCCCGCGGCAATAAAGGAAGACATCGCACCCGCTTCCGTAATGCCTTCTTCTAGGATCTGTCCCTGCTTGTCTTCGCGGTAATAAAGGAGGGTCTCTTTGTCAACGGGGTCATAGAGCTGGCCTTTGCACGAATAAATTCCGATTTCACGGAAAAAAGAATCCAGGCCGAAAGTCCGCGCCTCGTCCGGAATGATCGGGACGACCCGCCTGCCGATCTGAGGGTGGCGCAGGAGCTTGCTCAGGATCCTCACGAACGCCATGGTGGTCGAAACCTGGAGCTGGCCGGACCCCTTGAAGAACTCGGAGAACTCCTCGACAGTCGGCACTTCGAGGCGCTCCTTGGAAACCTTCCGCTCGGGAAGGAACCCTCCAAGGGCCTTGCGGCAGTCCGTCAGATACTGAATCTCCGGGCTGTCCGCCGGAGGCCGGTAAAACGGCGTCTCGGCAATCTCTTCGTCTCCGATCGGAATTTCGAAGCGATCTTTGAACTCGCGCAGTTCCTTCTCGTTCATTTTTTTCTGCTGGTGCGTGATATTGCGGCCCTCTCCGGCTTCTCCGAGGCCGTAGCCCTTGACGGTCTTCGCCAGAATGACGGTCGGCTGTCCCGTATGGGCGACCGCCGCATGATAAGCCGCATAGACCTTTTCGGGATCGTGCCCGCCGCGGACCAGCTTGTGAAGTTCCTCATCGCTCAAATGGTTGATCAACTCAAGGAGCTCGGGATATTTTCCGAAAAAATGCCGGCGGATGTAACTGCCCGGTTCCACGGAGTATTTCTGGTAATCGCCGTCCACCGCCTCCTCCATCCGCTTCAGGAGAAGTCCCTTCGAATCCTTCGCGAGCAGCGCGTCCCAATCCGTGCCCCAGATGACTTTGAGAACGTTCCAGCCCGCGCCGCGAAACGTCCCCTCGAGCTCCTGGATGATTTTTCCGTTCCCGCGCACTGGTCCGTCGAGGCGCTGCAAATTGCAGTTGACGACCCAGATCAGATTGTCCAATCCCTCGCGCGATGCCAAAGTCAGCGCGCCCAGGGTCTCGGGCTCATCCGTTTCCCCGTCTCCGACAAAGCACCAGACCTTCGGCTCTTCGCCCTTGATAAAACCCCGGGCCTTGAGGTAGCGGTTGAAACGGGCCTGATAAATCGATGTGAGCGGCCCCAACCCCATCGAAACGGTCGGGAACTGCCAGAACTCCGGCATCAGGTAGGGATGCGGATACGAGGAAAGCCCGCCCCCGGGGGCCAGCTCCTGGCGAAAATTGTGCAGATGCTGCTCGTTCAAGCGGCCTTCCAGGTAAGCCCGGGCGTAAATGCCGGGTGCCGCGTGCCCCTGAAAATAGATCATGTCGGCGGGCCTTGTGCCTTCCGCGCCGCGGAAAAAATGATTAAAGCCGATTTCATACAGCGTCGCGCAGGAAGCGTAAGTCGAGATGTGTCCGCCGATCCCGGGATTGACGCGGTTGGCTTGGACCACCATCGCCATGGCATTCCACCGGATAAGACTCTTGACCCGCCGCTCGATCTGGCGATTGGCCGGAAAATGGGGCTGAGACGCCGCGGGAACGGTATTCAGGTAGGGAGTGGTGGTGAGCGGCGGTACCTTGACGCCCGCATCCCGCAGGCGGTCAACCAGCGTATCGAACAGGATCTGGGCGCGCTCGGCTCCGCTGGATTTAAACGCCGATTCCAGAATCAGTTCGATCGAATCAAGCCACTTGGCGGTTTCGTCTCTCTGCGGCATAGCGCCTTTCATGTTATATTTAAGCGTGTGGTAGAATATAACATTTAGGTGCCGAATGAAATATCTGAATTTCACCTATCCGAGTCCTGAAGCGAACCTAGCCTGCGACGAGTGGCTGCTGGACCGTTGCGACCGGGGCGAGGGGCCGGAGGTCCTCCGCTTCTGGGAAAGCTCCGTGCCGTTCGTGGTCTTGGGGTATGCCAAAAAGGTCCGTGACGAAGTCCACCGAACAAACTGCCGGCGGCTTGGCATTCCGGTTCTGCGGCGGCCGAGCGGCGGAGGAACGGTCCTGCAGGGGCCGGGGTGCCTGAATTACGCGCTCATTCTTCGCATCGGACCTGGAGTTTCGAACATCACGGAAACCAACCGCATCGTCATGGGACACATCCGCACAGCGCTCGAACCACTCCTTGGGCCCGCACTCGGCATCCGCGGCGATACGGACCTCGCACTCGGCGTGAAAAAATTTTCGGGCTCCGCCCAGCGGCGGAAGCGTCATGCGCTGCTGTTCCATGGAACGTTCCTGCTCTCGATGGATCTCGAACTCATTTCCAAAACGCTCAAGCTTCCACACCGGCAGCCCGTCTACCGCCAAAACCGCCCCCACGGCGACTTTCTGCAGAACGTCAACCTACCGCCCGAACTCATCCGCCAGAGCATGCGCTCGCAGTGGAAAGCGCAAGACGTCATGGCCCCCGTTTTGCCCGGGCTCTTGGACGATCTGATCCGCGAAAAATACGCAAACAAAAACTGGAATTTCAAATTTTAATCCCCTATCATTGGACTCTATGACTCCGGCGATGCTCCGTGATTTGATGTGGGCACTTCCCTTTGCGGGATTGCTGCTATCCATCGCGATTTTTCCCCTCTGGAAGCCCCACGCATGGGAAAAATATTATCCGTACGTCTCGATCCTCCTCGGCCTCAGCGTCGTCCTGCATTACATCTTTGGTCTCAAACAAACCGAGATCCTTCTCGAGACCGGCCAAGAATACCTTAGCTTCATCATCCTGATCGGCTCTCTGTTCGTCGTCTCAGGCGGCATCTTCCTCCAAACCAGGGGCGAAGCCACCCCTGCCAGAAACTGCATCTTCCTTTTTGTCGCCTCTTGTTTCGCTAACCTGCTCGGAACCACCGGCGCCTCGATGGTCTTCATCCGCCCCTGGATCCGGATGAACAAGTACCGGTTTACCGGCTTTCACCTGGTTTTCTTCATTTTTCTCGTCAGCAATATCGCGGGAGGCCTGACCCCGATCGGAGACCCTCCCCTTTTTCTCGGATATCTCAAAGGCGTGCCTTTCTTCTGGGTCCTCTTTCACGTCTGGCCTATGTGGCTTATCGCGATGGCCTATCTTCTCGTTCTTTTTTTCGTCATCGACACGATCAATTTCCGCAAAGCCCCGAGAGCCATCCGTGATTTGGAAACAGCCCATGATCAAACCTTCAAATTCCGCGGCAAGCGCAATATTCTCTATCTGGCGATGATCCTCGGAAGCGTGTTCATCAATCACCCGCCGTTCCTCCGGGAGGGCCTCATGCTGATTGCGGCGGCGCTCTCCCTGTGGACAACCCCGCGGGACGTCCATGAAGCCAACGATTTCAATTTCAAGCCCATCCGGGAGGTGGCCATTCTGTTCCTCGGTATTTTCGCCACCATGATTCCGGCCTTGGAGTGGCTGGAACATTACGCGCGGGAACTCGGGATCCAAAGACCCGGTCAGTTTTTCTGGCTGAGCGGCGCCTTGTCATCGGTCCTTGATAATGCCCCGACGTATCTGAACTTCCTGAGCTTGCAATGCGGGTTGTTCATGGGCGAGGCCGCCACCCATATGCGGCTTGATTCTCTCCCGGCCGAGAGCGTTGTCCCGTGGATTTTGAGTTTCCACCCCGTCTTCCTCACGGCCATCAGCGTCAGCACGGTTTTCTTCGGCGCCATGACCTACATCGGCAACGGCCCGAATTTTCTCGTCAAATCGATCGCTGAGCACGCGAAAGTCAAGACTCCGGGCTTTTTTGGGTATCTGGTCCGCTACGGCCTGCCTATCCTGCTGCCGCTGTTCGTCGTTCTGTGGTGGCTGTTCTTTAGATAAAAAAGGGGGCGGTTACTTTTTCTGGTGACTGGGACCTTTTTTCCGGGTATATTGATGGCCCGCTTAGTACAAACCATTCCCGGGCGGTTAGCTCAGTTGGTTAGAGCACTACCTTGACATGGTAGGGGTCACAGGTTCGAATCCTGTACCGCCCATATTCCTAACCCTCACCAAAGTCATGGGGTTACGGTCTAATGCAGATTGAGTTCCCTGAATCAACTTCGCGCTAGGAGTTCCCTGACGGTGTTCAAATCGATGCCGTTCATTACGAGGGAAGAGGCGAAGGTGTCCTTTTTGCGTTCTACTAGACAAGTTCTTGTTTAAGAATACTTCTATTCGATCTCAAACAAACTTTGGTGTCGAGGTCGTTAAGCGTCTTCTTGATGGGGTCTTCGGTCATGGTTTCCTCAAGGTCTTGATTGCCCAGATAATAAAGCGAAGCAATAGATAAAGTGGAAATATCAAATATTGGAGGAATAGGCCTGAAAAAATTAGCACTCCGCTTGCAATATAATCCCTTTCAACTATTTCAGCCGGGCCAAATGGCCGGTCAGTCGCCTCAACTGGGGGGTGAATGTTTTGAAGTGTATTCAGACTTTCTAGTTTCGATTTTTCCGCCGCTTGATAAAGAACGCTCCCCATCCGGAAAGCACGATGCCCTACGGCGAATAAAACAGCAACCGCCACAATTGCGAAAAATGCGACCCTTATCCACTTGCCTTTAGCTGTGGAGGATTGCAATCTCTTGCACTGCCTATGCGCCCACAGCAAGAAACGCAAAACAAGATAATAAGCATAACCTATAAACATCCAGTGGTAGGTCATAAAGAAAAGAGTGAGGCAAATACCCAAGATAAGAAAACATAAAAAAATCAACCCCTCTCTCGCAATTATCTTTCTAACATTCATCCCCACAACCCCCTCCTATTTTCTCAGAAGTTTAAATCTTCTTTGATAACACGAGAAAATAAACTGCTACGCCCAGATCGATCGGCAACCAAAATAGTCTGTCTAGGTAAATTGGAACAACGGGATTAAATAATATCGCAACCAGGATTAATGGAATGAAATGCCCAACCAACGTCGCATTGGCTTTAAACACGTATGCCGCATAGCCCGCCGCACAACACACCGCCAGTCGCAGTAAGGTATAATAACCATAGGGTAACGCAGGGATCACGGCCACACATAACATTAACCCTGCAATTAAAAGGGCTATCTTTAAGGGCTTTGATGCATTGCTCATTTCCACAACCCCCCTTTTCTGTTCCCGTGCTTCCTTACTTGAACTGCGCTTTGACATTGGGACGAGTGAAATAGAAAATCAAAACACAGTTAAACATAACACCAAGCAGAACCAGTATTAAGTAAGTTAAGAACCGAACCAATAGTAATTAATACGACAAGTATCGTTATCCCCTTCAACTTCTTAGTTTCCTCTATTTCCATAACCCCCTCCTTTGCTCTCTCGCTTCCTTCTCCAGCTTCACGAACAACTCCTGACACTTCACATTTGGCGGGATGGTCATGACTTGGGCGTAGCCTTGTTCAACCAAGTAGGCATTAAGAAACAAATCCATCTCTGTTAGCCGTTCCATTTTTGTCAGGGAATGAACAAAATCATAAATTGGTTTTTCTGGAACAACGTAAACATACGCCAGCAACCGCCCATACTTGTCCCTCTGCTGAACATCATACTCCAGCCTGACCTGTTTGCCCCCTGCGAGCTTCCGGGTGAACTCGGCGGCCGCCTTGCCCATCTGGATGATCTCAGAGCGGTCTTGGCCTGTCTTTTGGGCATCCCGGCGGAGCTTTGGGTTGTCTGCGGATTCTGAGGTGTCTACGCCAATTAGGCGCACCTTCTCGCCGTTCGAGAGTTGGAGGGTGTCGCCATCGACAACACGCTGGACGGTATAGAGTTGTTCTTGTTGAACTGTGGGATTCGCTTGAGGCCTGGTTGAGGCGGCAAAGCTAACTGGGGCAGAATGGGCCAAGACGGCGAGTAACAACAGTATGTTGACAGTAATCAGCCTCTTCATGCCGGGGTGGGCTCCTCATCTGGCATTTGCAACCAATGTCTATGTGCGTCCAGCGGCTTCCAAAATCATTGTCTGTTTTTTAATCTCAGAGAAAATCTTTTTTAATGAGCACCTCGAAAAAGTCAAAACTAATTTGATATACGACTCAATTAAGTCGGAATTAAGCGGCCTGCCCCACTGCCTGAACGGCAGCCTGATAATTCTGGAATTCGCGGATAAGGAAGTCTGAAAACTCCTGCCCCTCGGGGGTCTGCTCGAGGAACCATGAATTGATCTCGCCGTCGGTTTCTTTAAGCGTATCGGCGCCCAGCATGCTCCGGAGCCGTGCAGAGTCCTCACGGAGCCGGGCGGCCAAAATCGCCACCGGGAAGTCCGCGCGATGGCGGTTGTCCGAGGCCCCCAGAACGTTGTCGGCGATTAATCCAGGGTTTTTAGATAGGCCGTGAGGAGTTGCTTGGCTTTTTCGAGGGCGACCGCCCTGTGTGAAATCTTGTGTTTCAAGTCGGCAGGAACCTGTCCGAAGGTCTTACCGTAAGGCGGGTAAAAAAAGAGAGGGTCGTAACCGAAGCCGCCATCCCCGAGAATTTCGCGGCTGATCATTCCATGCACATGGCCTTCAACGACGCCGATCAATTGGTCGGGACCCGCAAGCGCTACCGCGGAGGTAAAATGAGCCCCTCGGCGCTCGTCTGAAACGGCCTCGAGAAGTTCGAGGATTTTCAAATTATTCGCGTGATCATCCTTATCGGGGCCGGAAAATCGTGCCGAGTAGACCCCGGGTTCCCCGTTCAGCGCATCACAGCAGAGGCCCGAATCGTCGGCCAGCGTCAAGAGGCCCGCCTGACGGGCATATCCTGCCGCCTTGAGCGACGCGTTTTCGGCAAACGTGTGCCCGGTCTCCGGAACCTCTTCATGCGACGGCAGGTCGGCAAGGCAGATGACGTCAAGACCCAAACCGGCAATCAGGGTCCGCAATTCTGCGAGTTTCTTTTGATTGGTAGTGGCCAGAAGAAGTTTAGGCATCGCAAGCCGTCTCTAAGCGGTGACTTTCTTCTGAACTTCAACAAGGTCGCGAATCCCCCGTTTGGCCAGAAGCAGGAGTTTGGCAAGCTCCGCATTCGTAAAAGGCTCTCCCTCCGCGGTCCCCTGGACCTCGACGAAACGGCCCGAGCCCGTCATGACGATATTCATGTCGACTTCGGCCTTGACGTCTTCCTCATAGCAGAGGTCGAGAACCGGGACGCCGCCGACGATTCCGACGCTGACGGCCGCGACGAAATCCCTGACGGGGTCCACCTTGAGAACCCCCGCCTTCAGGAGCTTTCTGACCGCCTCGCGGAGCGCGACAAAGCCGCCCGTAATGGCCGCCGTCCTCGTCCCCCCGTCGGCCTGAACGACATCGGCGTCGATCCATATCGTGCGCTCGCCCAAACTCTGGAGGTTCGTGACCGAGCGCAGGCTCCGGCCGATGAGGCGCTGAATTTCATGCGTCCGGCCCGAGGGATGGCCTTTCGAGACCTCCCGCTGAACGCGCTGGGTGCAGGACGCCGGAAGCATGGCGTATTCGGCGGTCAGCCACCCCTTGCCCTGACCTTTCAAAAAGGCAGGGACTTTGTCTTCGATCGTGGCGGAGCAGATGACGCGCGTCTGGCCCATTTCGATGAGGCAGGAGCCCGTCGCATTTTTGAGATAATCCTTGCGGATGGAGAGTGTCCTCAGCTGATTCGCTTTACGTCCGTCGGGTCGCACTTGTGCCTCCTGTCGTAGGGATGTCATTTCGAGCCACGCCCTCTGGGCGAGAAATCTCATGACAGATTCTAGTTTTTTAAGGCAATTTCCACAAGCAATGAAGACGCGGAAGGATTCGCACATCCTCAAGGACCCTCAGCGCACGGCGCTGGAGTCCCTCCATGAAAGCCAGGATCTGAGGATCCTGCGCGGTGTCCATTCTACCCGAGACAGCCTGTAAAATCACGGGAGTTTGCGCAGCGGTGTCCGCGACAATCCCGATCAAGCTGTCGAATTCCGCCACAACCAGATCCGAAGAAACGGCGATCTTGACGAAGACTTCCTTCGCTTTGGCAATCGCAAGAAATCGGCGATGCTCCGTCCGGTAGTCCGACAACCCCGTCACGCTCGCCGGTTTCATATCCATCGCGATCGCGTCGCAGGACGAAATCGCTTGAGCCATTTCTTCCCACAGAATCCCGGAAGTCTCAAGGTAGTTCTTGTACCCGAGGGCCTTCAGGCCGTCGAGGAGCGGCAGAAGGAAAGGAAGGGAATACAGGGGCTCTCCCCCCGTGAGACTGACAAAACGATGGGGCCCCCATCCACGCTCGAGGCGGACGAGTTCCGTGAGCACTTCCTCGCGCATCATCTCACGGGCGGGCTTGTTCGCTTCATCACAGTAGGAGCAGCGCACGGGACAATCGCCGAAGCGAACGAACAGGTGGCGCTCCCCCAGATGGGTCCCCTCGCCCTGGAGCGAGGAAAATATTTCCGAGATCCTCGCGCGCTCAGCTGTGGCAGGAGGAAGCATCGGCAGTCCAGGGGTCTTCGATCCCTGCCTCGCGGAAGCCCTTGATCCTCAAAAGGCAAGAGTCGCAGGTTCCGCACGGAACCCTGCCGCCACGATAGCAGGACCAGGTCTTCTCGAACGGGACCCCCAGGGAGGAGGCAAGCAGGATAATTTCTTTTTTGGAAAGGGACAGAAGAGGCGCACAGATCCGAAGCGGCCGGCCCTCGACGCCCGCGCGGGTCCCGGCCTCGAGCATCCGCTCGAAAGCCTGGAGGAATCCGGGGCGGCAATCGGGATAGCCGCTGTAATCGAGGGCATTGGCGCCGATGAAAATGGCCGAGGCTCCCTCAGTCTCGGCCCAGGACGCGGCGACGGCCAGAAAGATACTGTTTCGGGCCGGGACGTAAGTGACCGGAATGTCTGAAGCCATTTGCGATGCCTCCCGGCCGGAGGGAATCTCGATCGCGGGATCCAGCAAAGCACTCCCCTTCCAGGGCAGCGATATCGTCACGATCTCGTGGGCGATCCCTAGGCCGCCGGCGATCGCGCGGGCGCATTCGATTTCTCGTTCATGCCGCTGGCCGTAGCGGATAGAAAGAGCGCGAACATCGTAGCCCTCATGCGAAGCCGCGTAGAGACAAGTCGCCGAGTCCAGCCCTCCTGAAAGCAGGCACACCGCTTTGGGCTTCATCCTTTGTGCCTCACGACCTCGACCCTATCGAGCTTTTCGCCCAAAAAAGTCTCGCCGACGGGGACAAAATTGCCGGGCATGTCGCTGACGTAAATGCGCAGCTCCCCGCGCTGGGACCCCGCGTGGGTGAGGCCGTTCTGGTTCAGAATCGCCGCGAGCTTCCGGACCGTCGGAGCGGCCGAGTCGATAAGCTGAACGCGAGCGCCGACATTTTTCTGGATCGCGCCGTACAGGAGCGGATAGTGGGTGCACCCGAGAATCAGCGTATCCGGACGCTTGGCCTTGACGGGGGCCAGATACGCTTCCACGATTTGATCGGTGATCTTGCCCTGGACCCACCCCTCTTCGACGAGAGACACGAACAACGGACAAGCCGCCTGAAAGACCAGCGCCTTCGGGTTCCGCTTCTTGAGCGCCCTCTCATAGGCTCCGCTTGAAACTGTCGAGCGGGTCGCGATCACGCCGATCCTCCCCGACCGGGTCATCTGGACGGCCATCTGCGCCGCAGGCTCGATGACGTCGACGACGGGCAGGCTGAAACTCCGCTTGAGGAAAGCGTACGCGGCGCTTGCCGAGGAATTACACGCGACGACGACTGCCTTGACCTTGTGCTTCATCAAAAACAGGGTGTTTTGGATGGAATAATTGAGGATCTGCTCTTTGGACTTGATCCCGTAAGGCAGGCGGGCAATGTCGCCGAAGTAAACGATGGACTCCGACGGAAGGAGCCTCCGGATCTCGCGGACGACGGTCAAGCCGCCAAGTCCGGAATCGAAAACTCCGATGGGCCGTGCCGACGAGCCCGACGTCTTGGATTTTAATGCCTGTGCCACCCTCGTCAAACCTTTCTGGAAAGATACTTCTGAAGAGGTCGCCTCAGCAGGATGATATCCGGCCGACAGTACCTTCGAATGCAGAATTTTAGCACAAAGCGGATCTCACCGCAGAAAAATAGTCAGTCCTACTCTTCTTCCCTTTCGCCGATTTCAGACTCTTCGTCGTCGATGGTGCAAAGAACCTCGCCGCGTGCGACGACTTCCCCCTCGTCGTAGTAGACTTCTGCCAGAACCCCGGCGCTATGCGCCACGATCGTCACGGTCCCTTCTTCGGACTGCAGTTCGACGAGATCGTCTCCCTCGCTGATCGCGTCCCCCTCCTCAATAAACCAATTCAGGATCGTCGCCTCTTCCACACGAGCTCCCAAGCCTTCCAGCAAAACCTCGACCATGATGCCTGCCCTCCCCGAGTCTACGATGAGAATATGGATTGCGCGTGATACGAACTTCTCACATAAGGCCCCGCGAACACTTCCCTAAAACCCAGGGCCTTAAATTCGTCGGCTAACTGGGCAAATACTTGAGGAGGAATATATTCGGCCGTGCGAATGCAGCCTTCGGCGGGCGCCAGATATTGGCCCAGCGTCAGTAGATCACACCCGGAGCGCCGGAGGTCGGCCGCCGCCCGCCGGACCTCGTCAAGCGTTTCGCCGAGGCCGAGCATCAGGCCGCTTTTGACGGTCATGCCCGGATCGAGAGCTTTGACGGTCTCGAGGACGCCCAGCGATGTCCGGTAGTCGGCCTGCGGGCGGATCTTCGCCTGCAGAGACTCGACGGTCTCGAGGTTGTGATTGTAAACGACAGGGCCGGAGCCGACGACCTGCGCGATGAGTTCGCGCCGGTTATGAAAATCGGGAGTCAGGACTTCCACCCGCGCGCATGAAGAGATCTCCCGGATTTTCCGGACCGTCTGAGCGAAGTGCCCGGCCCCTTCATCGGGGAGGTCATCGCGCGTCACGGAAGTGACCACCGCATACGCCAGAGCGAGTTCCCGGATGGCGTTTGCGACGCGCTCCGGCTCTCCGGGATCCACGCGCTGAGGAAGCCCCTTTCGGACCGCACAAAATCCGCAGCTGCGTGTGCACACGTCCCCGAGGATCATGAACGTCGCCGTTTGGCGGGCATAGCATTCACTCTGGTTCGGGCACCTCGCCTCGCAGCAAACGGTCGTGATGCCGTGACGGCCCAGGATGGAGCGGGTCCGCGACGACGACTCGTGATCGAGCGACCTGCGCAGCCACGGAGGCAGACGCTCCTCCCGCCTTCCGGCATTGAGCGCTTCCGTCATGACGACTTCGTGTCCTTTGACTGCTCAGAACCGGAGCCGAAGAGACTTCCGAGAACCGTGTTCAAAATCACGGATTCCGGAGACGCCTGCGTCGGTGACGAAGGCGCGTTGGGATTCGAAGCCGTCGACGACTCCCCGGAAGCCGTCGTGCCTGATGACTGCGGCGACTGGGCTTTAGGTTCGAATAAACCGCTCAGGAACTCCGTGGCCTTGCTGACCGCAAGCTTCGCCCCGAGATATTGAAGATCGGGCATCATGGCCACTTTTCCGGGCGGTCCCTCCCAACGTAGCGGAATCCGGATCGAACCGCCCTGGTCGGTCAAGTACTGCAGCTCACGGACGCTGCGGATCAGGGCCGCCGAGAGATCGGGCTCGATAGCCAGCATGGTTCTCGCGGTCACATACCCCTCGGCCGTCACCTGGGCCTCTCCGGTCACGGAAAAATTTCGCGTCGCAATCGCAATGTCCGGCAAAACGGCCACGCCTCCCTCCACAGTGAAATTCTGACGGATATCGGCCAGGACCGTATCGGGTTCCTTGAGCTGGTCCTGGTAGGAAGGCGGAAGATTCGTGAGGAGGCGGTTCACCAAACCGGGAATCATGTCGATCCGGTTAAAAACATCCCGGAGGATATTCAGATTTTTCACGACAGGCCCGGCAATCTCCACATGTCCTTTCCCGGAAGCGCTTCGCGCCCATCCCAAAGCGTCGGTGCCCTGGCCCCGGATCTGCCATTCGCCGCTTGCGGCTCCGGTCATGCGCGCCGGACTGTCGGGTGACGGCGGAATCACACGCTCCAAAGAAATCCCTGTGAAGCGCCCCTCGAGGGCTGCAGCCGGCACCTTCTGAATCCCCCGGACATCGGCCTTGAAGTGAACCTCTCCCCCCGCGGCGGAAAACGACGCCTCCTCAGCATCGATCGAGTCCGCCGTCATTTTCATCTTAAGACGGATGTTGTCCAAGGCTTCAGCCAGCTCCGGAAGTTGCCACCGGCCGTCTCGAATCTGCAGCGCTAACTCCGGCAGTTTGCCCACCGCAAGCGGAAGCTCCAGCCGGGACGCATCAATCGTCACAATGCCCTTCAAGTCCGAGGGAAAGCCGGCCGCCCCCAATTCCGGAAGCGAACGCAGAAGGGCCGACCAATCGATGCGCCCCAAGTCCGCCTCCAGATGAAGGTCCCTGATTTGCGTCTCGGGGCGAACGACCGGCAACGTGACCTGGGCTCGCAAGCTCACATTCTTCTCTTGACCGTAAAGCGCGGCCGAAGCCTTGACCCTCAGGGGCGAGGTCATCGAGATATCCGTCAAATCGACATCGGCCGACTGAAGGCGGACCTCCAGAGACGGGCGGAAACTTTCATCAACATAGAGAACTTTTCCCCCGCGGATCTTCATGTCATCGATCAGAACCGAGAGAGCGGCCAAGCCATTGCCGTTCCCGGAACCGCTCACAGCAGCCGGAACCTCCCCGGGGGAAATCCCCATGAGGCGAAACAAGCCGTCCCGGCCCCTGATGATCCGCACCTCGGGGCTCTCGAGACGAATGGCCCCGATTTTGACCCTCTGGCGCAGGAGAGGCAGGAGATCGAGAGTCGCCGACGCCTCTTCGACCCGGACGGCGGGATCGGGGGCATTCTCTTTTGCGTAAACGGAAAACCCTTTGAGCCGGATTCCGAGCCCCCCAGCCCAGCCGAGCGAGACGGAGTCGAGCCTCACAGGATAACCGGTCGCCTCCGTGAGCTTCGCGACGATGAGCGCGCGGGCCTGACCGGAATCAAAAGTGAAAATAAAATATCCCACGGCACCGCAGGCAAGAATGACGACTGCAATGAGAACCATCCACCACTTCTTCATTTTGGCCTCCATACAAAAAAGGACAGTGCTTGTCTAACGGCTTCTGCGGTGGGCGCGGACCCATCCGAAGGACATCCTCGCCGAATTCGCGTAGGCGATGTCGTGGACGATTTTCTTGAGCGTGAGCTTCAAAATCCGAACGAGGAGCGACGGCTCCCGGTAGTCGGCCGGCGCGAAGTGGTCCGCGCGCTGGCTTGCCACCATCGTCTTGACGAGTGGCGGCACCGCCGCGGCCGGGTTAAAGACCGCGATGGCATGCCCCCCGTAGCGCTGCACGACCGTCATCGAGGGAATGTCCGTCTGGCTGTCGCCAACGTAAATCATGTTCCGGAAGGGAATTCTCCGCGCCTCGTCGCTCATGGGCCCGTTGGGGTCGTCTTTCATCTCGAGCTTTCCTTTATTGATCCTGAACAAAAACTGCGTCTTGTTCGTGTCGTTGATGACGAGCTTCGGAAAAAGCGGGCCCTTCGGGCCGTATTCGTACTCGCAGGCATAAACTTTTTTGAAAGCCTTGAAAATCCGAGCGCCCTCGAGAATTTCGAGCATGCCGCTCGAAACGATGTAGTGCTCGAGCTGGATCCCCCACTGCCGAGCCTCGGGCTGAGACCTCAAGAAACGGTTGATCCGGTCAAAGTAGCCGGGGACACCCGGAAAATAGCTCAAACGCCCAGCGAGGCGGCGCAGTTTGCCGCGGTCCAGGGGTCGCTTTTGAAAAACGGGATCGTGGATCAGGAGCTTCAGATAGGCCAGCGTCCGCTCGTAGCCTTGCCGGACAAGCCGGTCAGACTTCTTCCACAGCATGCTGCGGCCGATTCCCCATTCGCGGAAAATGGTATCTTCCTGCATGTTGTGCGGCGAAAGGGTTCCGTCGAAATCATAGACGATCCCGATGATGTTTTGCCGGACGGCCTTCGTGTGTCGCATGGAGCATTATGCAATCCCGGAAGGGGGGTTGACAAGCTCAAACCATCATTGCATTATGAGGCCGTTTCCCGTGTCATCCTGACCGCCATGCGCCAACAAGGAGAAAAAATGCCGACCCTCTTTACGAAAATCATCAGCGGAGAGATCCCCTGCCACAAGGTCATGGAAGACAAAGACCACCTCGCCTTCCTGGACATCCGTCCCGTCAAGCGGGGCCACACGCTCGTCATTCCCAAGAAAGAAAGCGATTATCTTTTCGCTCTCGCCGACGAAGAACTTTGCGCCCTCATGCGCTTTGCCAAAAAAGCCGCTGTCCGGCTCAAAAAAGCCGTGCCCTGCAAGCGCGTCGGAGTCATGGTGGCAGGTCTCGAAGTCCCGCATACCCACGTTCATTTGATTCCGATGGACAGCGTCCGCGATCTCAATTTCGCGAATGCTCAAACCGCTTCCGCGGAAGAATTGGCGCAAACTTCTGAGGCAATAAGGCAG
Organism: Candidatus Omnitrophota bacterium; assembly: GCA_041666865.1. GTDB lineage: Bacteria > Omnitrophota > Omnitrophia > Omnitrophales > Aquincolibacteriaceae > JBAYGD01. The sequence continues at coordinate 31,802 of JBAYGD010000022.1, read as the reverse complement.
GCGGGACAGGAAGACTAGAGCGGCGGAAAAGGCTTTCCCTTTTTGGCGTTGCGGCGGGAAGCATCGCGAATCAGAGGTTCGATGCTGACGTGAGAGGCTTTCAAACGCGCGATCTCCTGATTGAGCTCCTCCGCGCGGAATATCCACTGCAAGACGGTTTGGGACCTCTCCTGAAGCTGGCCGTTCAGGCGATCCCTCTCGGCCGTCAAAAGCTTCATATCCTCTTCGAGCTTCTGTCGGGCTGCGGCCAATGAGCGATGCGACGGCCTCAAATGGTCCAGCTCGACCGTGGCTTCGGTCAGTTTCGCCTCGAAATCCCTGCGAGCCGTCAATTCCGCATGAATCACGGCCTTGCAGTTCTCGACTTGCTTGGCCAGTCCTGTTTTTTCGTCTAAAAGCCGGGCCACCTGCCCTTCATGGTCGCGAATCATGACTCCGTGCTGCCCGAGCTCCTCTTCGAGCGCCGCGATTCTCAGAGCGCGTTCCTGCAAAGCCGTTTCGCGCTGTGCAAGATCTTCTTCAAGCTTGCGGCGGCTGGCATCCAGCCATCCCTGCTTGACGGTCAACTCCTCGATGGACGCATTCGCGGCATCGCGCCCCGCAATAATCTCGTTGATCCTCGTCTCGAGCTCTTTTCTCTCGGCGAGAACGGCGGACTTCTCCAGGCGTTCTTTTTCGGCCCGTAGGGAATTTCGCTCGCCCGTCAGGAGGTTCACAAGCTCCCCTTGATCCCGGATTTCTTCATCCCTGGCCGTCAGATCTTCCTCAAGCTTGTGACGGAGAGCTTCGAGCTCCTGACAGCGGGCTTCAAGCTCCCAGCGAGCCCCTGTCATTTTCTCCGTCTCCGCCACCGCCTCGAGAAGCTTGGCTTCCACTGCCTGCCGCCCCGACGTCTGACCCTCATGAGCCGCCAAAAGATTCTCCACTTGCCCCAAGAGCCCGGCCTTCTCCTCCTCAAGACGGGTGATTCCCCGCTCATGCTCGCGCAAGGCTGCGCCGCGCCGCTCAAGTTCCTCCTCGATCTCCGAGATCTTTTGTCTCCGCTCCCGCAGGGACCAGTCGCGCTCCGCGAGTTCTTCTTCGAGTTTGCGGCACGCGGCATCCATCGCTTGCGATTGCTCCATTTGCTTTGTCTGAGACTCTCTGAGCGACTCGAGCTGGGAGGCCGTCTCCGTAAGCTTCTCTTCGACTGCGCGCCGTGCTTCCGTCTCAGCCTCATGGGCCGCCAGAAGGCGCTCCACTTGCCCCAAAAGCCCGTCCTTTTCCTCCTCAAGCCGGACGATGGTCTGCTGTTGTTCGCGCACAGATCCGCCGCGCCGATCAATCTCCGCCGCGGCGTCCTTGAACTTCGCTTCGATTTCCCGGCGGAACGTTTCTTCCCCCTCGTTAGCCGCCAGAAGATTCTCGACCTGCGCCACGAGACCGGCATTCTCCTCCTCGAGGAGGGCCGCTCTGCGCTGATGATCGAGCAAGGCCGCGCTGCGCCGATCGAGTTCCTCGTCAAGTTCCGCGATCCGCCGCGCCCGTTCCTGATGAGCCCCGTTACGCTCCGCAAGAATGGCTTCAAGTTTTCTGCGAACTTCCTCCAGCGCGAGAACCTGCTCACGCTGTCTCGCCTCAGACGCCTTCACCGCATCAATCTCTGTAGCCGCCTGCATGATCTTCGCTTCAAGCTCCCGCCGGGCCGCCGCGTCGCCCTCATGAGCCGCCAGGAGATGTTCCACTTGTCCCGCAAGGCCGGCCTTCTCTTCCTCCAGGCGGACCGCACTCTGCTGATGCTCGCGCAAGGCCGCGCTGCGCCGCTCAAGCTCCGCGTCAAGCTCCGCGATCTGCTGCGCACGTTCCTGATGAGCCTCGTTACGCTCCGCAAGAATGGCTTCAAGTTTTCTGCGAACTTCCTCCAGCGCGAGAACCTGCTCACCCTGTCTCGCTTGAGACGCCTTCATCCGCTCGAGCTCTGAAGCCGCCTGCATGATCTTCTCTTCGGCTTCCTGCCGGGCCGCCGCTTCGCCCTCGTGAGCCGCCAGGAGATTCTCCGTTTGCTCCACAAGGCGGGCCTTCTCTTCCTCCAGACGGGCCGCCCTCTGCTGATGCTCGCGCAAGGCCGCGCTGCGCCGTTCCAGCTCCTCGTCAAGCTCCGCGATCCGCCGCGCCAGTCCCTGATAAGCCTCGTTACGCTCCGCGAGACCGGCTTCAAGTTTTCTGCGAACTTCCTCCAGCGCGAGAACCTGCTCACTCTGTCTCGCCTGGGACGACTTCATCTGCGCAAGCTCTGAAGCCGCCTGCATGATCTTCGCTTCGGCTTCCCGCCGGGCCGCCGTTTCTTCCTCGTGAACCGCCAGGAGATGCTCCGTTTGCCCCACAAGGCCGGCCTTCTCTTCCTCAAGACGGACCGCACTCTGCTGATGCTCGCGCAAGGCCGCGCTGCGCCGCTCAAGCTCCGCGTCAAGCTCCGCGATCCGCCGCGCCAGTCCCTGATAAGCCTCGTTACGCTCCGCGAGACCGGCTTCAAGTTTTCTTCGATCTTCCTCCAGCGCGAGAACCTGCTCACTCTGTCTCGCCTGGGACGCCTTCATCCGCTCGAGCTCTGAAGCCGCCTGCATGATCTTTTCTTCGGCTTCCCGCCGGGCCGCCGTTTCTTCCTCATGAGCCGCCACGTAATGTTCCACTTGTCCTGTAAGGCCAGCCTTCTCTTCCTCCAGACGGGCCGCCCTCTGCTGATGCTCGCGCAAGGCCGCACTGCGCCGCTCAAGCTCCTCGTCAAGCTCCGCGATCCGCTGTTCCTGTTCCCGGAGGGCTTTGTCACTCCCGGCTGCCTCTGCCGCAAGCTTCGCCTCGACGTCCCTGCGAGCCTCCGCCCCCGCCTCGTTCGCCGCACGGAGCTGCTCCGCTTGCCCCATAAGCCCTGCTTTCTCATCCTCGAGACGGGCGATTCCCTGCTGATGGCCGAGAATGATCCCCTCGCGCCGTTCGAGTTCCGCCTCAAGCTGCCCGCGGAGTTCTTCGAGGTTATGCAGACGGTCGGTCGCTTCGCAGTATAAAGTCGTCGATTTCTCCAAGTCCGATTTCATCCCGGCGAGCTTCGTATCCAGAAGGGTCCGGCGGGAGCATTCCGCGTCGCGCTCCGCCTCCATCACGCAAAACTGACGATTGAGAAATTCGGCCTGCTCTCGGGCCTGCCGGAGAGCTTCTTCGCGGCGTTGGATCTCTTCCTCGAGATCATGGTGCTGGCGGGTCAGCTCCCGGACATCTTGGTGCAGCTGCTCCCTCTCACCCGAAATCGCAAGCAGCCTTTTCTCCGCATCCTTAAGCCGGGCAGCAATCAATTCGTGACCGTTCCTGTCCTCCAGAGACTTTGCCTCGAGGGCTTCGACTTTCGTCCGCATCGATTCGATTTCTGTATTCAACCGGCTGAGCGCTCCGTCTCTGGAATCGATCGCTTCGAGGAGGGCACGTTTTTCCTGCTCCATCTTTTGCCACTGACTTGCCGACACCCCCAGTTCCTCTTCGAGACGGGAAACCTGCTTTGCCATCTCGCCGGATAACACCGTGAGCTCCTCGGTCCGGGCACGGAAATCTTCCGCTTCCTGCCGGGCAAGGCCTCCCTTCGCCTCGGCTGCCTCGCGCAGATCCCGCTCCTCGCTCAAATGCTTGGCGAGCTTGCGCCGCAGCTCCTCGGCTTCCGCTCCCTTATCCTGCTCCTTCTCGAGCTCTTTCTCGAGCAGCTCGAGAGAGCGGCCCTGATCCTCGGCTTTCGCCTTGAGCTCTTCAATCTGCCGGAGCCGCTGCGGCTCTCCGGCCCTGAACTCTTCAAGCTCGCGCGTGCCTTTCGCCACGGACTCTTCGAGCGCCTCACGCAGTTGCCGCTCGGCCTCGTAATCCTTCTGGGCCCGATGATACTGCTCAAGCGTTTGTTCCGCCGCACGAGTCATCTCTTCCCATTCCGACGTTCTGCGCGCCTCCAGGTCCCGGCAGGCCTGCCGGGAGGCCTCGAGATCCCCGGCGAGCTCCTGATTTTGAGCCGCCAATGTTTCCGCTTGGGACTGCGAAAGGTCCAATCGTGCCGTTTCCTCACGGAGCTTAACTTCCTGCGAGGCCAAAATCTCGTCGAGCCGGGCCATCCGCTCGACCGCTGCGCGCTCCCGGATCGAAACGGCCTCGAGCTCCTCACGGATCCTGACGTTTTCTGATTCGAGATGTTCCCGCCGTTCCAGCTCGCGCTCGCGCGCCTGGGAGGCCTCGCGAAGTCCGGCCTCAGATTCTGCAAGACGAGCCTCCAGCGCAGCCGCCTGCGCCTCGAGCCGCATCACGGCTTCAGCTCGCTCAGCGTTTTCACGCGTCAAATCGATCATATCCGACGCAGCCCCACGGTTCTGCTCCTCCATCTCCGTGATCAAGCGATTGCGTTCTTCAAGCGACCGCCCGAGAACTTCCCTGTGCGCATCGGAATTCCGGCAGGCCTCCTCGAGTTCGGCCGTCCTTTTTGCAAGCGCTTCCTGCGATGCCTTGAGCGATTGATTCTCCCGGGTCAGAGCGAGTATCTCCTCTGTGCGCTCGAGTGCCTCTTCCTTCTCTTGTTCGCGGGCTCGCGCAACGGCCTGACCGCGGGCCGAGGCCTCCTCCAGATCGCGCCTTGCCCTTGCAAGCCCTTCGGTCAGCGCCGCGATTTCAGACACTTGCAGGGAGGATTGCCTCTCGAGCTCCTCTTTGACCTGCAACAGTTCTTGGTGCTTGCGGGTAAAGACCTGCGCTTGCGAAAGACGGTCCTCCAGCGACTTGAGCCGGGACTCGAGCTCCCTCAAGGATTCTCCGCGCTCGGCGCTCTCACGGGTCAACTCACGCTGGCGCAGTGCCGCCTGGCGGTTCTGCTCCTGCAACTCGGTGATCACCCGGTTGCGCTCTTCCAGGGACTTCGTAAAATCTTCCCTGCTCGCAGCGGAATTCCGGCACACCTCCTCGAGTTCGGCCGTCCTTTTGGCAAGCCCCTCTGAGAGCGCCGCAATTTCAGACGCCTGCAGGGCGGATTGCCTTTCGAGCTCCTCTTTGAGATGCAACAATTCGCGGTGTTTAAGGGCAAGGGCCTGGGCTTCTCTAAGACGTACCTCCATCGCCTCGATCTGCGACTCAAGATCCTTCAACGATTCTTCGCGCACGGCGCTTTCGCGGGTCATCTCACGCTCTCGCTGCGCCGCCTGACGGCTCTGCGCCTCCAGCTCAAAAATCAAGCGGTGGCGCTCTTCCAGGGACTGCTCGAGGGCTTCGGCCCGGACGCCCAAATTCCGGCAGTTCTCCTCGAGCCCGATCGTCCTTTTCGCAAGGGTTTGCTGCGAGGCCTTGAGCGCCTCGTTCTCACGGGTCGCGGCCAGGAGATCCTTCGCTCTTTCAATGGCCTGAGCTCTTTCCTCTTCGCGTTCGCGCGCGGCGGCCAGGCTGCGCTCCGAGGCTTCCTCCTGCTCCCGGCGTAACTTCGCAAGCTCTTCGCCGAGCGAGTCAATTTCAGCAGCCTGCCGGGCAGCCTTCTGGTCAAGCGCCTCTTTCGCGGCCGACAATTCTCCGTGCTTGCGGACAAGGTCCTGGGCTTCTGAAAGCGCAGCCTCCAGGGCCTCGAGCTGCGCCTCGAGCAATTTCAGCGATGCGGCTCGCTCAGCACTTTCATGTTCCAGATCGCATTGGCGCAGCGCCGCCTGCCGGCTTTGCGCCCCCTGCTCGGCAATCAGGCGATCGCGCTCTTCCAGAGACCGTTCGAGGGTCTGTGCATGCGCGGCGAAATTCCGGCAGGTGTCTTCGAGTTCGGCCATCCGATTCGCCAGCGTTCCCTGAGACTCCCTGAGCGCCTGGTTCTCCCGCCGAACCGCCGAGATCTCCGTCGCCCGTTCGCAGCCACGAGCCTTTTCCTGTTCGAGGTTTTGTTCAAAAGCCAGACCTCGCGCCGACGATTCTTCCAAATCCCGCCGGGACTGCGCCAGATTTTCACCGAGCGCAGCAATTTCGGATGCCTGTGAGGCGGCTTTCTGCTCAAGCTCTTGCTTCGCATCCGTCAATTCCTGGCAATTGCGCGCGAGGTCCCCGGCTTCGTAAAGACGTCCCTCGAGCGCTTCCACCTGCGTTTCGAGCGCTTGCAACGTTTCGCCCCGCTCCCCGCTTTCACGCTCCAAATCGCACTGGCGCAGCGCTGCCTCACGGGCTTGCGTTTCATGATCGGCGATCAGGCGATCGCGCTCTCGCAAGGACTGTTCGAGGACTTTCGCGTGCTCGGATAGAATTCTGCAGCTCTCTTCGAGCTCAGCCGTCTGCCGCGCCAGGGACGCCCGCGACGACTCGAGGGACTGATTCTCCCGGCTCACGGCGGAAATCTCCGCCGCTCTTTCGGCGGCAAGCTCCTTTTCCTGTTCGAGGCTTCGCTGTGCGGCCAGACTGCGGGCCGCAGACTCCTCATGCTCCCTTCGTAACTTCTCAAGCTCTTCGCCGAGCGCGATAATTTCAGACGCCTGCGCCGCGGCTTTACGGTCAAGCTCCTCTTTGGCCTCGGACAACTCCCGGTGATTGCGGGCAAGTTCCTGCGCCTCAGATAGCTGCACCTCGAGCGCCGCCATCTGTGCCTCGAGCGATTTTAAAGACTCGCCGCGCTCTGCGCTTTCATGTTCAGAATCTCGTTGAAGCAAGGCCGCCTGACGGTTCTGCGCCTCCTGCTCTGCGATCAGCCGGTTGCGATCTTCCAGCGTTCGCTCAAGATCCTCCGTACGTTCCGCAAAATTCCGGCAAGTTTCCTCGAGCTCGGCCGTCCTCCTGGTGAGCGCTGCCTGCGACTCCCGCAGCGATTGGTTATCCCGGCTCACGTCCGAAATCCCCATCGCCCTCTCGGAAGCAATGCCCTTTTCTTGTTCGAGGCTCTGCTCGGCGGACTGACTGCGCGCCGACGCCTCTTCGAGAAATTTTTGGGACTTCGCGAGTTCCTCGGCGAGCGCGGCAATCTCGGATGCTTGCTGCCCGGTCTTTTGCTCAAGCTCTTGTTTGACGTCGGAGAGCTCCCGGTGCTTGCGGACAAGAGATTCGAGCCCGCCGGTCAACTCAACGGTCCGCGACTCCATCTCGTCGCGTTCAAGCTGCAGGCGGCCGTTCGCGTCAATCTGGGCTCTCAACTGTTCGTCGACGACCGAAAACTTGGCGCGCCATTCCTGGGCCTTGCGCAGTTGCTCTCGAAGAGACTCCTCGAGATCGAGGTTGGTATTTTCAAGCGCCGATATTTTCTGGGAGTGATCTTCCGTGCTCGCCGCTTCCGCCTGCGTCTCACGGAGGGCCTCTTCGGGCTCTAAGGCCCGTGGAGGATCCTCGGTCGTTTCGCGAGCTTCGGGAGTTTCGGACGAATCAGCGGGAGTTTCCGTTTCTTCCTGGAGAGACATGGCCTTCGGAGTTTCCTGCCACGACGCTTTGGAACATTTTCGGATCAGCGCGGAGTCCTGGGTAATGAGAACTTCAGCGGCGCAAGCAGCAAGACGCTTTTTGAGCTCGGTCGCAAGAGAAAGGGCCACGCCCTCGAGCAGAACGATCGGCACGTGGCTAACGACCTCCTCGGCTTCCTCCACCGACAGAGGGAAAAGAGACGCAAGCAATTGAAAAAGATCGGTACGAGAACCGATGCGGGGATAGGCGGTGAGGATGACACTCCAGCTCTTGATCTGAGATTCCTGCTTCTTTCTCGCCAGCATCCAGGTGGACAAAACCCTTACCTCCCCGCGACTCGGGTGCGCTGAAATGAGCCGTGCCGTCATCACTTACTGGCGGTCACAGCTTGCTTTGTGTATTATTTGAAAAAAAGGTGCGGTTCGTCAAGAGAAAAGGAGGAAAAATCCAATTTCGGTGCCGGGCAAGCACTCGGTTGCTATCTTTTGCGCGATGAAGGCGCTACGCCTAGGAACGAAGGCAGGCGGGTCATGGCATTTTAGGAAGACTGGATCACCACGACAGTGCCGACAGGCACCCACTCGAACAGCTCTTCGACATCCCGGTTGAGCATGCGGACACAGCCATGACTGACCGCATTTCCGATGCTGCCGGGGTAACGCGTCCCGTGGATTCCGTAGCCCTTGACGTCCAGACCCATCCACCTGGTTCCGAGGAGATTTTTGGGATCCCCCGCCGAAATGATTTTCCCCTCCCGGTACCACACCGGGTCTTCGACCTTTTCGATGACCCGATATTCTCCTTCAGGCGTTTGAGTTTCTTTTCTACCGATCGACACCGGATAGACTTTCAGAATTTCTTCCGCGCCGCGCCACCAGTAGAGTTTGCGCTCGTCCTTACGGACCACGAGATAGAAGGGACGGTCAGGAACCAGGATTTCCTCCCCTGCACGGATAGTCCGCCCGGCGTTCGCCATTTCAAGCCACTTCCGGCTAACTTTCTCGCGGGCGGCCACGCGGGCATAACTGTCGCCTTTCTTGACTTTGATCTTCCGGTAAAAAGAAGGATCGGTGGGCACCAGCCGTAATAGGAGGGCCTTCTCATTCTCCAGGGCCGCTTTCACACCCGCCGCCTTTTTCGTCATTTTTAGCTTACTGTAAAGCTCCACCAAGCCTTCATACGCCCTGATGCGATCTTCGATCCGCGGGCTGACAGCCGCCCGATGATAAATATCCTGTGAGGCGTCCCAACTGCCTTTTTCGAAAAGGACGCGGGCTTGGGCGATCAATTCTGCCGGCTTTTCGTGCACAGTTTCCGCCCCCCGGGCGGCCCCCCCCCATCCCGCCGCCCCCAAACACGCCGCCAAGATCATCGCCCATCGAAGCTTCATCGTTTCACCCTAAAGCAAAATCACGGATGGATCAACAAAATTAAAATTTCCAGTTCAAATCGATCTGATAAGTGTCCCGCCTCTGGTCAGTCCCCCAGCTGGTGTCGCTCTGAAGAAGCCGGTCCATGAAGAACATCGAAGTGCCCACGTTCATCGCGTCCGAGAGCGCGTAATAGAATTTCAGGGCGCTCCCGCACCGGTTCGTCCCTCCGAGATCGGCATCCGAAAAAACAGAAGGCGTCGCGTTCGCCTCGATCCAGTAGTATTCGTAGGCAGCCTCCCAGCTTCCCTTTTTCTGCGCCTTCCCCAACCTCATGCCGGAGCTCCACGCGGTGTCCTGCCCTCCTCCCGTCACTTTGGTCAAGGCGTTCTCGTCGAGATTGCGCGCCCAATCGTGGTAGAGCGCCACCTGCGGGACCTTCCACTTCGGAAATTCGGTGCTGACTTCATTATAAACCTCGAAAACCTTGAAGCCTCCCGCCGCGAGGTCCTGACCCTGCAGAGGATTGTAGCCCGCCGAGACATAATTCCCCGATTTCGTGATTCCGTCAAACCAATACCAACTCGCCAAATTTTTGAAGGCTATCGGCTTTTGCACTCCTTCCGGACTCCACTCCGGCCTCAATCCCCCCTGAACGGCAAACAGCTGTGCGTCAGCGCCGGTCGCGAGGCCTTCCTGGAGGACCATTTGTCCGCCGGTCAGAGTGGCTCCGAGATTCAGCCGTTCGCTTTTCAGGATCTTGCCCTCGAGGCGCTCATAGGCACCCTCCGGCGCGACGTCGCGGTCCCAAATCATCATCGTGGAACCCTCTTCAAAGGGATTGGCAAATTTCCCGGCCGTCATTTCGAACTTCTCGACCGGTCCGCTCCTGGCCCAACGGGGCAGATAAGTCGCGTAGGCGCGGTCAATATTGATCTCTTTGTGATCAAAATTGTTCATCAGTGTTTGATTGGTCGTCGTAACAGCGCCGGCGGTATCGATCGAGCCGGGCGTCGTCGAGGTTGGATTGTATTGACGCGCGCCGGAGGCAAGGCGGAATCCGGCTTTAATCTCGTCGCTCCATGTCTTTTCGAATCCAAAACGGAGGCGGAACCGGAACCGGTTCCGGTCGTTGACGTTAGAGCCCTTGGGCGACGCTATCCCCTCATAGCGCAAACGCAAATCCCCGGAGAACTTCAGCCCACGGAGCCATTTTCCGGAATCGCCGATTTGGCTTTCCAGATTTTTTTGAAAGCTGTCCCGGCCGTCAGCGCCTATCTCGCGGCCCGAGGGCCCTGCAGCCGCAAGCTCCTGGAGCTGCACGATCTGCCGTCCCTGGTTCTCGATGGTTCCCCGCATTTCGGAGACCATGGTTTGCATCCGGCTCATTTGTCCCGCAAGGTCCTGGATCTGCTTCACGAGGAGAGCGTCTTCGGCAAAAAGCGGCTTCGGCACGCCAAGAGTGCTCCAAACGGTGAGAAGGATCGAATAGTAGAAAATATTCCGCAGGGATTTCATAGCAAGGCTCCTTGGTTGTAAGAGTCAACTTCGGGCCCCGAACTGCCGATTAGGCTTTGGCTGCGCCGGCAATCACCCGTTTGATGATGCTGTGGATCGCATCAAAGGGCTGATCCTTGAGGAAGGCTGACGCCGCACCGGCCTTAATGACAAGGCTTTGCTGTTGGGGCGTGATGTAGCTGGACATGATAATAACGGGGATCTTCGATATTTTGCGGATTTTTTCGAGCGCCTCGTGGCCCTCCATCTTGGGCATGAGAATATCGAGCAAAATCACATCGTACGTGTTCTTCTCCAAAAGGGCCAAGCCCGAGGGCGCCTCCATGGCCACCTGGACTTCATAGGCACCGGTATCCTCGAGGTTGATCTTGAGAACATCCGTATAGGATTCTTCGTCGTCGACAATCAGGATACGCTTTTTCATGAGACCTCCGTCCATAATTTCTCCTCTGATGATTTATCGGCCGATATCCTAAAAAGGTTGATAGTTTGTCTCACGGACCGCATCAACTTTTCCGGCATATAGCCGTTGAATGATAAGAACGGGGGACGCGGTATGGCACGAAGGCGTAGAAAATCAAAAAGGGGAAAATGGCAGTGGCCGAACGGCCCTGCCAAGTGGCTCCGTAAGCTCAAAAAGAAGCAATCCCTTATCCTGACATGGGTTCTGATCCTGGGAGTCGGGTTCGGCCTCTACCATTTCACCCATGCCCGAAAGCCGGCCGGCCCCGCGAAACCGCTCAGAAAAGCCGTCACCGTGACCAAGCCCGTAGTGCTTCCCGCGGCAAAACCGCCCGCTGTCCGGCTCCCGGCGGCCATACCGCCGGCACCCATTCTCAAGGCCGGCGGAAAACCGAAGATTGCCTTCGTCATCGATGATATCGGCCAAACGAAGTCGCACCGGAACCTTTTATCCTCGCTGGGCAATAAAGTCACGTACGCGATTTTACCCCAGTTGGCCTTCTCGACCCCCTACGCCATGCTCGGCCGCAGGATGGGCGCAACGGTGATGCTGCATCTGCCGCTTGAGGCGCATAACAAGAAGGACCCGGGGCCGGGACTGATCAAGGGCGAGATGTCCGATCAAGAGATCATCAATCTCATCGCTAAAAATATTTCGACCGTGCCGACTCTCACGGGCGTCAACAACCACATGGGATCGGCCGGCACGGAAGACAGCCGTGTCATGCGTATCGTCCTTCGGGAGCTAAACCGCCGGAAGCTCTTTTTTCTGGACAGCCGGACCACGCTCAAAACTGTCGCCCCCGAAGTCGCCGCCAGCGTCGGCATCCCCTTCCTGAAGCGTGATGTCTTCCTCGATAATATCGATGACGCCGCGGAAGTCCGACGAATGATCCGCAAGACCGCCCAGATCGCCTCCGACCAGGGCTACGCCGTCGCGATCGGACACTTCCGGGAGGTCACGCTGAGAGTCTTATCTGAAGAAATTCCGCGTCTTGAGAAAGAGGGCTACGAAGTCGTTCCCCTGCCATCGCTTTTGCGAAAAAAATAAGGCCTCCGGAGGATCATGCTTTCCTGAAGGGGACAGGCTGCGTGAAGGCACGCTCTGGAGGCCGAGTTCCATGGTGCAAAAACGAGGCCGTAAGCGCGAGTGAGGCACGCCACGGTGGGGCGGGCCGAACGGTGCCGGAACACAGCCTGCCCCCTTCAGAATGTCTCCCCTATCGCGGTCTTGGGACGCGGCCGTCGAGCCGATATCCGGCGCGCTTCACCGCTTTCACCATGCGGTAAAACGCTTCATCGGGCGTGCGGCCCTCCGTCAGGTTTTTCAGGCAGACCGCGGCATAGCCCCGGCGGTTTTCGATTTTAAAAATGCTAACCTTCCCCGAAGACATCTTCCTCAGAACTTTTGTGGCCATGATCTCCTCCGTAGCGGGTTGAAATTCTGATAGTTCATCGTCATTTGGCTTCATCTCATGAAGCGCCTTCGCAGAGCATCGCTCTCAAGGCAGGCTCCAGTTCCGGATGCCGGAAACGGTATCCCGCCCGCTCCAGCTTTTCGGGCACCGCTCGCTGCCCCGTCAAAAGCACCGTCGCCATTTCCCCCAGAAGAAGGCGGAGGGCACTCTCAGGAACTTTCAGCCAAGAAGGCCGGTCCATGACTTTTCCAAGCACGGCCGAAAATTGGGCCATCGTCACGGCCCCGGGGGCGCAGACATTGACCGGCCCTTCAAGCTCCGCGCGCTCTATCACAAACCGGATGACCCCGGCCATCTCGGAGCGCTCGATCCAAGACATCCACTGCCTGCCGCTTCCCAGTGGCCCTCCCGCAAAAAACACAAAGGGCGGGATCATTTTCCGCAGAGCGCCCCCATCTCTGGCGAGCACCATTCCCAACCGCAAAAGAACAACGCGAACTCCGGTTGCCCGAGCCTCCAGAGCTTCCTGCTCCCACGCCCCGCAGACATCGGCCAAGAAACCCGACCCGCGGCCCTGGCTCTCAGTCACCGGCACGCCGCCCGTATCACCGTAATAGCCCAAGCCCGATGCGTTGATCAAAAGCGGGGGTTTTGCGCGCAACTGCCCGATGGCCCGAACAAGAGCGCGGGTCGAGTCCACACGACTGCTCAGGATTTTTTGTTTTTGGAGAGCGGTCCACCGCCGGGCCGCGATCGGCTCACCGGTCAGGTTGACGACAGCGCCGGCGCCTTCGAGGCACGCCACCCAGGGCCCCGGCGTCTTCGCATCCCAGAGAGCGAAGCGGATCGATGCGGAAGCCTCACTTCGAGGAAGGGTCCGTGAGAGGACCAGGAGATCATGCCCGTCTTGCGCCAAACGCCGTACGACCGGACATCCGGCAAAACCCGTACCGCCCGCAACAACAATTTTCACGGCTCACCCCCGGCCTGAACGCGGGATCAAAAATCGTCGGGAATATAGTCTTCGCCCTTCGGAGGGAGTGGAGCTTTCACCGCGGCCGGAGCGCTTTTCCCGGCGGATACCGCCGAGGGCTCGACGACAACCGCCTTCTTCACATCCGCGATGATGGAGTCGGGCTTGTAGGTCTCGGCGCTTGCTTGAGCCGGTGCAGGAACAGGCGCAACCGCAACCGCGCGTGCAGGCGCCGGTGCAGGCGCAGCGGCCGCTTTCGGTTCGGGAGGCGGCAGATTGGGGTTCTTGACCAAATTCAGATTCCGGAGTTCCACCATTCCCTTCATCGTTTCCCCCACCCGGTCATGGGCAAACAAAAACGTGATTTCCTGCAAAGGCGTGGACTTGTTGGCCGAGAGAGGAAAACTCAAGGCCTTCCATTGCTTGTCGAATGTTTTCGCCGAAAGCCGCCTCGCGACCGATCCCTTGGATTTCATCTCGATCTGCATCTCCTTGAGGCCGTCGGTATCCGGAGACAGCCGGGCCTCGAACTCGAGCGCGCTGTATTCGCGAAGGTCCAATTCCCGGGTTTTCAGGTACATGCCGACGAACGAATCCCTCGGGAAAACGTCATACTCGATCGTCAGGACCACGGCGCCGTCGTCTGTCCCGGCAAACTCACGGGTCGCGTACCCGACCTTGGGCGTATAAAAAGTCCCATGATCGAAGACCTTGTCAAAGAGCGTCCCCGCCTTCCGGGCCAAATCGATTTGTTCGGCCTCGTGCGCGGCCCCGCGCTGAATCAACTCGTAGCCCTCCTTCATGTGATCCCACTCCTCGGGCGTAATCCGGGCGGGTTTCGTCGCGGCCTCGCTGCCTTTGATTTCGAGGCACTGAAGCGGCAGGACCTCCACCGCGCCCTTCGGAAACTTCGAGCGGCTCCCAACCTGCGTCATTCCCCTGAGGACCCCGATCCAGTTCACGGGCGATTTTTCACGGATTTCGAAAATACCTTCCCGGACGTTCGTCACCGCCTCGGCCGTGGTTATGCGCAACTCGGCCTTATCACGGAAACCCGGTTCGGTGGCTCCGATCAGCGCGCCCTGGATCAAGTGGAGACGGTAGACGGGCTTATCGCCGGCTTTTTCGAACCGTCCGGGACGGGCTCCGCTCAAAATGGAATTTTCTTTCAATCGCAGAAAGACCACGTCGGGGATCCTCAAATCGACTTCTTCGCCCGGGCCGGTTTTAATCTTGTCTTCGCTCGTGAGGACGCCGCTCCGCATGGCCGGAATCCAGGATTTTTTCTCCGCCAGGTAGAACTCGGGCTTACCGGTAAAATTGGTGATTTCAAACGGATCTACAGGCGACTGGGGGGCGGTCAAACACTGTGTTCCCGTGCATAAGAACCAAAAAAGCGCTCCGGCGACAACCAGCAGGACAAAAACAGATAGAAGGATCCAAGTGACATTATTCTTCCGCTTCACTTCGGGCCTTTCGATGCGCAACGCGCTCATGACTCCCTCCCGTGTATGAAATCAATATTTTTCTTCATCATAAATCGCTTGAAGGCGGAAGTAAAGGGCCAAAAAATTAATGCCCGAGGTGATACGGAAGGCGGCGAAGGATGGTCCAGGCGCGGTACATCTGCTCGGCGGCCACTACGGCCGCAAGCTCATGCGGCAGAGTCAAAGGCCCGAAGGACCAAAGCAAGCGGGGTTCGAGGCGCCGTATCTCTTGGGGAGAAAAACCGTCGGCTCCGCCGATCAGAACACGAAGGACGCGGGTCCCTTCATTTTGAGCGCGCGCCAGGGAGGCGCTGAGATCTTCGGAGGAAAGAATCTTTGCCCCAGGCCCCCGGTGACAGAGCCAAACCTGTTCACCCGACGGAACCGGAAACGCTAGACCGCTAAGGGACTCTTGCGCGCACGGACTAAACTTGGAGATCCGTTCACAATAGCCCCGGAAAAGCTCCCGGATCTGGATGTCCCTAAAGGCGCGTTTACCCGCGTCCTTTGGGGACACCCAGCCCAAGTGAAAAACGATTTTCACTCAGCTCTTGGAGGCCATGTGCTTCAAAAGGTCGACCACGCGGTTCGAATAGCCCCACTCGTTGTCATACCAGGAGACCAGCTTGAAAAACCGCTTCTCCCCTTTGAGATTATTCTGAAGCGTCGCCAGCGAATCGTAAATCGAGGAGCTCTTGCAGTGGATGAAATCCGTCGACACAACCTCTTCGGTCGCAACATCGAGGATCCCCTTCAAGTAGCTCGACGAGGCCTTCTTCAGCAGAGCGTCGATTTCCTCGATCGAAGTGTCCTTGACCGAGCGAAACGTCAAATCGACGACCGAAACGTTCGGCGTCGGGACCCGGAAGGCCATCCCGGTAAGCTTGCCTTTCGTCGCGGGCAGAACCTCGCCCACGGCTTTGGCCGCTCCGGTAGTCGACGGGATAATATTGATCGCCGCCGCGCGGCCGCCTCTCCAGTCCTTCTTGGAAGGCCCATCCACCGTTTTCTGTGTGGCCGTGTAGGAGTGGATCGTCGTCATAAGACCCGTTTCGATGCCGATGCCTTCTTTGAGAAGGACATGGACGAGCGGGGCCAGGCAGTTGGTGGTGCATGACGCGTTGGAAACGAGGTGGTGCGCCTTCGGATCGTAGTCCTGCTCGTTGACGCCCATGACGAAAGTGCGCACATCGCCCTTGGCCGGCGCCGTAATGATCACCTTCTTCGCGCCCGCCTTGAGGTGGAGGGCAGCTTTTTCACCCTCGGTGAAAAGCCCCGTCGACTCGATCACGTAATCCACCCCCAGGTCTTTCCAGGGCAGAAGGTCCGGCGTCTTGGTCGCCATCACGCAGCGGATTTTGTTGCCGTTGACGACGAGGACGTCGTCTTCGGCGGCCGCGGCCGAGCTTTTCTCGGTCGCCAGAGTCCCGTTAAATCTCCCGTGGACCGAATCGTACTTGAGCTGGTAGGCAAAATATTTCGCATCCGTGGTAATATCCACCACCGCCACCACGTTGAAATCCTTTAAAAGTCCCTGTTCGGCCATGGCCGCAAACACAAGTCTTCCGATTCTTCCGAAACCGTTGATTCCGACACGCACTGACATGACACCCTCCTTGGATTAGTTCGCAGTATTATAAGCAGGCCTCAAGGCGTGTCAAGAATCTCGTGATACACCTGGAGGATCTCCGCGGCCATGCGCGGAATGGAAAAGAAGTGCTCGGTCATCTCCCGCGCCGAGTGCCCGATTCGCCGCCGCATCGCCTCGTCGCGGATCAGCAGAGCGATGCTCTCCGCAAGCGGCTCTACCTGCTTGGGCTCGATCAGAAGACCCGTCACGTTGTTCTGAACAAGCGAGTTCAAGGACCAAATGTTGGTCACGATGACGGGTTTATAGCAGGCCATGGCCTCGACGATGCTCAGCCCGAACCCCTCGCGCCAGGTGGCCGGCATGGCAAAAATATCCGTCGCCGAAAGAGCCCGTATCACATCGCGCCGAACCAAATTGCCCGTAAACCGGACGGCATCCTCGAGAGCCAGCTCCAACGTCAGTTTTTCCAACGCCGCGCGATGAGGGCCGTCGCCCACGATCAAAAGGCGGATGCCGGAGAAAATATCCCGCAGACGCGCGATCGCCCGAATCAAATACTCGTGCCCTTTGTCGGCGACAAGCCGCGCGACGACTCCGACGACCGGGCATGACGGGTCGAAACCAAAGGCCCTTTTTTCCGCGAGAGGGTCGAATTGGCGGTACAGACCGTCGATCTCGGAAATATTCACCCCGTTATTGACCAGCCGGACCTTAGAGGGCGGCAGTTTGAAATCGTTTTGCAAGTGGGCCCCGACCGGCTCGCTGATCGCGATGGCGCGGTCGCCCCAGGCCCCGAGGAGCCGGCGCCCAAGCCGGCGCTTGTAAAAACCGTGGCAGGTCGTAACCACCGGAATCCCGGTGAAACGCTGAACCCAAAACGCCAGCACCTGGGTCACCCGCGTATGGGCATGCAGAAGGTCGATGCGATGCTCCCGGACGATGCGGATGACTTGTAGGATCGCCCCGTAGAGCTTCGGATGCAATTCGTTCTTCGTCTTGACGGAAATTTCGAAAACTTTTGCCCCCGCGTCTCGAAGCGTCTGAGACATCTCCCCGCCTCCCGCCGCGACATAGGTTTCGCACCCCAAATCCTTCAGTGGACCGGTCAGGCTCAAGATGTAATTGGTGATCCCTCCCATATTCAGGTGCGTATTGAGATGGAGGACTTTCATGCAGCGCCCACCTTCCCGCCGGTCTTGAGCCGTTTGCCATGGACATAATCGGCGGCTGTCATCTCCCGTTTCCCGGGCGGACGGACGCGATCGATCGCCAAAGCCCCGGTGCCGGCGGCAAGCCAAACGGTCCCATCCTTTTGGATCCCCAGAATCGTGCCGCCGCCGCCCTCCGAGGACTCCTCCCGGAGAACATGGGAACGGAGCACTTGAACGCACTCCCCGGAGGAATCCCTGAAAAAAGCCCCCGGCCACGGGGCAAGACCCCGAACCTGATTGTGAATGCGGAGCGCAGGCTGCGCCCAGTCGATGAGGCCGTCGGACTTCTCAAGCTTGCGGGCGTAAACCGCTTCTTGTTCGTTTTGCGGCCGGCCCTGAAGCCGCCCGCCGGAAAAATCGCGCAGGGTCTCGGCCAGGGCGACGCGCGACAGCTCCGCGAGCAAGCGTGTCAATTCCTCCGCGTTGACGGCCAAATCAAGGGAAATGCTCTTCTGCAAATAAATATCCCCCGCGTCGAGCCGCTCATGGATGTCCATGATGCTGACGCCGGTAAGGGCGTCGCCGTTCAAGAGGGCCCACTGGACGGGCGCGGCGCCGCGGTACTTGGGAAGAAGCGACGGATGGACATTGAGCCGCGCCTTCGGCACCTTCAGCCATCCGGCGGGGATGATCTTTCCGTAGGAAGCGGCCACAAAGAGGTCCGGCTCGAGTGCGCGGACCTGCTCGAGCGGTCCGGAAACCTTGAGACTCTCGGGGCTAATGACCGGAACGCCCTTGTCGCGGCAATAAAGTTTGACCGGCGTCGGCAGTTCTTTCAGCCCTCGCCCCTTCCTGCGGTCGGGGGTCGTCAGCACGAGCGACACCTGAGCTCCGCAGTCAAGACACGCCTCGAGGGAGGGAATTGAAAAATCGGAGGATCCAAAAAAAACGATTTTCATGACGTCATCCGGCCAGCCCGTACTGCTCCAAAAGGGCCTCGCGGCGGCCAAAATCGACCCGGTCGATCATGAGGACTCCCTCAAGGTGGTCCATTTCATGCTGGATGATGCGAGCGAGAAAGTCGCGAATTTCCGACTCGTGCGTCTCCCCGCGGCGGTCCTGAAACCGCAGTTTGATTTTTTTCATGCGAACGATATCGGTGTAAACTCCAGGAAAGCTAAGGCATCCCTCCTGGCCTAGCTCGCTTCCGGAACTTTCGAGAATGACGGGATTGACGATCACCATCTCATGCCCACGCCGGGTCACGGGCGTGACCGCGATCACGCGCTCGGAAACACCCACCTGGGGAGCGGCCAAACCCACTCCGTCCGCTTCAAACATGGTGTCGACGAGATCGTCGAAGAAACGCTGGTGCGCGGGGCCAAAATCGGTCACCTCCTGCGCCTTTTGTTTTAACACCGGATCGGGATAAACCCGGATTCTTAGAATCGCCATGGGCAAAATTATATCACAGAATGTTTACGGGATCGACGTCGAGGGCGTACGCGACGCCTGAGGGCTTCTTGAGTTGCGTCACCGCGCCGGCCACCGCGGCGCTCATCGCGGGATTCTCCGGATATTTCAGCATGACGTGCCAGCGGTAATGGCCGCGCAGCTTATAAAACGGCAGGGGCGCCGGCCCCACGATCTCGATCTCGTGTTCAGTTCCCACAGGTGGCATTGAGTCGGCACAGAAAGGTTTCTCCAAAACGCGCCTGCTTCGCTCGGAGTTCGCAGACCTCACGGGTTGTGCGCCGATCTCCTCGTCTACGCAAGCGGCGCTAATTGTTTTTCCGAAACCTTTCTGTGCCTCCTCACCCTTCGTCGCCGGGAGTCTATGAGTGGTGATCTGCTCACGAACGGCGTCGCGCACGGCCCTTGCAAACTGATACGCTTTTTTTTCATCCTTGGCTCGAATAATGACGTTGATGAGCTTCCCGTAAGGCGGATATCCGTATTGTTGCCTCTGGACTTTTTCGTACTCGTAAAAGCTCGCATAATCGTGCTTTTTTGCAAACAGAATGCTCGGGTGCTCCGGCGAAAAAGTCTGCACGATCACCCGGCCCGGCTTGTCGCCCCTCCCCGCCCGTCCCGCCACCTGCGTCAGAAGCTGGAAGGTCCGCTCCGCCGAACGGAAGTCCGGCAGGCTCAGGCCCACGTCGGCCAGCACCACCCCAACGAGGGTCACGTGCGGAAAATCAAAGCCCTTGGCGATCATCTGCGTCCCGATCAGGATGTCGATCTTGCGTTCGCGGAACGCTTTCAGGATCGCTTCATGGGATCCTTTTTTACGAACGCTGTCGGCGTCCATCCGGGCAATTTTCGCGCCGGGAAACCGGCGGGCCGTTTCGCTTTCCACTTTTTCCGTGCCGAAGCCGCTGAATTTGAGGACCGGGGTCCGGCAGAACGAGCAAACGCCTGAAGCGGGGCGGCTGAAATTGCAGTAATGGCAAAGCAGGCGGTCTTCCTCCTGATGATAGGTCAGCGAAACCTGACAGGACTGACAGCTTTCGGTGTTGCCGCAGGACGGACATTGGACGCGGGTCGAAAAACCGCGGCGATTCAAAAGCAGCAGAGTCCCTTCCCCTTTTTTTAGGTTCATCTCGATCTCAGAGGCCAGGCGCGGCGCGAGGATCACCTGTTTTTTGTGGTCCATCGCCGCTTCCTTGAGGTCGACGACCTGCACCTGCGGCATCGCCTTATCGTCGATCCTCGTCGAGAGGACGAGGCGCTCGAAGCGGCCGGTCTCGCAATCGTGCATCGTCTCCAGGGACGGGGTCGCCGTCCCCATCACAAAAAGGGCGCCTTCATGCGCGGCCCGCCACGCCGCCACCTCGCGGGCATGGTAGCGCGGCGAAGTCTCTTGTTTGTAGGTGCCTTCATGCTCCTCGTCCATGACGATGAGGCCCAACTTCGGAACCGGCGCAAATACGGCGGAGCGCGGCCCCAGGATGACGCGCTTTTCGCCCTTCTCGAGGCGCTTCCAGGTCAGAAAACGCTCCCCGTCACTGAGCTTGCTGTGCAGGATTTCGAGCTCCGGCCCGAAATGGCTCAGAAAAAAAAGCCGGAGCTGCTCGGTCAGCGCGATCTCCGGCACAAGGCATATCGACGAGCGGCCGCGCTTGAGGATTTCCCGGATCGCCCGGATATAGATTTCGCTTTTCCCGCTGCCGGTCACTCCATGGAGCAGGATAGGCCGGGGGGACGGCTCGTCGAGACGGCGGAGGATGACTCCGAGCGCTTTCTCCTGATCTCTCGAAAGCACCCGGTCAAGTTCTGCCGCGCCCGAAGGAGGCGGCGCGGATTTTTCGGCGCGTTCGAGCATCCTCTCGGCCTTCTTCCCGTATTTCACCCACTTCGGCAGCGCGTTCTCGATCGCCTCGCCCCAGCTCGATCCGTAGTAGTCCGCGATCCAGCGCGTCAGCGCCAGCACGGAAGCGCTGACGACCGGGGCGTCATCCAGGATTTCAAGAAGGGGTTTGGTCCGCGTCCCCGGAGGGGCTTCACTTTTGCCCACCAGGTATCCGGTCATTTCCGTGTTTCGGAAGGGCACGCGCACACGCACCCCGGGGACCGCGAGGGCTTCCATTCCTTCGGGGATCGAATACGAAAAAAGATTCATGACGGGAAGAGGCACCGCCACTTCCGCGCAGAGCGCCGGGTTCAGACGGCCTCCCCAAGTTCTTGGCGAATCTTCTTCATGTCTTCCCAGACCTTGCGTTTTTCTCCGGGATTCCTCAGCAGGTAGGCGGGGTGATAAGTGCACAGCAGCTTGGCTCCGTGGTAGTCGTAAAACCGGCCGCGCATGCTGGAAATATTCTCTCCGGTCTTGAGCAGCGTCTGTGCGGCAAAGGTCCCGAGCGCGCAAAGCACCCGGGGCTTGATCCGCTCGATCTGTTCGCGCAGGTACGGCTCGCAATTCAAGATCTCTTCGGGCTGGGGGGTACGGTTTTGGGGCGGCCGGCACTTCAGGACGTTCGCGATGAACACCTGCTTGCGCTCGAGGCCGATCGATTCGATGATTTTGGTCAATAGCTGGCCGGCCGGACCGACAAACGGAAGCCCCTGCACGTCTTCCTCGTAGCCGGGAGCCTCCCCCACGAACATCAGCGCCGCCGTCACGTTTCCGGAACCGAAAACGACGGATTTGCGCGTCGCGGCAAGCTCCGCACACTTCGCGCACTTCAGAACCGTGTCCCGAAGCATCAGGAGATCGTTTTTCGCTCCTGTTGCCGCAGCCGGGGCCGGGTTCGCCTGAGGCTTCGGCGTCTCTTGAGTACGGTAGATCTCCCCGATCCCTTCCTCTTTGAGGAAGCGGTAGAAAAGTTCGGCTTCGACGGGGTCTTTCGCATCCATGTTCTTCATCAATCCGGCAAACGCCCCTCGAGAATGAAGGACGCAAGATCAGACGCCGCCTCGGGTTTTGCGAGGGCGGCAATATTCTTGTGTTTCTCCTCGAGCAGCGCGGGATTCGCAAGCACGGTGCCGACGATCGGCCGGATCTCGTCAGGGCTAACCATGAAAAAAGCGGCGTTGTTTTTCTTGAGGACCTCGGCGTTGCGGGTCTCCTGCCCTGGAATCGGCGCAAGCACGACCATCGCGGCGCCCTTGGCCAGGCTCTCCGTCGTCGTCGCACCGCCCGATTTGGCAATGAGGAGGTCGCTCGCTTCCATCAAATCGTTCATGAAGTCGACAAAGCCGAACACCTGAACAGGAAAGCCGAAGGTCTTTTTTTCAAGCTCGGCCTTGAGTGCGGCGTTGTTGCCGCAGACGACGAAGCATTGGATGCGGTCCCTGAACTGGGCGAGTTCATTCAGGATCGCCTCTTGCGGTCCAAGGCCGAAGCTCCCGCTCGTCAGTAGGAGGGTCAAGCGCGACGGCTCCAGACCGAACTTCCGGAGCATCCGGTCCCGCCCCCCCTGCGGCTTGAAAGAGGGGTCGATCGGAATGCCCCGCGCCTGCACCGCCACGGCATCGACTCCCCGGCGCAGCAATTCCTCGGCTCCGTCCCGGCCCATGACCCAATAGACATCCGTCCCGGGATTCACCCAGAACGTGTGCGGCATGAAATCGGTGATCACGGTGATCAGCTTGGACTTCAGGGCGCCTCTGAGTTTCGCCGATGCAAACAGCTCGGCCGTGAGAAAATGGGTGCTGACGATCACGTCCGGCGCCTCGCGGATCACGCGCGCGAGAAGTCTGCGCGCCTGGAGCCGGTTCAGGAGGGTCCTCAGAGGCCGG
This sequence comes from Candidatus Omnitrophota bacterium, assembly GCA_041666865.1. GTDB lineage: Bacteria > Omnitrophota > Omnitrophia > Omnitrophales > Aquincolibacteriaceae > JBAYGD01. Next base: position 9,190 of record JBAYGD010000022.1, on the reverse strand, counting down.
ACCAGGGCATAAACGCGGGCCTTGTCCAGGACATCGTAGCACCACCCCCAAACCCCGGGCAGGTTCGTGACCGCGAAAAGGTAAGTGCCGATGTAGGATTTTTTGAAGAACGCGCTCGTGCTGTCGAGGGAATCCTCCACCGTGACCCGAACGTCCGGGCGAGCGCGCCGCCTGATTTCCTGCGCAAGCACTTCGGCCACCTTGCGGTGGCCGTGCCCCGCCGAAGCGTGAAAAATCATGATGTTCATGGGATGAGGATCCTCACCGCACTGAGCAAATCGTCGGCGATCGCATCCGGCAGAAGATGGCCGGCAAGCTTTTTTTCCTCCGTCCGTCCATGCCCGGTGCGGACGAAAATCGTCTTCAGGCCGAACCGCTTTCCGGCTTCGATGTCGGAGGCCTTGTCTCCGACAAAATAGGTTTTCATCCGCTCGAAGGCGTAGTCATGCGCCGCCTTTTCAAAAAGACCCGTGGCAGGCTTCCGGCACCGGCATCCCTCCTCCTTGCCGTGCAGGCAGTAATAAGTGTCCAAGACCGAAATCCCCGCGCGCTCCAACTCGTCGAGCATTTTCTGATGCACGTCCCAAAGCGCATCCTCGGAGAAAACGCCGTCGCCCACCCCGGCCTGGTTCGAAACAATGATGATGCCGTAGCCGCTGTCCTGAAGGCTCCTCATGGCTTCCAAGGCTCCGTCCTCGAACCGGAATTCGCTCCACGACTTGACGTAATCTCCGATCAGGTCCACATTGATCACGCCGTCACGATCGATGAAAACGATCTTCGTGGAGGCCTTTTTCATGAGCGTCCCTTTCCGCGGCTGCGCCGCCCCCTCTGCCGGTAGAAATCCAGGATGGTGCTGCACACATAGTCGATTTCCTCCGGGGTCAGCTCGGGAAACATGGGCAGGGACAGGGACTCCTGCGAAAGGCGGTTGGTCACCGGAAGCCGGCTGCCGCTTTTCGAATCGAACTGCTCGAGATAAAAAGGCTGGCAGTGAACCGGAAGCGCGTAATGCACCATGGTCCCGACTCCCTTTTTTTCGAGCCAGGCCTTCAGGGCATCCCTCTTGCCCCCGGGAACCTGGACCGAAAAAATGTGGTAGACCTGACGGCAGCCCGGCGTCTCCTGGGGCAGAACAAGCGGCGTCGAGGCAAGCTTCTTGCGGTAGATTTCGGCCACCCGGATCCGCTTCTGATTGAGGACCGGAAGATACGAAAGCTTGACCGAAAGCACGGCGGACTGAATGGCGTCGAGCCGGCTCGTCCAACCCGGCTCCTTGTGGTCGAAATGAGTCGCGCGGCCGAGGTTGCGCAAGCGCCGCGTGACTTGGGCCAGGGACTCGTTCCGCGTCACGACCATGCCGCCATCCCCGAAGGCCCCGAGATTCTTCGTCGGATAAAAACTGAAACAGGCCGCGTCTGAGATCGCTCCCGGCCCTTTCGATTTCCAAAGCGCGCCGTGGGCCTGGCAGGCATCCTCCACGATTTTGAGCTTTTTGAGCTTGGCGATCCGTCCGATGGCCTCCATGTCGGCCATCCTTCCGAAGAGGTGGACAGGCATGACGGCCCGGGTCCTCGCCCCCGCGAGTTTTTCGATCTCCGCAGGATCGAGTGTGTACGTCTTCGCGCTGATGTCCGCGAAAACGGGAACCGCGCCCAGGTGCAAAATGGCAAAAACCGACGCGACAAACGTATAAGAAGGCACGATCACCTCATCGCCCGCTCGGACGCCGACCGCCTTCAAGGCAAAAATGAGGGCGTCCGTACCCGACCCCACCCCGATGCCGTTTGCCACGCCGCAGCTTTCGGCAAAACCCTTCTCGAAGGCCTCCACATCTGGGCTCAGGACAAATTTGCCCGAGCGCATCACGCGCAGGACCGCCTGCTCGACCTGGGGCGAAAAAAGCGGATACTGACGGTTTAAATCGAAATAGGGCACCACCGTTTTTGGGGCGCCTCGAGGCGGTTGCTTTTTAGATTTCATCGTCCTCATTTCTCCTTGCAAACCCGGGTCATTTCCCGGTATTTGGCGTAACTGAGCAGTTGATAAAGACCGTGGAACACCGACATGAGAAAACCCATAAACCCGAATTTCCAGCCTTCTTTGAGAAAGTAATTCTTGAAGAAACGGTCGAAGGTCTTCCTCAGCTGAGTCCCCGCGCGGACCTTCCGTTTGTCCCGGATCCATTTGTCGGCCTCGAGCGTCGTCTCGCGGTTAAATTTGCCGATCCACTGCTCGAGGGTTTGACACGAGTAATGGAGAATGTCGCTTTTCAGGTGGCCGCAGCGTCCTTCGTAAATCACGCGGGGATGGACCCGGGCCTCCTCGTAGCGAAATTTGCCCTTCCGGAAAAGCCGCGTCTTGGGCGCGGGATAATAGCCGGCGCCGCGGATCCACTCGTCTCCGATGAAGGTCCGGATCGGAATCGAATAGCACACGCACTCGCCGCGGTCTTCGGCGATGGTTTTTGTAATCTCCTCGGCAAGCTCGGGAGTCACCCGCTCGTCGGCATCGAGGCTCAACACCCATTCCTGGGAGGCCTGGTCATAGGCATAATTGCGGTGGCGGCCTTCGATATCCATGGCGCGCTGCAAAACCTTGCCGGAGTATTTGCGGGCAATCTCGGCGGTCCGGTCGGTGCTCATGTCATCGAGCACGACGATCTCCGCGGCCCAGGCCACGCTGGCCAAGCAGGCCTCGAGCCGCTTCTCCTCGTTCTTGGCAATGATACAAACCGAAACCGGCGCTTTAGTCATAGGACTCCTTTTAGTAGGCATTTCGAAACGCTGCGAAAGTCATGAACAAGATCTCAATGTCGAATAATAACGACCAGTTCTCCATGTAGTAAAGATCATATTTCAGGCGCTCGGTGATCGAGGTGCTCCCGCGGAAGCCGTTCACCTGCGCCCACCCGGTCAGCCCACTCTTGACCTTGTGCCGGGTCATGTACCTCGGAATCTGGCCGCGGAACTTTTCGATGAAGTGCGGCCGCTCGGGCCTGGGGCCCACCAGGCTCATCTGGCCGGCAAGGACGTTCAAAAGCTGGGGCAGCTCGTCCAGGTTCCACCGCCTCAAAAAGTAGCCGATCCGGGTGCGGCGGGCGTCATTGGGCTTGGCCCACACGGGCCCCGTTTCTTTCTCGGCATCCACGCGCATCGTCCTGAATTTGAAAACCTCGAAGCCCTCGAGGTCGCGGCCGATCCTCTCCTGCCGGTAAAAAAGCGGTCCCCCGTCATCGAGCTTGATCGCCGCCATCACGGCCAGCCAGACCGGAAAGGTCGCGAGGAAAATCGCCGAAGTGACAACCAGGTCAAAGGCCCGCTTGAGGGACCGGCACCAGAAATCGTCGAGGGGAAGCGCGCGGAATCCGAGAAGAGGGACCGTGCTGATGTAGTCCACATCGACGTTACGGGTCATGAGCCCGAAAAAGTCCGCCGCCAGCTTGAACTCGATCCACTGCTCTTCGCAGAGCGCGACGAGCTCCGTGATTTCAACGCGCGTAAAAGCCGGATCCACGAGCACGACTTTCTCCGGCTTCAGATGACTGATGAAACTCTCCCACTGCGCGCACACCCCTACGATCGGCGCTCCCTCAAAGTGTTTGCCGACAAGTTCCGGCTCGCGAACAAGCACGCCGATCACTTCCTGGCCGTAGTGAGCATTGTTTCGCGCCCAGCGCACGATCTGGCGGGCGTTCCGGTTCCCGCCGATCATGAGGACACGCGTGATTTCGTTTTTGCGCCGTTTGCGCAGGTATTCCCACTGAATGAGAAAATACCGGGCCAAACTCACCGTGAGGACGGAAACGGCCCACATCAGCAGAAGATAGACGCGCGAGTACGTGAGCTCGCGGTAAAAAAAGGTCACGGCCATCAGGATCACGATCGAGAAGGTCACGGCCTTGACCACCAGGAAAATTTCCTCGATTCTGCGCACATGCCGGTGAGCCTGGTAAAGCCCGTAGGCCCGGAACATCGCGATATAGACGGGAACGACCACGAGGAGAGCCTGCGCATAAACGTCCAGAGGAGGAACGTGGCTCTTGGGAATCACGCCCCAGACAAACCTCAGCAGATAGGTCAGGAGAAAACCCGCGACAACCGCCAGGCCGTCGGCGGCAACGGTCAGAAAGACAAAATGATTCTGCTTCTTAACGGGCGCCATGAGACGGCTCCTCCGGCGCGACTTCACGGACCAACGCCTCGAACTCTCGTTGGAAGCGGTTTTTGGAGAACTTTCCCATGGCAGCGGCAATCGCGGCGCCGTCCCATTGTTTTTTTTCAAACTCATGGACCGCCCGGATCAGGGACTCCGGGGTTTGCTCGTCGAAGAAAACGCCGGCGCAAACAGTCTCCAGAGAGCCTCCCTTCCGATAAGCGATCACCGGAGTGCCGCAGGCCTGGGCCTCGCAGGGCACGATGCCGAAATCTTCCTCCGTGGGAAAGACGACGGCCAGGGCTTCCGAATACAACTGTCGCAATTCCTTTCCGCTCACGCCTCCCAGGAAAGAAATCGCGTTGCTTTGGCGCAGCTTACGGTAGCGGTCCTCGAGAGGACCTTGGCCCACAACGATGAGATTGCGCTCGAGCCGGTTGAAGGCCTCGATCACAATATCCACGCGCTTGTAGGGGACAAAGGCCGAAACCACGAGGTAATAATCTCCCTTTTTTTCGCCAAGCGGCCGGAAGAACTCGTTGTCGAGCGGCGGATAAATGACCCGGGAGTCTCTCTGGTAAAACTCCCGGATGCGCGTCTGGACATTGCGCGAGTTCGCCACGAAAACGTCGACCCCGCGGTTGCTCGCGAGGTCCCAGCGGCGCAGGCCGTCGAGGACCTTGTCGATCCCCCAGCGCAGAACTCGCGGGAACCTGCCGAAATAGGCCTGCCGGAAACCCCAGAGGTAACGCATCGGGGTATGGAGATAGGAAACGTGCCGGGCCCCCGGAGGGACTGTGACGGCCTTAGCCACGCAGTGGCTGGTAGAAATCACAAGATCGACGGGCTCGATCTCGAGGCGCCGGATCATCCAGGGGAAAAAAGGCAGCAGCCACCGGTAGAATTTCCGGATGCCGGGGACCCTCTGAAGGAAGGTCGGCACAATCTTCATCTTCTGCAGAGACGGGCTGAGGGTCTCCCGCCGGTAAAAAAGCGTATAGATCACTGCCTCGGGATACAGCTCGGCCAGGGCCTCGAGGACCTTCTCCCCGCCCCGCATATGAATCAGCCAGTCATGGACCAGAGCAACTTTCATCGCAGTACTTTCTCATACACACGGATCGTTTTCGCGGCCGTTTCTTCCCAGCGAAACTGCCCCGCTCTCAAAAGACCCTTGCGGCTTAGCTCCTCGCGCAAAGACGGTTCGTTTTCAAGGCGCTCGAGCGCCCGCGTCATTTCCTCTTCGGAGCCCGGCGAAACCAGGCAGGCCGCATCCGCGCAAACCTCGGGGATCGATGCCGCGCGGAAAGCGGCAACCGGCGTCCCGCAAGCCATGGCCTCGAGAAGCGTCAGCCCGAACCCTTCATAAAGGGAAGGATGCACGAGGGCTAACGCGCCGCGGTAAAGCTCGACCAGGTCGTTCGAATCGACCCCGGAATGGTAAATGATACCATGCCCGCTCTCGATTTCCGAATACCTTTCATAACCGGCCGGATACCGTTCGTTCTTTCGGCCCACGAGGACAAGCGATGAGCGGATTTTTCCCTCACCGCGGAGCCGTTTAAAAAGGTCAAAGAGCCAGAGGACGTTCTTATGGGGCTTGAGCAGGCCAACGTAGAGGAAGTAATCGCCCGGGATGGCGTATCGGCTTTTCATCCGCTCGCCGGCCCCGCGGCGATCCCCTTGCGTAAAGCGGGCTCCGACCCCTTCGGGAATCACCGAAATTTTTTCCGGGTCTGCACGAAAATGGGTCACGAGGTCGCGGCGGGTCTGTTCGGAAACGGTGAGGATTTGGTCCGAATCTCTCACGGAGCGCCGAAGCATCTGTCCGGCATAAAAACCCTGCAAGGGAGAAAAAAATTGTTTGCGGTAGATCCAGTGAATGAGGTCGTGAATCGTCGTCACGAGCTTCATGCCCGCAGGGCGAACCAGGGGGATGTTGTAATGGGGGGAATGCCACAGGCGGCACCCCGCCGCAACCGACGGGTACTCGATCTGCTCTCTGAGCGAGTAGATCGGGGCCGTAAAACTCTTTTTTGCGACGTCCCGCCAGACCGCCGTCTCGGCGTTCGGCCCGCAAAGGCAAAAATCCTTCGCGCCGAACGCTCCGGTCGCCGCAAAACCTCCGAGAAGACCCGCCAGATACGAACCGATCCCTGTGCAGGAGAGCATCCGGACATCAAGGCCGATCTGATGACGGAAACGATGCGCGCTCATGCTTCGCCTCAGATCTCGGAACCGCGGTTAGGAGTTGGGTTCCGGCCGTCGGGTGCCGTCAAAACAGAGCGGATCGTTTCGAAGACTTCGTCCACGGAAATCTTGTTCATGCAATCGTGATGGCCGAGAGGGCAAACGCGCTCCTCACAGGGGGAACAGTCGACCGAATGGCGCTGGAGGTGCAATCGGACCGTCCAGGGGTGCCACACGCGCGCGTCATTGGTGCCACTAAAAAGAACGACGGACTCGAGGCCTTGAGCCGCCGCGATATGCGCAGGCCCGGAATCCCCGCCGACAAAAACCTGCGCCGCGTCGTAAAGGATCGGCAGATCGCAGACCCGGGTTTTTCCCCGCAGGTCGATGACCCAGTCGGTGCGCTGCTCGGGCCCCCGCCACACCTCCCTGTCGTGCTCGGTCCCAATCAGCACGATCTGGCCGAGGCTCGCCTCGAGGATCCTGCGGACCAGCTCATCGTATTTTTCCGGAGGCCATCGCTTGGACGGATAGCCGGCCCCCGCATGCAGGACGATTTTTTTGACGGGCCCCAGGCGAGCGAGGGGTTCCCCGTAAAGGTTCCAAAATCGCCTCTTCCGTTCGCCGGAATAAGTGAAAGGTTCGTTCACGGGCAGTTCCTTCACACTCAAAAATTCGAGAAGCGCCAAATTCAGATCGACCTGATGCCTCTCAAACGAGTAGGAACCGCATCGGGTCAGGAAAAACCCGCCCCCCGTAATGCCGTAGCCGATCCGGTAAGGGATTCCGGCCAGCCATAGGAGCAGGATGTGGCGAAGATCACCGCGGAAGTCGATGGCCAGATCGTACTTCACTTTCCGGATCTGGGACAAGATGCGTAAAAAAGTCCGTATCCTCTGAGCGAAAGAAGCCGTCGGCGAAAACCAGTGCCCGGTGACCGGCAAAATATTTCGGACCTCCTTGGCGTCGTCAAAGAGGACGGCGTTTTCGGCCGAAAGCACCAGGTCGATCGGAACACCCGGAAAAGCGCGCCAAAGCGCCGCAATCGCGGGGCGGGTCATCACGACGTCCCCAAGAGCGTCGAGGCGGATGACAAGAATGCGACGGATGCGCGAGGGATCCAGACGAGGCTGAAAAAAACGGAGAGCGGCCGCCAGGAGCGTCCCGGCCGCGTCGAAGAGGGAAACCCAAAACGTGATGGCCCTGCTTTTAAATGCGTACCGCCGCGTCTTGTTCATAGCGGCCTCCCGCGTCCGGCGTTTCAAAACAGCGTGTAGATGAAAGGCGCCACGGCGGACCCTTGTGTAAAAACGATCAGGGCCCCCAAGAGGAGCAGCACCAGGATGATGGGCGTCAGCCACCATTTCTTACGCACGCTCAGAAAATCCCAAAATTCCCTCAAAATCGAAAGCTTTCCCATCGTCAGGCTCCTATTCCTTTAATATTGTTTTTCGCAGGACGTCTTGTCAAACGGAACTTCCGGCCGAAGGTGCCAGTAACTTGCCGCCTGATTGTCGGGCTCAAGCGCCATAAAATGCTTACCCGTCAAGCGCAAGAAAAGGGCAATCGGCGTGACCGTCAAAAAAAACAGGATTCCCAAAATCACCCGCGACATCACCCACCCCATCAAAAGGGCAAGCGTCATCCAGGCCTTCTGAAACGGAAGAAAAATGGCGGGATACGTCAAACTGAAAAAAACAAAGAGAAGGGACAGAAGAAAAAGGTTGAGATGGATCGCGTGATGCCGCCACCAGATCACGCCGCCGATCAAGGCGAAGGCCACCGCAAAGGTGATCCCAAACTCCCGAAGCTCCTTGGTCCCGCTCTTGATTTTTTTGATCTCGTCGACAATCATGTCTTTGTGCCTTTCTGCGATCAATCCAATTCGTATTCTTTCAGCCAGTCGACATCCTTATCGAGCGGCTTCTGCTCCTTTTTCTCGAGGAGGCAGTTGCCGAGCACCAAATAATCCATGTTCGTACGCATGAAGCACCGGTAGGCGTCTTCAGGGGTGCAAACGATCGGCTCCCCGCGCACGTTGAAGGACGTGTTGATCAACACCGGACAACCGTGACGGTCATTCAACTCTTTGAGGACGCGATAGTAGACCGGGTGCTGCTCCTCGGTGACCGTCTGCACGCGCGCCGAATAATCCACGTGCGTCACCGCAGGCACGGACGAGCGGACGGCATTGAGCTTCTGCAATCCGAAGAGCCCGCACTCTGCAGACGTCATCTCGCGTCGAATCGCCTTGCGAACCCCGGTGACCAGAAGCATGTAGGGGCTTTCGCAGGTCATCTCGAAATAATCGGCGACCTTTTCGCGCATGACAGACGGGGCAAACGGCCTGAAGCTCTCGCGGAATTTGATCTTCAGGTTCATCGTCTCCTGCATCTTCGGGGAGCGCGCGTCGCCGAGGATGGACCGGGCGCCCAAGGCGCGCGGCCCGAACTCCATGCGGCCGTTCAGCCATCCGATCACCCTCTCTGAGGCAATCAGGTCGGCGACCTTGCCGGCCAAAACCTCGTCGGGATACTTCGCATAGGAGATGCCCTTGGCCTTCAGGAATTTCTCGATCTCGTCATTTTCGTACCTCGGCCCCAGGTAGGAACCTTTCATTGCGTCTTTGATCCCGTCGGCCTTCCGGGGATGCCCCAGATACTGATACCAAGCATAAAGCGCCGCGCCCAGAGCGCTACCGGCGTCGCCTGCGGCCGGCTGGATCCAGATCTTTTCGAAGGGCCCTTCCCGAAGGATCCTGCCGTTGGCGACGCAGTTGAGGGCCACCCCCCCCGAAAGGCAGAGATTCTTTTTCCCGGTCACCCGGTGGACGTGCCGGGCCGTC